>JBCCSZ010000198.1:0-15018 GCA_039199225.1 Bacteroidota bacterium
GCCTATCTGGATTTTATTGCCGTCTTTGGCCGCTTTCACGCGCTGCCAGATGGTTTTTATGCAGAGCGAAACTGAACGGGCTCACACCTTGATTTTACCCAAACAGCCTACGTCTTTTTCTGCTGGCTTTTCAATCGGGAATAGTAGGGTGAAAGTTGTTCCCACGCTCAGTTGAGAATCGATGGCTACGCTGCCATTGTAATTGTTGATGATTTTTTTACATAGGCCCAATCCCAAACCTGTTCCTTGGTACTGAACGGAATTGTGCAATCTTTTAAAAAACTGAAAGATTTGTTCGTGGTATTGCTCTTCGATGCCAATGCCATTGTCTTTAAAGGACAGCTTCATTTGCTGATCTTCTGCCGACGCAGAGACTCTAATCATTGGCTGTTTGCGTTCATTGTACTTAATACCATTTTGGATGAAATTTTGAAAAAGCAGTAGAAACTCCAACTCATTGCCCCAAAAATGAGGAAGGTGATTGGCGTGAATGATGGCATTCTTTTGCCGGATGTCTTCATTCAAGTTGTGCTTTACCTTTTCCAAGACCACATTCAGATCGATCCATGCATAGTCGTTTTTCTCGTGATTTCTCAGCTTGGAAAATTCCAGTATGTCCTGAACCAGAAAATTCATCTGTTTGGCGCCGGTTCGCACAAAGTTGAGGTTTTCTTTAACTTCCGAATATTTCTCTTTTTGAATATTTCTTTCAATCAAATCGATGAAGCTGATGATGGTTCTCAATGGCGATTTGAGATCGTGTGAAGCGATGTAGGTAAACCTTTCCAGCTCTTCTGTAGTTGTCTTCAGCTCTTCATTGTTGACCTTGAGGTTTTCGACCAAATTTCTCTGATCCCGATCGAATTTATACATCAGAATAAAAGACCATCCAAGTCCGCCAATGAATACGGTGATCTCGTCGTAGGGTAGGTCGATGGTTCCAAATACAGGACCATAGATGTTGTTGTAAATAACGGAAGTGAAAAAAACGAGGATGTGAAATCCAATGATTAAGAGTATTTTCCGGAGGTCGGAGCGAAAGGCTACATAGGTGATGGCTATTGATGCGATGACGACCAGGCCCTGGCAAAAATAGCCGCCAATCAGCATATTGACCGTACTGACCCACAGTGGGGAGCCCAGCGATACGAAGTATCTGGCCAAGGTTATCTTACCAAAATAGTTTAAAACAATAACCCCGATATACAAAGTGGCGACAAGAGCGGTGAGGAAGGTATAGACAAATGGGTAGTTGATGCACCAGGAAATGACCATGATCATAAGTGTACCGAATGTCGATACAATGGACATTTGATTGTACAATCGGATGATTTCATTTTCGTCTGGATGACGATCTGAAGCACCGAATTCTGAGACCCAATTCCAAAATGTTACGATCAACTGTGCATTTGTATGATTAAGTCTAAGGAGGGACAAAAGTCATTCCAATCCATTTGCACTGTTGACGGCTAATTCGCAATTGGGTTTATTTAAGAAATCCTTGGAAAATCGATGCTTAATACAGGAATTTGGGAATGATTGATCAAGGCTTCTACATTGCTACCGCTGAAAATGCGCTTGAGCGGTCGGCGGTTGTGATTGGAAAGGCTGACCAGATCGGCTTCAATAGATTCACTCATGTGACGGATACCAGCTTCGACCGTATAATCCTTGTAAAAGTGAATCTTGACTTCCATTGGTGCGGCCATTTTTCGAAAAGTCGCCATCGCATCTTGGACCAATACATAGGGCTGGCTGAAAAAGCCACTGGTATTGATGCTGACCAAGTGAACGACTGGCTGAAAGGGGCGGACAATCTTCAGGAATCTATCAAAAGCACTCTTTTCTTCCTCATCGAAGCTGGAAGCAAAGACAACATGGCGAAAGGGCAATTCCCGAATGCTGTCCTTGACGATCAAAATGGGTAAATGCAAGCTACGAACGGTCTTTTGGGTGTTGGAACCGATGAAAAACTCTCGCTTGCCGCTGCTACCATGAGACCCCATGACCAGTAAATCGAATTCGGCCCGCTCGGTGAAGGTCTTTAGTTCCTCCTGAAAAGCTCCGACCCGGACGGTTGTCGTTATGGCCAACTGCTCCTGTGCTGCTTTGTCTTTCCATTCCTGCATCAGTAGTTCGGCATTGTGTACCTTTTGTTGCTCTACTTTTTGCTTCCAATCGGATCCAGCCCGATAATAGTCATCTTCTGCTGTAGCGGCTACGTGCAAAAGATGAATGCGTGCGCCGTTGTAATGCGCCAATTTAAAGGCGGATGCTATGGCTGCATTGGCACAAATAGAAAAATCAGTCGTGACGAGTATATTATTCATGCTAGAAGTTTTTTTTGAAATGATCTTTTCAAAAATAAGGCAGTCCACCTCCAGCTTTGATGATGAATATCATTGATGCATTTGACAATTATCAGTGGTAGAAATCCGTCAAAAAACCCGAATGCCCCAGGAAAGGGATTCGGGTGAAATCGTGTCTGTTTCAATAAATGAACTTTGCTATTACAAAGACTAATATCTCCTTTTGGCGGGTAAGATTGGGTGATAATTATCAGAATCTAAGGTGATTTTTATCATTGTCTTGCCACAAATTTTTTTTCGTTTCACCTCTTTTCAATTCCATTTTAAAATCACTCCCATTGTTGACGAAAATCAACCACCTCCCTGATGAACATCAGTGATGCAGCCATAGAGAGGGACTAATTTTACAGTATCAATTAACAATTAAATAAAAATAAAATCATGACTATTCAATTCACCAGCCTCAGCCTCGGAAGCTTAATTATGAGATACTACCTCATTATGGCTATTGTCATAGGTGCCGGATTCAGCGGTATGTGGTACTTAGGAATTATCGCATTGCCCTTGTTGATCAGTACCATTTTGGGCATGAGTATCAGCTGGGGAAGTAAGAAGGCTGTCAGCCGTAGGAGCACTCGCATTCCTGTAAAAGCCAAAGCTAAAGCCGCATAGGTCGCTAATTGCAATTTACCTTAATAAGCGAATCAAATACAATCAAGATGAAAACGCTATTGGTCCCTGTCGATTTCTCCGCCGCTTCGCACAATGCCTACTTGTATGCCCGTGGAATGGCCCATACTATGGATGCTATGTTGAAAGTTGTACACGTTTTCAGTGGTACGTTTGAGCCAGAGGCAGCACTCATCTTGACCGCCGGTATGGGGCGTGCAGCATCTTTACAGAAGCAGTTGGACGATTTTGTGCAGCGCTTTCCCGAACAACAAGAAGGAAAGCTACTGACCCAGTTGAAAGTCGAAACAGAAGTCATTCACGGTCAGACAGTTGCCTCCATCGTCGAGCAATCCAAGCAAGCGGATGTCGAAATGGTCGTAATTGCAACGACTGGCCAGGGAGATGTCATTGATCGCTTGCTGGGCAGTGTTTCAAGTGCTGTGGCACAAAAGGTCGAACGTCCTGTGGTTTTGGTGCCACCATCGGTACAGTATCAGCCATACAAACGGATCATGTATGCCAGCAATCTGGAATCGACTTATGAAGAGGCCATTCAGCAGTTGGTCCAATTCAATCAGATTTTTAATGCTGCCGTTCACTTTGTGCATGTGGTTGAAGAAGGTAAGATTTACGAAGAGATCAGTGAGGAAATCTTTGGGCGCTTATTCGCCAATAACGACCCCGGATTTTCCTTCAGCCTGACAAGCATGTACAACTCCCAATCTGTACTAGATGCCCTGGAAAGATATGCCGAGCAAAACGAAATGGAACTGCTGGTCTTGGTCAATCGACAAAGAGGCTTTCTAAACAATTTACTCGGCAACAGTATGACCAAAGAGATGAGTAAGTACACCACGATACCCTTGATGGTTTTCCACTTTACCGGATTCGATTGACCTTTGGCAGCCGGCCACCTTATTTATTCACTTATCAAAAAATCTAAGAAGATGTACAATCCTAGCATAGCAGAAATCATGTCTATAGACCCAATTAGCGTTCATCCAAACGATACAATGGACAAAGTCGATGGCATCTTTCGTACGAATAGTTTTCGTCACCTGCCAGTGACCGACGATAGCGGAACAGTTATCGGTATCATCAGCAAATCCGACTACTTGACTTTGTGCAACCGATGGACCCTATTTCTAAAAGACAAACAAAGAACCCAAAACCTTAGATTTTTTCGCAGTCTGTTGGTCAAAGAAGTAATGACAACGCCCGTTGTAAAGCTTCGGTCAGACAGAAAGGTGTCGGCCGCAGTGGGCGTGTTCAAAGAAAATCTGTTTCACGCCCTGCCAATTGTCAATAGCAATGATAAACTCATAGGTATTTTGACACCCCTCGATTTGATTAATTATGCCTACAACGAATTCAGCGTACCGGCCCAGCAGCCGCATCATTCTACGGCGGTTTGACAGAACCTGGGTAGGGAATTCAACAATATGGACACAATAAGCTTTTGATCAGCTATTTATTAAAAAGAATTGACGTATGAAAAATATTATGATGTTGCAAAAACAGCTTGGAATCTGGCTTGACCGTCGCAAAGCTTTCCTCATAGATAAAGACAATATCGATAATCCAACAGTCTGCATTCACTCTGATATAGAGGAAGTCCGCCCAGTTGGTGGTGCGCGTTCCAAAAGTGCTTGGGGACCTATGGATGTCATATCAGAGACCAAGCATCTCGAGCGACGCAGGCACCAGGAGCGCAAGTACTTTCAGAAAATCTTTCAGCACATCAAAGACGTAGATGAGCTATACATTTTTGGACCTGCAGAAGCAAAGGTTGCTTTTCTAGGCTATCTAAAGTCCCTCAAATCCCTTTCGCCAATCGTACGCAAAGCAGAAACTGCCGACACCATGACGATCAATCAAATGGTTGCGAAGGTCAAAAGGGTATTTGAAAGTGGGTGTCCTTATCCTGCACATAAATATTAATACCATGAGAAGTAATTTCCATTTATCCTTGCCGACACCGGTCATCGAAGCCTATCGCAACAAGGAGTTGGTCATTGTGGATGTACGAACCTCGCTGGAATTCATCCATGGACACATCGAAAATGCCTGCAATTTACCCTTTGATGAGCTGCCCCTTTTCATCGATGAAATAAAAGCCTGGGACAAACCAATCATCACCTGTTCGGCCGAAGGCTTCCGGGCTGAAAGAGCCGCCGACTTCCTCAGAAGTCATCTGATCGATGCACTAGATGGTGGAAAATGGCGCGATTTGAACGAGCTCATCCGATCAACAGAACCCAACAGTTGAGTGCCTAGACGAATTAAATAATGACTTATTTTGAACGACTTTCACCTCTATACTTCTTTAAAAATACGCGCCATAGCGATGGCTATGTCTGTGTTTTTTGCCTCGTCTACAGATGAAACTCATCTCAAACTAAGGATAACACAATTTTGTCCAGGCACCTAACACTCAATATATATTTTCTCTAATGTTGCCCTGTGGCATCTAAACTTCCCGACAATGAAAAAGAGAACGAAAATCCTCTTTCCAACCGACTTTTCCGACCCTGCCTTCAATGCCTTTAGATATGCTTTGCTGTTGGTAGACGCCATGGATGCGGATTTGCAACTGATCCATACCGTCTATCCGGAGGCCGAGCCTCTGGACCTTCCTGTGATGGTCGCCAAGTCTTCGCAGATACGGGTCGATGCGGCTAGAGAGTCTATGAAGGCTTTTGTCGAGTTGGCACTGGCTCAGGTGGGAAGTCAACTGAAAAATGTGCCGCCCATTATTTCGGACATTGATGTGGGAACGCCGATTCAGTCCATCGTCAATCGGGCCAAAAGAGAACAGGTCGATCTCATCGTCATGGGAACCAGAGGCGAGCGAAAGGGGATCGAAAAGTTGCTCGGTGGCATCGCATCCGGTGTGGTGGTACATGCCGATTGCCCAGTGATGGTCGTACCAGAGGAAGTGCCATTCAAGCAGCCGGCTAAAATTGCCTACGCCACGGGCGTCAGTGATTCGGACCCCTTCG
This sequence comes from Bacteroidota bacterium, assembly GCA_039199225.1. GTDB lineage: Bacteria > Bacteroidota > Bacteroidia > Chitinophagales > Saprospiraceae > JBCCSZ01. Next base: position 5,984 of record JBCCSZ010000198.1, read on the forward strand.
AAATCTGGAAAGCCACCCAATTGCTTGAGCCATTTGCCCCGAACTTCCATTGTGTTCACTTTAACATGACAGGTAAAATGAGCGATGACCATGAGAAAATGGAGCAAATGAAAGCCTTCTTTGAAGGTCGTTCTCCGGCCACTCCGATCCAGTTTTACCATCTGCCTGGCAAAAAATTGCAAGATGATCTCAATCACTTCATCGAAGAGCATCAAATGGACATGCTCATCATGAGCCAGCCAAAGCGAAGTTTCCTGGAGGGCTTATTCCACCGCAGTCAAACGAGACGAATGGCCGTGAGTTGTGATGTTCCTCTACTGATTTTAAAAGAAAATTGATCCTTTTGTCTTTCTCATTATTTAGTCCACCTACTTAGATTATGCTGACATTAGAACGGGCCACACCACAGCAGTCAGTGCAAACTGGCTGCTGTACTCACTGCGGAGAAGAAATCCCCAACGAGGACTTTCAACTGGATGGCCAGTTGTTCTGCTGTCAAGGCTGTATGATGGTCTTTCAGATTTTACAGGAAAACGGCCTGTCCAATTTCTACGACATTGATCCCAAGGCGGCTTTTAGCCTAAAGGGCCAATCCAAAGAAACTTTTGAGTATTTAGATGATCCAGATGTTCGGAAGAAGTTCATCGACTTCAGCGATGGGAAAATGGCTAGGGTACACTTTTCCTTGCCCCAAATTCATTGCGCTTCCTGTGTGTGGTTGTTGGAGCAGTTGGGGCGATTGGACGAAAGAGTTTATCGTTCGCAGGTCAATTTCCTCCGAAAGGAAGTACACATAACATTCGATGAAAAACGCCTGCCACTGTCTAAGTTGGCGACTTTGCTAAGCCGAATTGGCTACAAGCCGCTGATCCGGCTGGCCGATACCACTACGACAAAGGTGGCGACGGATCGCAGCCTGGCCATCAAAATCGGTGTGACGGGCTTCCTGTTTGGCAACATCATGCTTTTCAGCTTTCCAGAGTACCTCGGACTGGAAGTAGGAGCCGACACCTTGCTCAAAAAGTATTTCTCTTATTTTAATTTGATATTGGGGCTGCCGCTATTGCTTTTCAGCGGTTGGTCATACTTACAATCAGCCTATCTGGGCTTAAAACAGAGACAACTCAACATCGACCTCCCGATCTCCATAGGTATTCTGGCGCTTTTCGGACGTTCCGCCTTTGAAATCTTGTCCCAAAGCGGTGCGGGTTATTTTGACTCCCTGGCAGGTTTACTGTTTTTTCTCCTGTTGGGGAAATGGTTTCAACAACGCACCTACCACCAGCTTTCCTTCGATAGAGACTACAAATCTTACTTTCCCCTGGCAGCTACGCTCATAAGACCGAATGGGACAGAACAGGTGGCGCTCGACCGCTTGGATACTGGAGATCGGGTTTTGGTGCGCTCTGGTGAATTGATTCCGGCAGATGGCATCCTTGGAAAAGGAGCCGCCCGGATCGATTACAGCTTTGTGACGGGTGAATCCGATCCGGTAGAAGTTGCCGAAGGAGCAGAGGTATTCGCTGGTGGCCGCCAAACGGGGGCAGCCATTGAGGTAGTATTGACCAAAAAAACAGATCAATCCTACCTCATCCAACTGTGGAACGAAAAGGTCTTTACCCACAAAGGCGACTCTCTGAGAATGGGACGTCTTGCCGACCAGGCCGGGCGCTCTTTTACCATCCTCATTTTATTGATTGCCTTTAGTACACTGGCCTTCTGGCTCTGGACCAATCCCGCCCTGGCCATGGACGCCTTCACGGCTGTGCTCATCATCGCCTGCCCTTGTGCAGTGGCCTTGGCCATCCCTTTCACCTTTGGAAACGTCCTTCGACTACTGGCACGAAAGGGCATCGTATTGAAAAATACCGACAGCTTAGAAGCCTTACAGAGTGTAACACATATTGTATTTGATAAAACCGGTACCCTGACGGAAAAACAAAAGGGAGAAGTGGTTTTTACCACTGAATTAACAGAAGAAAGCCGTAGCTGGATTCGCTCATTGGTTCACCATTCGGCCCATCCTAAGAGTCGAAAAATCGAAATACAAATGGGTGCGGGCAAGCGATTGGAAGTGGTCGATTTTCGAGAGCTTACCGGCAAGGGCATCGAGGGAATCATCGATGGCCACAAGATTCAAATCGGCTCCTCCACCTTTACAAACCAACCAAAAGAGCAGGAGGGAACCCACGTTTGTATCGATGGTCAACTGCTGGGAAGCTTTCAAACCCGCTCCATCATTCGCGAGGGACTGGGTGAACTGCTTTCCTCTCTGCGCACTGATCATAAAATCAGCCTCTTGTCCGGTGATGATGAGCGCGAAGCAGACCGCTTTAGGGCATTGTTTGGAACAGAGGCCCAATTGCTCTTCCGCCGCAATCCCACAGAGAAGCTGCGTTTCATCGAGCGCCTCCAAGCAAAAGGGGAGGTCGTACTCATGGTCGGCGATGGCCTCAACGATGCCGGCGCACTCAAGCAAGCCGATGTCGGACTGGTCGTAACAGACGACAGCAACGACTTTACTCCTGCCGCCGATGTCATCGCAAAAGGCCACGAATTAACTGCTCTGGCGCGTGTGATACGTTATGCCCGGGCAAGTCGCAAGCTGGTTTATGCAGCCTTTGGCATCGCACTGCTCTACAACCTGGTGGGTTTAAGCTATGCAGTCCAAGCTTTATTGTCACCTGTCGTGGCGGCCATTCTCATGCCGCTCAGCTCACTCACCATCGTCCTGTTCGGGGTCGGAGCCAGTAGCCTACTGGCCTATCGTATGATAAAAATCAGTTCCGAGATTAACAAATCTCATAAATAAGCCCGCCGATAGCCCCTAATTTTATATCAACAAAACGCAAGAGAAATGAAAATCATCCTGTTTTTAGCAGTCATCAGTTTATTGGTCGCCGGAGGCTTTTTGATGGCCTTTTTGTGGGCGGTACGAAACGGACAGTACGAGGATGATTACACTCCTTCTATTAGAATTTTATTTGAAGACAATTTTAAACATACCCAAAAAAATGACTAGTCAAGCTGCACCACTCGAACGCTTTGCTTACGACAATGCCATTGTCCGAAACTTTGCTTATGCGACGGCTCTTTGGGGCGTTGTCGGTATGCTGGTCGGTCTGCTGATCGCATTACAATTGGTTTTTCCAGCACTCAATTTCGGAATTCCTGAAACCACCTTTGGTCGTCTTCGCCCGCTACACACCAATGCCGTCATTTTTGCCTTTGTTGGTAATGGTATCTACATGGGCGTCTACTATTCGTTGCAACGCTTGCTCAAAACCAGGATGTATAGCGACTTTCTCAGTAAGTTCAACTTCTGGGGCTGGCAGGCCATTATTGTTGCAGCGGCCATCACCTTACCGCTCGGTATTACGAGTAGCCACGAATATGCCGAGTTGGAGTGGCCCATTGATTTGGCCATTGCCGTTGTTTGGATTGCCTTCGGAATCAACTTATTTGGAACCATCCTCAAGCGCCGGGAAGAACACCTGTATGTCGCCATTTGGTTTTACATAGCCACCTGGGTGACTGTTACCATTTTGCACGTGTTCAACAATCTCGAAATCCCGGTCAGTTTGTGGAAGAGTTATCCGGCCTTTGCTGGGGTTCAGGATGCATTGGTTCAATGGTGGTATGGACACAATGCGGTTGCATTCTTCCTAACCACTCCCTACCTGGGGCTCATGTACTATTATCTCCCCAAGGCGGCCAACCGCCCAGTGTTCTCCTATCGCTTATCCATCATTCACTTCTGGGCTCTCATCTTCATTTACATCTGGGCGGGGCCGCACCATTTGCTGTACACTTCTTTGCCCGATTGGGCGCAGTCTTTGGGGATGGTTTTCTCTTTGATGTTGATCGCTCCTTCATGGGGTGGCATGCTCAATGGGCTACTCACCCTACGCGGCGCCTGGGACAAGGTCCGCAGCGATCCTGTTTTGAAAATGATGGTGGTGGCCGTGACGGCCTACGGGATGTCTACTTTTGAAGGTCCGATGATGTCTATCAAAGCCTACAACGCCATCACACACTACACAGATATTACCATCGGCCACGTTCACGTAGGTGCCTTGGGTTGGAACGGGATGCTCACTTTCGGTGTCATGTATTGGTTGGTTCCCAAGCTGTTCAACACCAAGCTGTATTCTGTGAAATTGGCCAACGCCCACTTTTGGCTCGGCACGATGGCCATTCTGTTTTACGCAATTCCACTGTATTGGGCCGGATTCACACAAAGCTTAATGTGGAAGCAATTTACACCAGATGGTTTCCTAGTCTATGGCAACTTTTTGGAAACAGTTACGCAGATTATACCCATGTACTTGATCCGCGCCTTGGGTGGCGCCATGTTCCTGGGCGGTATCTTCCTGATGATTTACAACCTCATCAAAACGGCCAGACAGGGTAGCTTGGATGCCAACGAATGGGTGGAAGCTCCGGGACGCGTGAAGCATGTAGCGGCGGAAGGAGAGCACTGGCACCGCTGGATTGAAAACAAACCACTGACTATGTTGGTTGGCGCAACCATCGTCATTATGATCGGTGGATTGGCAGAAATTTTACCGATGGCCATCATCGATGAAAACGTACCAAAGATTGCTTCTGTCCAACCTTACACACCCCTTGAATTGGAAGGGCGCGACATTTACATCCGCGAAGGTTGTGTGGGTTGCCACTCTCAGATGATTCGTCCTTTCCGCTCTGAAACAGAACGCTATGGACAATACTCTAAGTCTGGAGAATTCATCTACGATCGCCCATTCCTCTGGGGTTCTAAGCGCACGGGGCCGGACCTGCATCGGGTCGGCGGCAAGTATCCCGACTCTTGGCACTACAACCACATGTTGGAGCCGGAGATCATGTCACCAGGTTCTATCATGCCTCCTTATCCTTGGTTGATTACCGACGATTTGGATACCACAAGCACAGCAGCTAAGATTCGGGTACTGCAAATGCTCAACACCCCTTATCCGGAAGGTTTTGATCAAATAGCCGTTCAGGATTTGAAAAAGCAAGCAGCCGGAATAGCGGAGAGCCTGCGAAAAGATGGCATCGAAACAGAGCGCTTGGAAGACAAGGAGATCGTGGCTTTGATCGCTTATCTGCAGCGCCTTGGAACAGACATTAAGGTGAAGAAGGAAAGAGCGGACAAATAATTTTCAAACGACTTAAAAACCATATGAATCATGTATAAGTATATCCTGCAATCGGTCGAAAACCTCAACTGGCTGGCAATTATTCCCATGCTGATATTCATGACCATATTCCTTTTGAGCAGCTATCGGATACTGCGCCGCCAACGTTCTTTTGTCGATAAAATGGCAGCTCTGCCATTGGAAGAATTGCAGTCAACTGAAAAAAAAGCCTAAAATGAAACGGAAGATTAAAAATAAGTTGTTGCTCCTTTTTTTGTTTTTGTCAACCAGCTCTATGCAATTGTGGGCCAAAGGAGCCGCCGAAGAAAGCATCAATCCACGTGGCATGGAGCTCATTCTGGAACACACCTTGCTGCTGGTCGGCCTGGCCGTCGTCGTGGCCACTCTGGTCTTCCTGGTTCGCCTTTTATGGATGATGATGGAAGTTCAGAAAATTCGCTTGATGCAGGAGCAAGGGATAGAGATCGTTCGTAAACCGGAGGTGGTCAGAGAATCTCTATTGAAGCGCTGGTACGAAAAGATGACAGCGGCTGTACCGGTCGAAAAGGAAAAGGACATTTTATTCGATCACGCCTACGATGGCATTCGAGAGTTGGACAACAACCTTCCGCCTTGGTGGGTAGCCATGTTCTACATATCAATTGTCTTTGGTGTCGGATACTTTAGTTATCACCACTACTTAGACATGGGAATGAGTTCCAGGGAAGCCTATGAGCAGGAGATGGAACACGCTTCCAGAGCGGTGGCCGCCTACTTGGATCGCCAATCCGATAATGTGACGGAGAGTAATGTGGTAGCCCTGTTGGATGCGGCGGCTTTGTCAGATGGTATGGCTATTTACAAAAGTAATTGTGCCGTTTGTCACTTGGAGGATGGTGGTGGACAAGTAGGTCCAAACCTGACAGATGAATACTGGTTGCACGGTGGTAGCATTGCCGATGTTTTTAAAACCATCAAGTATGGTGTACCGGAAAAAGGGATGATTGCCTGGAAAGCCCAACTTCGTCCCAGCGACATCCAGAAGGTGGCCAGTTACATTATGACATTGAATGGCACCACGCCTGCCAATCCCAAGGCACCACAAGGGGAACGGTATGAAGAAAAAGAGGAAGGGAGCCAGGAAATTGGTATGAAATAGCTTCAAGTTCACAATTAATCAATGAAATGAAAAAGGGCCGCCAAAACGAAGATTTCCGAGACCATATTGCAACGGTCGACGATGAAGGTAAGCGCCTTTGGGTGTACCCCAAGAAGCCCAAGGGGCGCTACCATCGGGCCAGGGTCCTCGTGGCTGCCGTTTTATTGCTGCTCTTATTTGGGATGCCGTTCGTGAAAGTGGGCGAAGTACCGTTTTTGATGTTCAACATCATCGAGCGCAAGTTCATCATTTTTGGCATCTTGTTTACGCCCCAGGATTTGCACCTGTTTGCTTTGGCGATGATTACGATGATGCTGTTCATCGTCTTATTTACCGTTGTTTTTGGGCGCTTATTTTGTGGTTGGGTTTGTCCACAGACCATTTTCATGGAGATGGTTTTTCGAAAGATTGAATACTGGATCGAGGGCGATGCCAACGCCCAACGTCGATTGAATAAAGCGCCCTGGGACGCTCCCAAAATCTTGAAGAAACTCAGCAAACACAGCATCTTTTTTGCCATTGCCATCTTGATTGCCAATACTTTTTTGTCTTACATTATTGGCGTAGAGGAGGTCTGGAAGATCGTTCGGGAGCCGATAGAGATGCACATGGGTGGTTTTATTTCCATGCTGTTTTTTAGCTTTTTGTTCTATGGGGTCTTTGCTTATTTCCGGGAACAGGTCTGTATTGCGGTTTGTCCTTATGGACGGTTGCAAGGGGTGTTATTGGATGCCGATAGCATTGTAGTGACTTATGATCATGTGCGGGGAGAACCTCGTGGTAAGATTCGCAAAAAGCGGAAAAACCCTTTGGATCGCGTTCGGCAAGAGGTGGCGGCGGCAGTGGAAAACAGTCGGGTGAATGGAACGGCTACCTTGGCTACGGCAGAGTCTCCCATAAAGGTTTTGGGAGATTGCATTGATTGTACACTATGTGTTCAGGTTTGTCCAACGGGTATAGACATTCGCAATGGTACCCAAATGGAATGTGTCAACTGTACGGCTTGTATCGATGCCTGTGACGAGGTCATGGACAAGGTCAAACGCCCCCGGGGACTGATCCGCTACGACTCTGAGAACGGTGTGAGCAGCGGTCGCTCTTTTACTTTTACCCGTCGGGCCAAGGCGTATATGGCTGTGTTGGGCATACTGATTGTTCTGCAAAGCTTCCTGTTGTTTGGTCGGTCAGATGTAGAAGCGATTTTGCTGCGGACGCCGGGCTTGCTGTATCAGGAAGTTGACGAAAGCCATCTGAGCAATCTATATAATTACCAATTGATCAATAAGACCAATAAGACCATTGGAGCGATTCGCTTTGTTGCTGAAACCGAAGGGGCCGAGGTACGACTGGTCGGCGAAGCCGGAGACATTCCATCACAAGGAATGAGCGAAGGGGCGCTGTTCATCGATTTTGAAAAAGACCAACTCCGGGGCCGCAAAAACGATGTGACCATATACATCTACAGTGGCGAGGAGTTGATCGGAGAAGTAGAAACAAATTTTCTGGGACCTGTAAACTAAGTTATTATGAAATTGAATTGGGGATGGAGTATCGCTATCTTTTATACATTTTTTGTTGTTGTCATGGTATCGATGGTTGTTCGGGCTTCTCAACACAAGCCCAATCTGGTAGTTGAAAATTACTATGAAGAGGACCTCCGGTATCAGTCGCACTACAACAAGGTTCAGAACCAGCAAGCGCTGCTTGACGAGCTGTCCATCCAATACACAGCGGAAGAGGAGGAGTTGGCTTTGACATTTCCACAAGATCATACATCTGCTAGTGGGATCATCCACTTTTTTCGTCCTTCCAACAAATACGAGGATGTCAAGATTGCCATTCGCCTGGACGAGTCTGGTCAAATGCACATTCCTGTGACCAAGCTCAAGAGGGGGCTGTGGCGCATCAAAGTAGACTGGGAGGCCAACGGCGCTCAGTATTTTAAAGAAGAATCAATCGTACGCTAATGGCATTTGGAGCGGCCTTCCTAATCGGGTTTTTTGGGAGCATTCACTGCCTGGGAATGTGCGGCCCACTGGCGCTGGCCTTGCCCTTTGGCAGCCGTTCTCCCTGGCAGCGCGCTGGAAAAGCCCTGGCCTACAATGCCGGCCGTATTGCTACCTACACGCTGATGGGTGTATTGCTGGGTGGCGTCGGACAAGGCATCTGGCTGGCTGGTTTACAGCGTACGGCCACCATCGTATTCGGGGTGCTATTGGTTGTTTCCCTACCGCTATTGTATCGCTTTGAGCAACGCATGTGGTCTACTGCTTTCTATCAAAAATGGAGCGTCTACATACAAAAAGGCTTTGGTCGGCTGTTTCGGTCTCAATCCCCCTTGGCCATCCCTGGCCTCGGAGCATTGAACGGCCTGCTGCCCTGCGGCATGGTCTACATGGCCCTTGCCGGAGCCCTTACCCAGAACGGTCCGATAAATGGCGCCGCCTTTATGTTCGCCTTTGGACTGGGAACCCTTCCAATGATGATGGCTGCCATACTACTGGGAAAGACACTGCTCCGGCACTCCGGAAACCTGTTGCGTCCACTGCTATATGTATCTGTTTGGCTGATTGGCCTACTGTCTGTTTTGCGCGGCCTACAATTGGAACTGCCAACAGAGCTAGACTTTTTATTGGTCAACAACGCCGTGATGTGCCATTGATCCTACAGCTTTCCACTCTCCATTTGCTTGTGGGCATAGTCGACCGCTCTGGCTGACAAGGCCATGTAAGTGA
>JBCCSZ010000199.1:0-14936 GCA_039199225.1 Bacteroidota bacterium
ACGATTGACCAGGATGTGATTACGGCCAGCCTAGAGTTGCCGCTTGGCACGGATGAGTCTATTACAGAGGAGCGCCTGCGCTACATTGAGGAGAAAATATGGGAGGTCAATGAGCAATACACCAGCCAGCGGACCGATGGCAATCAGGTGATCAAGTATGTTGAACGCATCACAGGCCCCAGCAGCAACCAGGGCGCCTTGAATATCTATATGTTGGAAGGAGATACCAGGGGTATTATGTCTTTCGATATTGCCAGCAGCATTCGGGATGCCGTTGGTCCGATTCCACAGGCAACCAATCTGTCGTATGGAAGCATTGCCATCTTTGGAAAGCCGGTTTCGATCGCCTTGATCGGTCGCAATATGGACAACTTGAGACAAGCCAAAACCAAGCTTCGCCAGTACCTCCAAGATCGAACGGACCTCAAGGACGTAACGGATACCGATAAGCTGGGCATGCCGGAAATCGAAATGGAACTCAGCCCCAAAGCAAAATTTCTAGGACTTTCCGAAGCGCAGGTTTTCGACCAGGTCCGCAAGGGCTTCTTCGGATTGGAGGCGCAAAGCTTACAACGCGGTGATGAGGAGGTAAAAGTGTGGATTCGCTACGATGAAAAAGACCGCCAGTCCATACAAAATATTGAAACGGCCCGATTCATTACTCCAAATGGTGCTTCTTATCCGCTGAGTGAATTGGCCTCCTTTAACACCAAGAGTAATGTTGCAGCCATCAACCACCAGAACGGCATTCGCGAAATCAGGGTGGAAGCCGATGTGGCCAACTTGCTCGTATCGGTCCCCAGCGTCTTGGCAGATGCAGAAAGCACCATCCTTAAGGACATTCAGGCGGAATTTCCCAACATCCGATATACTCTGGAAGGTGAAGCCAGATTGTCTGCCAAAACACAGAATTCCAGCCAGGGACCAAGCATGATTGTGTTGATTGGTATGATCGGCATTCTTCTGCTGAACTATCGCTCTTTGAGCAAGACCTTGGCCATCCTTTTCATGCTGCCATTTGCTTTTGTGGGTGTGGCTTGGGGAACGTATTTGCACAATATTCCGGTAAGTATTTTCTCCATCCTGGGAATGATCGCGCTTTGGGGGATTTTGATCAACAACGGATTGGTCTTGCTTTCTACCTACAATGAAAAGATCAAGGAGGGTTTGTCCTTGGGAGAGGCCATTCGCGAGGCGGCCATCTCTAGGTTTCGCCCGATCATTCTAACGACGATCACCACGGTATTTGGCCTGGCACCGCTGCTGTTGAACAATTCCATCAGCGCGCAATTCCTCAAGCCAACGGCCATTGCCATCTCTTATGGATTGATTTTCGGGACGATTCTCACCCTCATTTTTCTACCATCGGTCTTGGTGATATTCACAAATGTCAAATACTACGTCGTGCGCTACCTATTCCAAAGAAAGCAAGCCACGCCCGTCAACCTAGACATCGAACTGAGGGAGTTGGCCAACCAAATCAACTAACTCCTAAAACACCTTCAACAACTTTATCAAAAAGATCAGTCATGCGAAGTATATATTTAATCATTTGTTTTACCACTTGTTGGATGATTGGCCAGGCGCAACCGGTAATCGATGTGGTCCTTCGGATCACACTCGACGATGCCCTTCAAATTGCGCTTGTAAACAATGAATCGATCAAAATTCAGGAGCGATCCATCTTGCTGGCCAGAAACAATGTCAGCAAAGCCAATACAGGTCATTTGCCCACGCTCGATGCAGTGGGATCGGCCAGCTACACCAATAATTTTGCAGACCTCGACCTGCGCACCTTTCAGCCGGAACCGCCCACCATCAATGTCAGCGAGGGAGGAGTGGAGTCGACGACGGTATCAGCGGGCGTCGAAGCAGGGTATGTCCTTTGGGATGGTGGCCAACGAAAGCACCGCTACCAATTGCTGGAAGGGCTGTCCGAAATTGAAAAGGCCCGTCAGGAGGTATTGATCAACGAGATTTATTCTGGAGTATCTGCCTTATTTTACGAGATTGTCAAACTGCAAAATCAGGAGCAACTACTAAAGGAAAGCATTGCACTCAATGAAGAGCGAATCCAAAAGATCGAAAATCGGGCAGCCTTTGGAAAGGCCAATAAGTTGGCAATCGTACAGGCTCAGACATCCTTGCGACAAGATGAAAGCGCCCTTGCCAACATCTCCATCGTTCGATCCAACCTTTTGCTCGATTTGAAGGATTTAATCAATGATGAAAATAATAACAGCTATACTCTGGTAGCGGATATCGACAAGCCAAGCCTACCCAACACGGACAATTGGCAGGAAAGCATTCGCAGCAACAATCCACTGTGTCGGCTCACCCAAAGGGGTATTTCCGTTGCAGACATTGAGGTGGCCCTTTCTCAAACGGAAGGGAAACCGACATTGACCTCCTTTGCCAATGCGGGCTACTTCCTTCAACACAATGACGTTCAGCAACTCAAGCGCATTCAAACCCTTGGCGGTACCATCGGCATTTCGGCCAGATACAACCTTTATGATGGAGGAAGCCAAAAGATAAAAAGGCAAAATGCACAGATCAACAGAGACATTAAATTCATGGAGCAAAAACAACTGTACAACCGCCTTTTCAACAGTGCAAAAAAAGAGCTGGCCAACATGCAATTGCTACAAGCGCAGATCGATCGAGAAAATAGCAACCAACAAACCTATCAAGAAAATTACGACAAAGTAGCCGAGCGCTTCAAGCTGGGCCAACTACCGGAGATCACCCTTCGCGAAGCACAACTGGCTTTGACCAATTCCAAAACCTTGATCTACAACCTAAAGGTCGATTTCGCAAAATCAAAGACGCGCTACCTATTGTTAATGGGCAATACCCTGGATTGATTTTCCAGTATCCAAACGTCTAAATTTGGTCGTAAGTAATGGAAAAATTTTGATAAGTGCCTTTCTTATGGCTTATCGACTTTTTTCTGTTACTTACACACAAATATGAAAGTTACGACACAAAAAACCACCCACAAAACCTACTTCAATTGGAGCTCCGGAAAGGATGCTTCCCTAGCTTTTTACTACCTCCAAAAAAGCGGACAGTACCAGATCGATAAATTGCTGACTTCCATTAATGAACACCACGACCGGGTGTCTATGCACGGACTGCGCAGAGCAATGTTGCTACAACAGGTGCAGTCCATTGGCCTCCCCTTGCAAACCGTCGAACTTCCCAAAGAGCCCTCCATGGCACTATATGATGAGCGGATGCGGGAAAGTGTGGATAAACTGCGGTTGGAAGGCTATACACACTGTGGCTTTGGCGACATCTTTCTGGAAGACCTACGGACCTATCGGGAAAATCAACTCAAGCCACTCGGCATCCAGCCTTGTTTTCCACTTTGGCAACAGGACACCCGACAAATCATTCTGGATTTTATTCGCCTGGGATTCAAAGCGATTGTCATCTGCATCAAAGCCGAGCTGTTAGACGCCTCCTTTGTTGGACGACAAATCGACGCATCCTTCCTCGAAGATTTACCCGCCAATGTCGATCCTTGCGGTGAAAACGGAGAATTCCACACCTTCTGCTTCGACGGTCCGATCTTCAAAAAAGCAGTCAAATTCAGTCTGGGCGAAAAAATTTACAGGGAATACAGCGCTCCCAAGTCGGAAGCAAACGAAAGCAAAAAATCGTTGGGATTTTGGTTCCTAGACCTTCTCCCCGGAGGAAGCCACACAGCAGCCTGACAACGCTAAGTGCTGTTTTTACTTGAATGGGTCTTGAAACAAGGGATTGTCGTAGTAAGACGTATCGGTCAGTGCGTGCAAGAAAGCCAGTAACTGCCTTTTCTCCACATCGGTCAACTCGAGCGGTCGCATATTGGGATCGAGGTTCGGCGCAATGTGGCCACCAGAAGAATAATGATCCAATACCTCCTCTAGGGTTTCAAAGCGACCATCGTGCATGTAGGGAGCGGAGAGGGCGATGTTGCGCAAGCTGGGCGCCCGGAATTTGCCATAGTCGATCACTCGGCCAGTAAAACCACCAAGCCCTTTATCCGGAAACTTGTCCAAATCATCCCCAACATCTGTAAGGCCGTTGTTGAAAAAATCATCGTTGGTCATCAAGGGGGCATTGTGGCAATGCGCACACTCAGCGTCCTTAAGCCGACCGTTGGAAACATCGAAAAACATCAAAAAGCCATCCGCCTCATCATCGGTATAGAAAGCTTCTTTTTGCTCTACCTGATCGAATTTAGAACCAAAGCTGACCAAGCTGCGCTCGTATTGAGCAATGGCCTTGGCAGCCAATGTCTTAGTGATTTCAGAAGTATTGCTGATGCCGAAAGCCTTTCGAAAGTATGTCGGATAGTCGGGATGTTCGCGGAGCTTCCGCTCGACATCGGGCCAGGTAGTGTGCAGCTCGATGGGGTCTTCGACTGGCAGCAAAGCCTGCGTCTCCAAGTCTGGCGAGCGACCATCCCAAAACAGGCCCCTTTCAAAAAAGCCGACATTGAGCAAGCTCATGCTGCTACGGGCGCCTGCTATGCCATCGATTCCAGTGCTGACAGCCAGGCCATCTGTGAACGCCCGATCTGGAAAGTGGCAGCCGGCGCAAGCCATGGAGCCATCTCTAGACAAGATGGGATCGAAAAACAATCGACGTCCCAACTGAACACCATCCACCGTCAGAGGATTATCGGGTGGAATAAACATTTGTGGAAAATGATCCGGTAGATTTAGTTCGTGGGCTACCGGATTGTACGGAATGGTATCCAAACTCCCAACACCTCCATTGGGTGGTTCAGGCATCTCGTCTTCTCCACAGGAGCTACAAGCTGCCAGCAAAATGAAAGCAAATAAGAATAGGAAATTGTTGGAGGTCATTCCGTCTAATATTAATTCCGAACCGTTAAGGCGTTGTTGAAATTGCGCATCATCTTAAGGACCTGCTCCAACTCACTATCGCTTGAGTGAGAACGGCTGCAGTCATCTTCGTCCAGGTCGACTAGGTTGTTGCCATCGCCATCACATCCTTGAGCAGGATTGCTGAATAGCTTGAACACATCCACTTCGATGTCAAAGCTGGCAGCTGATGTCACATCCAACTGAATATTGGCCAGCAGAGAATGATCAAAATAAACGGTGTCTCGGCCCGCATGAAAAGTAAAGCTTTGTTCAAACATGCCATCACCGTCCGCGTCAATGGCTCCTTCTACCTTGGCAAAGATAAAGCTGTTCCAGCCCTTCCAATAGTGGTTTGCATCGTTCAGTGGATGACCAGAAGCGTAATCGGTCCATTCCGTCTTGTTGAGGTCTGGTGGTACGCCAATGCCCATTTTCAGCCCAGTGTATGCGCCTGTTTGGACTTCTGGCAAATCCAGTCTGAAGCCAGCGGAAGCATCGGCAGCAGCGTCGTAGCTGAGATCGATGAAATCAATTTCTTTTAATTCCAACTCTCCGCTACCAGAAGGATCGTCTTTTATCAATGACAGGTCGGATATATAGAAATCAAAACGTTGAAAGCGAATAGGAGTACCATCGTAGTCATAAGTCTTCAACATTTGGAGAGGCTCTCCGTTGTAGGTACCCTTAAAAGTCAATGCGAGATCGGTTGTGTCTGCTGGAATGACTTCATCGTCATCGCAGGCAGCAAATCCAAGCAAGCAGAACAGGAGGAGGTAGTAGGAATACTTCATTTTAAGTGGTTTTGATGGACGACTCTTTGTAGTAAGATAACGCTATTTAAAATGACCTGTTTTGTAAATTTATAGCTTTTTGAAGGTATTTGAGCGCTATTCAATGACAGAAAATACATCTGGCGTATTACTGACAATTTTAGAGATCATATCTGATTGATTATCAGTCGCAAAATCTATGCCCTTTAGCCATTCTTTGTAGTCGATTCTCAGTTTGACACAGACGGGTTGGCCAAGGGTAATCTCCTCCTTAAAAGGCAGTACAATTTCCACCAATTGCTCCGTTCCAACAACTTCCAGCATTAGGGTATCACTGCCTGTAATCGTATCCTTTTGAAAGCGTATTCTGTTGAAAATATAACCATCAGACTCGCTGTACAGGCTGTCAGACGAGATGGCCAAATCGCTGCTCCCTGTGCTGATGGCCGCAACATCCGCCTCATTGGCGGGGGCCGTGACACCAACGAAGAAGCGAAGGCTGTCAAAATTAGAGGTGGAACGGAAGGTACCAATGTCGTAGCTGAACTTGGCAAAATCGGGAGATATGATGGTAAAATTGTCCTCGATGGTCTGCTCGGAAGGTAGGCTGTTGGGCAGGCTCAGCTGGATGGAGTCGACCACTCCGACCGTTTCACTGCTATTTTTCAGCCTTAACTCGCTGATGTAATAGATGAATTGCCGAATGCGAAAGGGCTGACCGTCCAAATCATAAGGATCGCCATACCGAAGCGTTGTATCGCCATAGCCATGAGAAACCTGCAGCTGAAGCACTGGATAGTTGCAACAATCGCCACAGCCTTCATCTGCACTTGCCTCAAAATTGGTGGCTGTCACGTCGAGGCAACCTTCCTCTGGCTCGTAGCAGGCCCCAAGCATGGACAGCAGCCACAAAGCCAGGATGATGGTTGTACGGAAATTGGTTTTGGCACAAACAAGATTACTTCTGGCGCTTTTCCTTTTCATACTCTTTGACCAGCTTTTTGACAATCTGCTTGACTTGCGAAGAAAATTCCTTGTTGAGTATCCAATGGTAATATTGCTTATCCTTGCTGAGTACTTCGGCTACTGGCTGACCGACATACTTCCCGAAGTTGAAGACGACCACCCCATTTTGATCGTACTTCAGACGCTGGGTCGCATCGATAGTGCGCAAATCCGTCGTGAAGTCATGCAAAACCTGCATATCGTTGCGAACGGGCTTTTCAATGATATTGCCATCTTCGTCTTCGATATCAATATCCCTGTATTTTTCCAACTGCCCCTTGAAAACATCGATGGTCGCCCGCACATCGGCCAGCGCATCGTGGGCATTTTCGATCTTTTTCCCACAGTAGAATTTCAGAGCTGCTCGCAGCGTTCGAGGCTCCATTTTATAGAAAATCCGCTGCACGTCTATGGTCCGGCGCCGCTCCATACTAAATTCGATGCCGACACGGGCAAACTCCTCCATTAGAATCGGCACGTCGAATCGGTTGGAGTTGTAGCCACACAAATCGGCATTTCCGATGAATTCGTACAGCTTCTTGGCCACTTGGCCGAAGGTAGGCTTATTCGCCAGGTCTTTGGGCAATATGCCATGCACCTGCATAGCTTCTTCAGAAATGGGAATGCCTGGATTGATGAGCATGCACAGCTCTTCTGGCTCTTTGCCACTGGCAAAATACTTGACAATACCAATTTGTAAGATGCGGTCCCGGATGACATTCAGGCCAGTAGATTCCACATCAAAAAAACAGAGATCACGGTCTAGATTTAAGGTCATGTAATACGTATGGTTTCGTATGTTGGGCGTTTTTCAGCACTGGGAAAAGGACAACATCCCGGCGATTCAGCACAAAATCACTCCCGAATTAGTTTTTCAAACGCAGGGGTATACTTGGTCGCCATTTTACCCCCTTCCTCTCCATAAACGAAAAAAGCTTCTACTTCGTCTAGTCGACTGGCCATTGCATAAGCACTATCCACGCCCATTACCATAAATGCCGTCGCGAAGGCATCTGCCGTCTGGCAATCATCCGCCAAAACGGATACGCCCAGAAGAGCGGATGATTCTGGATAGCCTGTGATAGGGTTAATGGTATGGCCATAGATACGACCTTCAGATTCGTAGTAGTTGCGATAGTTGCCACTGGTTGCCAAGGCCCCTTCGCTCAACTGAACAATGGCTATGAATTCGTTGGGCTTGGCGCCAATCCGGGGCTTAGAAATGCCCGTTCGCCAACCGTCCCCCCGCTTGCTTTTACCTTTGACCCGTACCTCACCACCGATCTCGACAAAATAATCCTCGATTCCCTGCGCTTCCATCAAGTCGCACACCTTATCGACCCCATAGCCTTTGGCGCTCGCACTGAAATCCAGCTGGACACCCGGCGATTTTTCCAATACAACCGGGCCTTCTTTATTCACGGACACCCTCGAATAACCAACGAGCCCCTTGAGCGAATCAACCCGGAGGCTATCGACCGCCAAAACAGGTCGCTTCTCCGTTCCGAAGCCCCAATACTGGACCAGCGGCATAACGGTCGGATCAAAGTTGCCTTTGCTGAGCGTGTGAATCTTTTTGGTACGAAGAATATTGGTCAGAAAATGAGGATGTGGAATGCCTTCGGTTGTTCCTTCCTGGAGGAATTTCTCCAAAGCGGCTGGCGAATCTGCCAACGGAAAAGGTCCTGTAGAGCGATTGAAGCGAGAAATGGCAGAAGTATCAATGTAAGTCGATACATCCAGGTTGACCATTTGAAGCAACGAGTCCACTTTCCGCTGCATTTGAATGGGCGCCAATCCTTGAGCCGGGTAGCTCAGGCTGTAGGTCGTCCCCATCGTCCGACCCTGCAGTTCATAGTAATCAATGGTGGTGGTTTTGACACCTTCTGTGGTAGCATTTGGTTCTTGCCGACAGCCAAACAAACTGAGCAACAACAGCATAGTACAGGTGCTTTGAAGACTCAACACAAACAATCTTCCCTTCATTTTATCCTTTTTTAGCGTGATGATGCAAAACAATCTCCTCCTCCAAGGCCAAGCACTCCTTATGCATCGTAGATTCCTTCTTTCTCGGCCTCCTCTTGTAAACCACGTAACTGCACAGGTGGTTGTTGTTTTCGCAAACGCATATTCAAAAACTCGACAGCCAGAGAAAAAGTAATGGCAAAATACAGATAACCCTTTGGAATGGCGCCGATCTCAGAGCCTGCAACCGTCAGATGCGCTAGGTGCGCTCCTTCGGCAATCAGCATAAAGCCAATGAGAATCAGGAAGGACAATCCCAACATTTGAATGGATGGGTGTTTGTTGACAAAGCGGCCGACTGGCGTGGCAAAAAGCATCATAATGACTACCGACAAGACGACGGCTACAATCATAATGATCAGGGCGCCTTCTACCCCATTGGTCATCCCAACAGCCGTCAGAATCGAATCGAATGAGAAAACGATGTTAATCAAAGTGATTTGAACAATGGCATTGCTGAAGGTAGATGTTTTCTTTTTGACGTTGCCAGACTCATCTTGGCCCTCCCCTTCCAGCTTGTGGTGAATCTCGGTCGTACTTTTGTACAGCAAGAACAGTCCACCAATGATGAGGATGATGCTCTGGCCGGAAAAGCCACCGTGAATGCCCATGGTATCGATGGTAATCCAAGGCTCTTTCATGGCCACCAGGATAGAGATTCCAAATAAAAGGGCAATCCGCAAAACCATCGCGAGGATCAAACCGATGTTGGTCGCTTTGGCTTGCTGCTCTTTGGGCAGACGCCCGGCGGCGATGGCAATAAAGATGATGTTGTCGATACCTAGCACAATTTCCAGAAAAGTCAGGGTCAACAAGCTCATCCAAACCTCTGCATTGGCTAAATTGGGAAGTACAAGCTCCATATGATTTTTTGTTATAGATTTGTGGCCGTAAAATTAATCAATTAAAGCAGATCACAAAACCTAAGTATCCAATGAAATATCGGCGCTTACAAAAGGACGAACTAGAAGAGTTAGAGCCCAATTTTATCCGTTTCCTGGCCGCTCATTCCATCGGAGGAGACGACTGGTTGCGCTTAAAGACTGAAAACCCGGCCGAGGTGGAACAACTCATCAGCAAGTTCAGCGATGTGGTATTCGAAAAAACGTTGAAAAACCTGAATTATCTTCAGCACAACAGTCCCAAAGACATTAAAATCTTCCACTGCCAAGCTGATAAGATGGTGATGATGGGCCTAAAGGTCGAAGGAGCGTCTAGCATAGATTTTACCCAAAACAACGACAAAGACGCGATGATGCAGGCCATCCGCAATTCCGGAGCCGAACTACAAGTGTATCGGGCCGAAAAGACTTACAATGGCGATCGGGAAATGGAGTTGTTTCAAATGATGGAGCAAGGATGCCGCATTTCCGATGGAAGCCTGTTTGAAGTGATTCGCGATTTGGTAGGAGCTTAACGGATTGATGGTACAGCTGCTGCTCTTCTGAGCGATGATTGGAGGGGTAAACCAATGGCCGTGCGGCACTTGTCGCACGGCCATTGGTTTGTTTCGTTAGGGCATCCAGATCAATGGACGGGTGAGATGACTGTCGCTTGTTTGAATGTTCAAGTAATACATACCGGTTGGTAGGCCAATCGGCTGCTCAAAAAGTCGAATCCGCTGTTTGCCACTAGCGAGTTGCCCCAGCGAGCGCCGCATCAACCGACGACCATAGCTGTCTGTCAATTCCAAGGTCACATCACTGGCTTCCTTCATATCAATTTCCAGAAAGACTTCGCTGTTCGCTGGGTTCGGATAAATCAGAACACCTTCAACGGCAGAGGCCACCTCGGTTGTCGATGTACTTTGGCAGGCATCGCCCCAACCATCCTGATTGGTATCCAACTGATCGGGATTGGGATGGTCCGGACAATTGTCGAAAGCATTACCTACACCATCACCATCGCGGTCGTCATCGCAATTATCGCCAATGCCATCCTTGTCCATATCGCTCTGGTCGGGATTGGCCAGGTAGGGGCAGTTGTCCTCATCGTTGGGAATGCCATCGTTGTCGCCATCAGCCAGCTTTTCGCAGACATCGCCAATGCCGTTGTTGTCCTGGTCAGCTTGGTTGGCATTTGCAAAATAAGGGCAGTTGTCTTCTGCATTTACAACCCCATCGCCATCAATATCGTCGTCACAAACATCTCCGATGCCATCCTTGTCGAGATCGGCCTGGTTGGTGTTGGCTGCCAATTGACAGTTGTCGCTGATGTCCGGGATGCCATCGCCGTCGGTGTCCTGAGAAGAAGAACCGCTGGCCTCGATGTTGAACTCCCAGCTGACAAATTCGGACATTTTATTGCCGTATAAATCTTCTACTTCGTCTACCATCACCTCTACCCGATGGCCATTTTGCTGGTTGAAATCGATGGTCGGCTGGATGATGAGTCGATTGTCGGCACAACCCACCGCCGCAGGAAGCAACTGTCCGCTGTTGATGTCCCGTACAATGACCTGCTCCGTGTCGAACACCAGGCATTCGATCGTCTCGTCAAAGGTAATCGAAATGCGATCTCCCCTGTCGTAGATGCCATCCACTGGCTCCGGAAGGGCGTACAACTGAGGTGCCACCCGATCGATGCGACCCTCTGCCTGTCGGGAGTAGATGTAACCCTGGTCGCAATCCAGTCGCAAGCGAAGCAGGTATTGGCCGTCTGCCACATCTTCCACTTTCCAGAAAACCGTCGTCCCGTTTTGGCCAGTTTCCAGGTCGTCTTTTTCCAGTTGCAAGGCTTCTGTCCAAATCCCTGTGATCACATCGGCATATTCGAGGGTAATGCGATCCAGCTGATCGATGTCGTAGTCCCGAAGCTTTATGGGCAATTGATTGTTGCTGTTTTCATTGATCACCCAACCATTATCGGGCTGGAACAAGCTCAGTGGGCTGCACTGGCTGTCGAAGTAAACCGATAGGGATACGATGTCTTCGATTTGCTCATCGTCGCAACCAGACAAAAGGGCAAAGCGCAAGTTTTGATAGGCGTAGGCCGAAGGGCCGCGTTCTACGGTCACGGTGGCTTTGGCAGCCGAACCGGGGCCGATGGTATAGGGAATCGGTGCCTGGGCCTCGGAACCACCGATGCGCACCTTGGCTCCATTGGGATTGCTGGCTTGCAGGAAGGCCAGGCGGTAGGTGCGGGTTTCATCGCTTTGGCTGATGTTGCCCAAAGACAGCTCAAAGACAGCTGCTTTTGTAGGGTCCACATCGGTTTGAATGTAGACATCCGATTGCAATTGAACATCTTCTCTTGGTTGGGTCCCTTCTTCGTAAGGACAAGACGAGCGGCCACTGACCAGCTCAAAAACGGGGGTTGCATAGACCTTGTCATTGCGAATATTGACACTGAAAAAGTCGCCAGGGTCGTTGTCCGCCAGGTAGTAGCCCGTCGTTCGCGACTCCAATTGACTTTGGCTGCGGCCTTCCCCGAGGTCTGCACGCAGTTGGACCGAAACGCCCCCCGAGAAACCAACACCACCGATTTCCAAGCCGGCTTCGGCCGCTACTGTACTCTCCACATAGGTCGAAAACTCATAAGAAAGGCTGCTTCTGGAAGTCTCTGTGGTAGAAGATTCGTAGGGCGCACCCGCGCTGAAAGAGCGGTTTTCAACCAAACTAGCTTCTTCCTTGAGCTTTTGATTGTGCGCAAGGGCTTGTTCCCAGACAGTAATTTGATTGGCGTAAAAGGCAGAGGAATCCGAACCGCTGGATTCGTAAAACAAACGCAATCTGTCCAAATCCGGGATCAGTACATCGCGAATGTGGTTTTCCGTAAAAAGAAACTCTGTAGCAAAACCATCGTTGGCCATGATGAGGTCCACATCGCTCTTGACCGCACAGGTGCTTTCATCAAAGGTCAATACATCCGACAAGGCATAGATCAAATTCATGGCAGCCCCTGCGTAGACATCGCCATCGGTTCCAGTGATGCGGGAATTCCCCGAGGTGGCAAAATAGTTCGAGTTGGTTAGGCTCATCACGAATTCAGAATCGCTGGCCAATCTGGCACCAACTTCCATCGAAGCCTTGATGGAGCCCCAAATCTCTGTTTCGACCTCCAAGCCGATACCCGACTGAAATTTTGTGCCGACCTTCAACTGGTCCCACACCTGAAGGTTGCCGCTCGTTTGTCCAAAAAAGTTGAGGGCAATCTCAGAGGTGTTATTTTGTTCCAGGTAAGAGTAGCTCTCATCGCCAGGAGGGTCCCGCAGGATCATAAAAGGAATGCTCGGCGTCACTGTTGTGAAAGTTTGCTCTCTGGGACGCACGCCTGTCACCACGAAAGATTCTGTGTAAGTAGCTGTCTCGCGATCTACGTAGGCGACGAATTGCAGGTTTTTAGTGTAAGGCGATATGGTATTCGGCGTTTTAGGGATGGTATAGTAAAGGGCATAGCCTTGGGAAATGTAAAGGGTTTCCGGCTCCATTTCTTTATCCGCCAATTCATCGTACACCAGGATGTAACCAGTATCTACCGGACAGGTTTGGTTGCCAAAGGTCTCGGTCAGATCAATTTTGATTTGGTACTCTTTGTTTTGCGCCACCAGCTTGTAGTCAAAGCCACAGGAAGGAGCATCAATGCCGCTGATGGACATGTCCGGCTTGCGGCGATAGATGAAGTCGACCGAAGCATCGTCTTCCGACAAATCGACATCAACTGGATTGAAGTAAGCTAAAACATCTTGTTCGTCTAAGCCAAAGGAAGGGTCTGGGTCGATTTGAACGACTTCAATTTCGTACGCACGGGCGGGTAAGTCTATCTCATAAGCACCACTCCCTTGTTCAATTGGAATGCGTTTGTCAAAACAAGCATCCCCCTTGCTGCGAATGCGCAAGGCTGCATCGCCCAGATAGATTTGACATCCGGCCAACACCTTACCGCTCAAACGCTGTGTCTTTTGGTGTGTAAAATTCACCTGATCTTTATCGGCACCGACGTAAAAGCTGGCCTGAGATGGCACAAAGGTATGGTCGGAAAGTCGAGGGGTTACGGTGTATTGTCCAGTCTCCTCCGCGACGACCGTGTAAAAGCCATTGGCGTCTGTCTTATTGCCTTTGTACACGCCGTTGATCAACAACTCGACTCCTGCAAAGCCACAGTCTTTTCCATCGAGATTTTGGACAATCTGGCCACTGATGCTGAAGGAGGTTGTATCGACAAAGTTGACATTCTCGATGATGGGTGTTTGTTGCCGGAGGCTTCTTTCCAGGAAGCCCGGGCGAAATCCGTGATCTCCCTTGCTGGGCGTGATCCGGAAGGGGGCCTGATCGTAGTAATAAATATCGAGGATTTCATAAAAACCCGAGGCATCGGTCGTATCGCAGTACTGCACGCCAGCCGGCCCTTGGTCGACTGCCTGGCGACGCTCTGCACAAACGATGACGTTTTCGATGGGCGCATTGCTGGGCGATGTCACAAAGCCACTGATGATGCCATCCAATTTGCGGTAACCAATGTCGGAAAGGGAAGCAAAGGTTCGAACCACGCCATCTTTGACCGGACGCAGCGAGTAGGTATGCTTGTAACCAGGAATGAGATCGGGATCGCGATCCTGATAGGTGGTGTTATTGGATGCGATGCGTTCCAACTTGATGTTGTCTCGGTAAATGTCAATTTCTTCTCCCAATTCCGATAAATCATCCCACACAATGGTCACACTCCGCCCGACACCATCATCGGCACTGACGGTCCGAGGAATCGTATAGCCATAGCGGCCGATCTTGCCAGACTCGTGTTTGCTCCAATGCCTGGTATAGGTTGTTACTTGATAAAAGTGAGATTCGCCCGGCCCAACGTCCGTATCCGTGTAGCTGCGCGTGCTACCGCTCACCGTAGCGATGGGTGTTGTGCCACCATCTTTATATATTTTGTACTCGTGGTCACCGTTGGGAATATTGGTACGCTTGGACCAGGTAATTTTAATGGAGCCGACCTTATCGTCAGAAGCCGCTACGCTGCCCGGATATTTTATGCTAGAAGTGGACACCCGATAACCCGTCGACAAATTGCTATCATCGGAACAGCCGAATACACAAACCGTCTTGTCTTTCCCACTGAGTTCCCACTTCCAACGATAGTGGTGGTTGCTCGCTGGTCCAACGGCCATACTCACCGAACCACTGCGCCCGGAGCCATTCCGATTAAACTTTGAGTTGATGTAAAATTTGGCTGTGGTACTTTGCTCGCAGCAATTGCTGGGAATACCACTCCAACTGGCCGTCACCGCGTAGTCGCTGCCTCCGGAGCTGTA
>JBCCSZ010000200.1:0-14910 GCA_039199225.1 Bacteroidota bacterium
CGAAAGAGATATTTTATTGGGACAATGATCTACCTTAAGAAATAAAATATCAATAAAATGATGGCAGCTCCTAAGAGCAAGGTAGTGATAAGGGGTATGTAGGAATCTACAGATTCTACTTTTTTAATTTCTCTTATGCCAGACAATGAATCCCGCATATCCTTTTCATTGAGTAGTCTGTACTTAAATATTCTATGTCTTTTTGTGCCTGTATTTATCACAAAATAATGTCGATCTTCTATGATGGATGTAACCTGATCAAATGAATAACGCTTTGTCAAAATCTGCTCTATTTCCAGCTGATTCGCTTTAATGATTACATGTACTTTAAATGTCTCATCAATTAGAGGCATAATCAGGGGTATAAGAGTTAGTAGTGCATTTAAGCCATATAATTCGTCTTTATCGAAAATCGATTTAGGATCAGATAAGGAAACTACCAGAAAAATGACCAGTATAGCGCTGGCAAAATAGAATATTACGCTTTGCTTGTATTTAGTCTTCGTAGGTTTGATGGACATGTACTTTAGTTTTTTAACTTTAGACAGAAGGATGAATACCTATTTTAATCCATGTTTCAATGGATCACATCCAATTTTTTATTCTATTTTCCAATTCTGCTGCTTCAGCTTTTCCAGGTAGCAATCTAACTCGATTTTCACAATCGAATTTAAATCATTCTTTGATTGTAGCGATTTCTTTTGCTCATAACAAATTCTAACTTCTTTATGTAATGTAGAATGCCATACAGCATCATACTTTTTTATTTGAAGTTGAAGTCCGTCAGGATATTCCATATCAAAGTTAATTTCATAGACCTCATTTTGACAGCTGAGCAACTTCTCACTCCTGTAGCCAATGGGACTATTCTCTTCGACTATCCTAAATTCATTTTCGTGAAAAAAAGCTTGAAAGCTGGATTTAATATATTCTGTTAAGGACTCGTACATTCTTTGATTTTAGTCATAGCTGGTTTTGGAGAAAAATTATGTCATCGTCTTTCGCATAAAATCAACATTTTTGTCTTAGTAATTTGAGTAACTTATTTCATTCATTTTGCTTGTGATCATTTAGGTATTTGTCCCTATTTATTAATTAGCCATCTTTTCTATTCTTACCCATCGCATGCGATAAATAAGCTATTTTCAATCATTCCTTTTTGCAACTCACAAACGTAAGCACAATGAAAATATACCAACAAAATAGCCATTCAATATATTTAATCCATCTACGGCATGAAATAATCGACAGATGATTCCTTCAATAGGTTTGAAAGACCTTTAATGATAACATAAAAGTGCCGATTGAAGGCAAAGGAAATGTGTTAGCACAAGTAGCGAATCATGCCATTGGACTGTAGGATGTAACTTGCGCAGGAGGCGCAGCGATTTATTTTTAGTGTAAAGAATCTTTTAAGACTTCGTCGCCAAAGTCTGTCTAACGGGAGTCGTTTAGTCTAATTAGCCTAAGTGGAGGCTATGAATAAAGTGGTGGTTCAAAGAAGGGTTCAACTCTAGTAAAATAAAGGTGTTTTAATTCGGTCTTTTTTAATTTCCTTTAAGCGGAACATCGTAAAAGCTGTTATAGATTTCCTTGATACGCCGTCTGGCAATGAAAATCCGACTCTTGACGGTTCCTAGCGGAAGTTTCAGAGACTCTGCAATCTCTTCGTAAGCATAGCCTTGGTAGAACAGTAAAAAGGGTTCGCTGAAGCGCTTGTCAATACCATCGATGATTGCGGAGAGCTCTCCGAGCGCGATGTTTGACTCACCTAAGTTTGTACTATTGGGCTTTTCTGTAAAGTAAGCGTTGATGCGTTCATTGACATAGGTCAAAAAGCGGCGATTTCTGCGGTAACCATTGATGAAGGAGTTGCGCATAATCGTTTTCATCCAAGCCATAAAATTGGTGCCTTGCTTGAACTTCTCGCTATTTTTGAGTGCTAGGTAAATGGTTTCCTGATAAAGGTCTTCTGCATCAAAACTATCTTTGGTAAGGCTGACAGCAAAGGCATACAACTGGTCAGCCGATTTTTTGGGCAAATTGCCGATAAGCTCTTTGGGGAGTTTTAATGACCTCTTCATTTCTTAAAGTTTAGAGGGTTAACGGAAATCGAGATTTTGCAATAATTGGATGTACATCATACTAAGCTATTTGTGTTTAAAAATGAGGAAGCTAACTAGGGCTTCCCATTCAGGTCTTTGTTAAAAATTCTTACATAAACCTTAACGGTAAATAAAGACTTGAAAGTAGCTTGGGTACTCCAATTCTGTGCTTTTTTTAGACGAGCGTACCCCTTTTGTCGATAAGCAATAAAGTCAATATCCCGGGCATGAGATATATTCGTTCTTGCGTGAATGACGAAAGGTTTTCCCAACAGTACGACACTGCAGGAAACGCTTTTCTGCTCTTCAGGTTAAATTCTCGTAAACGAAAACAAAGATGACGGGTAAACGGAAGAATTGCGGTTTTATAGCCTACTCACAATCGTGGAATTGTAAGACTGTTCAACTGCCATTTTGTTTCTTGTTTGTTTGTCGAGCGAGCTAATCATTAAAATTACACATCAGAATAAATCATAATAGGTATAAGCTCGCCTAGCTCCTATCTGCATTGCAAATATAAAAAAAATGTTTTCAAATTCCAAGCATTTCAAACAAATAGTTTGTATATTTGTGCTTTAGTACAACTTGTTTATTATTTTCTCACATTCAAAAAACCTTATCCTTATGTCTTACCTGGATAAAATCAAGGATCTCTACACTAAAATGGCCCAAGGCCAAGTCATGGAAGCTTTTGACAAATACTACCACGACGATGTGGTCGTCAAAGAAGTAACAGGTGAAACGAGAAATGGCAAAGCAGCACAACGCGAGGCCCTGAAAAAATGGCAAAGCAGCATCAAAGAGCTTCATGGTGGTGGACACGATTTCTTCACAGCCAACGAAGAGGAAAATACAACCAGCGTGCGCAGCTGGGTGGAAGCCACCTTCCAGGATGGCAATCGCTACAAAATGACCGAAGTCGCCCTTCAAAAATGGCAAGGTGACCAAATCATCGAAGAACATTTTTATTACAATGCCCCCGGCATGTAAGCCCCTTTCAAGGAGCAAGTCATTGCACCACCTCCTGCAATGACTTGCTTTGCATTTGCCCATCAAGGGGGACTGGTCTTCCAGTGTCCATTTCGTTCAATACACAGTCTACGATTGGCTCCGCACGCAGCTGTTCCCCCAATGCAATGATCCTGGAAGCTCGGACGAAATCAGTCCGAATCATCGTACAAAATTCTCCTTGGTATTCTACGACTTGTCCCTCAAAAATACTATTTCCTCTACGGCGATTCAGCCGATATTTGGTTCTCAATACTTCGAATTCCTCCATACTTGGACGCCTGGAAAAGTAGATAAACAAATAAGGAGACAGTATACCTTCCAGAATGTAATTTTCCAGCCAAGCATAGGTACCAACAATGATTCTATGCTTCCAAGAATCGATGGAATCGGCCGGAACGTGGTAAACTTTATTCCACATCGAAGCCGGTAAAGGTGGAGGTTCTTCTTGCCAGTATTGATTGTAAGTAGTCAAAGCAACACCATCAATCGTATCTCTAGGCGATGGGTCACTGGGATTTACCATTCTTGAAACATAGGCATCTGGATAGTACCAAATAGGCGTCTTTTTACCCCTTTCCAAACAAACGTAGCCCATCTCAAGAGGCGCTCTTTGTTTTACTTTGGGCTTGACCTTCCTTACTTTAGCTTTATGTTGCTTTCCAGTCACTACCGCTGTTGTTGTCCACTCATAGCCTTTCTCCCTAGGTGGCAAAGGCTTCTTCACAAGTGTTTCCTTTTGAGGCAATGGACTGGTCATATAGTTCCGATCAGTCCTACCAATTTCACAGCTCTGCAGCATCAAGACGAAAAGCCCCACAACCACATAAGAGGCGAATCTGTGTGCATTCAACCACTCCATCATTCCAGTGAAAAATTGATGCGATAGATTTTCTCTTTCTCCATACATTCTTCAATGGGTAGCTGGTATTTGTGCCTCAAATCCACATAGCGCTGTACAGCATCCCTGACAGCTTCCTCGCAGCCGGTGCCAACGGAAGACAAACTCTTCATTTCTCGTATCGTACAATCCTCCTCAAAAAATACCTGTATCTCCACCAAGCCGCTGACATTCTCCTCCCTGGCTAGGGGCGGATATACGATTGTTACCTCAATGATGGGGTCCAACGCCTGGTCGTTATCGTGATCGTACCGCTCGATGGCGTAGCCATTTTCAACAAATTTCTGCCATATGCCGGTCTTTTCTCCATTGGTATAGTACTCAACTTTGGCGTAGTGGCCATTTAGCTTGTAGTAAATCCACCGACCGTCTTTGAGGTTGTTCTTGTATTGCCCTTGGATTTTCACCATCTGATTGGCATCCAAAAGCAAATACTCCCCATGGCGAATGGATTTCTTTTTCTTTAAAACATAGTATTGCTCCTTGACCAAATTCGATTTTTTGAACTTGACCTTTTTCAATTTAACGGCCTGCCCTAAAAGGCAAAGAGGAGCTAGCGACAATAGGAGTAAAACAAAAGTTTTCATAGCTGTGGAGCAATGGTTCTATATCCCTAGATGCCTAAGCATTTGATTTTGGCGCATGCACAACGTTCCGTCAAACAAAAAAGAAACCCAGGGAACAGAGATTCCCTGGGTTTCCAATCCAATCAAACGCCGAAACGTCTGAACTTATATCTTAGGCGCCGCACATCAAGCAATCCGGATCGTCCAGGCTGCAAGCCTGCGGCATATCATCGGCTGAAATGGGCTGTACCTTCTCTACCGTAGCAGCAGAGCGATTGTCTCCCGTCACCGCCGGAACAGTTGCCGTGATGACCTTCGTGCTCTTCGTCTTGACCCGCTGGTGCTTTTCATCCAAAGTAAACTTAATTGGATCGACAGCAGCCTTGCTACGTAGGTAATACATACCAGTCTTCAGACCCTTCTGCCACGCATAAAAGTGCATGGAAGACAACTTACCGAAGTTTGGATTCTCGACAAAGAGGTTCAAACTCTGGCTTTGGCAAATAAATGCCCCCCGATCGGCAGACATATCGATGATGACCTTCTGACTGAGCTCGTAAGCAGTCTTGTACAAATCCTTCAACTCCTGTGGTACTTCCGGAATGTTCTGGACAGAACCATTGGCCGCCATCAAACGCTGCTTCATCTCCTCATTCCACAAGTTGAGGCTGATCAAATCATGCAGCAAGTGCTTGTTGACGACGATGTACTCGCCAGACAGTGTTCTTCTCGTATAAATATTGGAAGTATAAGGCTCAAAGCACTCATTGTTCCCCAAAATCTGAGAAGTAGAAGCCGTCGGCATCGGAGCGAGTAGCAAAGAGTTGCGCACACCGTGTTCCTTGATCTTAGCACGCAAGCCATCCCAGTCCCAGCGGTCCGTCGGACTTACGCCCCACATGTCAAATTGAAGCTCTCCTTTGCTGACTGGCGAGCCTTCATAGGTACTGTAAGTACCGTCTATGCTGGCAATCTCGCAAGACTCAGTAAGCGCTGCAAAATAGATCGTTTCAAAAATTTCGCGATTGAGCTTGCGCGCCTCCGGGCTATCGAATGGGAAGCGCATCTTGATAAATGCATCTGCCAACCCTTGAACACCAATACCGATGGGGCGATGGCGCATATTGGAATTGCGAGCTTCTTCGATTGGATAGTAGTTGATGTCAATGACCTTGTTGAGGTTGCGGGTAACAACACGGGCAACTTCGTACAAATATTGGAAATCGAATTCGCCATTCTCTGCAAATTTGGTCAAGGAGATCGAAGCCAGGTTGCAAACGGCCACCTCGTCCGGAGAAGTATATTCAACGATCTCTGTACATAGGTTACTGGAACGGATGGTTCCCAGGTTCTTCTGGTTGGACTTTTTGTTACAAGCATCCTTGTACAAGATGTAAGGCGTACCCGTCTCGATCTGAGATTCCAATACCTTAAACCAAAGCTCTTGCGCTTTTACGACCTTTCGAGCGCGGCCTTCCTGCTCGTATTTGTGGTACAAAGCCTCGAATTCTCCTCCATAAGTATCGAACAAACCAGGTGCTTCATTCGGACAGAACAACGACCAGTCTTCATCTTTCTTAACCCGCTCCATAAACAGGTCAGATACCCACATAGCGTAGAACAAGTCCCTGGCTCTCAATTCCTCCTTTCCGTGGTTTTTCTTCAAATCTAAAAAATCAAACACATCGGCATGCCAAGGCTCTAGGTAGACAGCGAAAGCACCCTTGCGCTTCCCACCTCCCTGATCGACATAGCGAGCCGTATCATTGTAGACCTTCAACATAGGGATGATTCCGTTGGAAGTTCCGCCAGTGCCCTTGATGTAGCTGCCTTTTGCACGGATGTTGTGAATGCTCAACCCAATGCCACCGGCAGATTGTGAAATCTTAGCACAGCGAGTCAGAGTATCGAAGATTCCGGAAATACTGTCTTCTGTAGCGGACAGCAAGAAGCAAGAAGACAATTGTGGCTTGGGAGTCCCAGCGTTAAACAGCGTTGGTGTGGCATGGATGAACCACTTTTCCGACATCAAATTATAAGTCTGAATAGCAGAATCGATGTCCTCACCGTGAATGCCCAGGGCAGTACGCATCAGCGTGTGCTGAGGACGCTCAACCACCTTACCATCCATCCGCAGTAGATAAGAACGTTCCAACGTTTTGAAACCGAAATAATCAAAGCTGTAATCCCGGTCATAAATGATAGCAGAATCGATACGATCCTTATACTTCTTAATAATTTCATGCGTCGTGTCACCGATCAAACCAGCCTTTTCGCCAGTTTTTGGATCGATGTATTTGTAGAGTGCCTCCATCGTTTTGGAGAAGGACTTATTGGTATTCTTGTGTAGGTTGGAAATAGCGATACGAGCTGCAAGAAGGGCATAATCAGGATGGACAGTGGCCATGGTAGCCGCAGTCTCAGCAGCCAAATTATCCAATTCCGTCGTTGTCACACCATCGTAAAGCCCCTGGATAACCTTTTTGGCAATCTCAATAGGGTCTACATAATGCTGGTTCAAGCCATAACACAGTTTCTTAACTCGGGCTGTAATTTTATCAAAGCTTACATCTTCGCGTTTACCGGTTCTTTTTACTACTTGCATAATATTGTGATAGTCTTTTTTTGTGATCTAATGAATGTTACTTAGTCTCTATTATCAGGTACACTTAGGAATCAAAAAGGGTCTAAAGTAGTGTTTCACAGTACGTTTGAGGCCATGCGAATAGCCATCGAAGGTGCAAGTAATCTAGAAATCTTCGTCCAGGGAAAATACTTGTTTCTCGCGGTTGGCCATAACACCAGATTTTTGGTAGTCACCAACGCGTTTTTCAAAGAAATTGGTCTTTCCTTGTAAGGAAATCATATCCATCCAAGGGAAGGGGTTTTCAGAGTGGTAGATTTTATCGTTGCCAAGAGAAGCCAAAAGGCGGTCCGCCACAAATTCGATGTACTGGCACATCAAAACAGCATTCATTCCTATCAGTTTGACCGGCAAAGCATCCGTTACGAACTCTTTTTCGATGTTGACAGCATCCTCGATGATTTCCCGGATCAATGTCTTGGGAAGTTTATTGATGAGGTGGTCGTTATACAACATGCAAGCAAAATCGCAATGCATGCCTTCATCCCGAGAGATCAACTCATTGGAGAAGGTCAAGCCCGGCATTTGCCCCCGCTTTTTCAACCAGAAAATGGAGCAGAAAGAACCAGAAAAGAAGATACCCTCTACGGCAGCAAAGGCAATCAATCGCTCGGCAAAAGAACCATTTTCAATCCAACGCAAAGCCCAATCCGCCTTCTTCTTGACACAATCCAGATTCTCTATGGCATTGAACAAGTAGTTTTTCTCCGCCTCATCCTTAATATAGGTATCAATCAGAAGAGAATAAGTCTCCGAGTGGATGTTCTCCATCATAATCTGGAAGCCATAGAAGAATTTAGCTTCTGTATATTGTACTTCGTTGACAAAATTCTCAGCGAGGTTTTCATTGACGATTCCATCACTGGCAGCAAAAAAAGCCAGAACGTGTTTGATGAAATGTTGCTCATCCTTACTCATCTTCTCCCAATCAGAAGCATCCTGTGACAAATCGATCTCCTCAGCTGTCCAAAAACTAGCTTCCGACTTTTTGTACCATTGCCAGATGTCGTCGTGCTGGATAGGGAATAAAACAAAACGGTTTGGATTCTCCGACAATAATGGTTCTACAACTTTGCTCATAAGTTCTATCTCAATTTAATTTTCTGTTACTAAATAGCTTTTAATCAACCATCTGATCAACTGCCTGGGTCTTTTCAGACACAAAATGGCACGACCAGCTTGCAATAGCACGCTGCTTTGGGGGGTAGTTCTTTCTTAGTCTTAGTTCGAAAACTTGGAGTGATTTCCCTTCTTATTTACCTGTTGATGTGGCTGAAAGATAAGTTATAGTGTTTCACTCAGTACGTTTTCAATTTTATGCTCACTAAATTAAATAATTGTAAACTCTAGGGGGCTAATAATTACTAACACCATGTGGATAACTTATTTAAAATACTGGTTATCAATAGTGTGTAATTGTTAACAAGTTTTCCACAATGTGGATAACTTCTCAACCCACCCATTTACTTCATTTAAGCAAAAAAGTGAAATAGACGTTTATAGACCCCTGAAAATCAACTAGAAAAGGCGCTTTCGTCGAAACCACCAGGCGAGCAGGAGGCTCACGACAATCGACAAAATCATGATGTAATACATCGCGTAAGGGGATTGCTCGAATGGCAAGGGAACATTCATCCCATAAAAGCTGGCAACCAGTGTTGGAACCATCAAAATAATCGTCACCAAGGTCAGCCGCTGGATGACCATATTGAGATTATTGGAAATAATCGAGGCATAGGCTTCCATCGTACCATTGAGAATGTTGGTGTATACGTTCGACATTTCCAAAGCCTGGCTGTTATCGATAATGATGTCTTCGAACAAGTCCATCTTATCTTCATCATCCCGCAATTTGAGAAAGTCCGATCGCTTCATCTTCATCTTGAGCAGTTCGTTGGAACTCAAAGTGTTCACAAAGTAAACCAGAGACTTTTCGATGCTCAATAGTTGCCGCAATTCCTTGTTACGACTCGAATTGTACAGCTCTCGTTCTATCAAATTTCGCTTGAGATTAAGCTTTTTCAAACAGGTCAGAAACCTGTACACGTTTTGCTCCAATATCTGAAGGACAAACAATTGCTCATCAGAAGGATTGAAATTCTTAACCTTGAAGTCCAAAAAAAGCTGCAACACAGGATTGTGGTGAGAAGTAATCGTGATGATGTAGTCCACCGTCAATATGATCCCAACCGGAACCGTGATGTAGATGGCCTCATCCTCCCGGTCACTTTCATTCAAGATGGGCGTGTTAACCACGATCAAGCGGATGTCTTCTTCGCGTTCGTAGCGCGAGCGCTCGTCAATGTCAAGGGAATCCGTCAGAAAATCCAAGGGTAAATCGAACTGCTGAGAGGCTTCCTCCAACTCTTCCTGACTAAAAGGAGGCGATATGTTGATCCAACAGGAGGGTATCGGCGCTTCCAGCGATTTGAGCTGTCCATTTTCCTTGATAAGGTACTGAATCATCTCCTGAAAAGTTCATAATAGTGAGCAATCTGACACTGAGCGCTGCAAACATACAAAAAATCCCCTACCCTTTTAGTTGCTCGACAAAGTAGTGGTAAATCTCTAAGTCCAAGCGACTACCAATACCCCAAACGGGCTTGTAACCTTCTCTGATTCGGTAATAATCAGCGATGATGTCACCTTGTTGTTCGTAGTTAAAGTGTTGCAAGCCAAAATGATTGTCCTTGCACAATTTCAGGCGGCCAACCCCTCCATAATCGTATCCCATGACAGTTCGTTGAGCAGCCAATGCACGGGGCATATAAACGGCGCCGAATCGTTCGTACTGCCAGATGTGAACCAGCTCGTGGATCAGCAAGGCATTGTCCATCGGTCCCCAGGCATTGATCATGTAAAAGCTTACATAACAAAATCTCTTTTGCCTAGGACCTACAAAAGCCCGCTCGTCAATGCGCACTCTGCGATAATTGATGGTGTTGCCAAAAACCGATCGGGCCAATTGAACTTCCCACGGATGCAAAGAACGGGTGTTGAATTTTATAAGGTCTAACGTCGTTTCATACAGTTCGCCAACGCCCAGGCATTCCAAAGCGTAGACACATAACTCCAGCCACCAATTGCCAATAACGCGAAGAATTGCAGCTTGACCTTGATTCGCTCCTCCATTGGAAGCGAAAAAACGCGGCCAATAAAGTACGCCACTGAGGAGGTGACGAAACAGACGTGTGAGTCGCACTGGAAGTAGCCTAACATAATCAATTATGCGAAACCCAAACAATCTTATCTTTTGCAGCAACATAGGCAGAAAGCGCGAAAAATTGAACCCTAAATGAAAAGGATTTTCCCGAAATCTCCATTTATCACGGTTTTGGACAATTAGGTTAGTCGCAATCTTATTTGCGAACTGTATAGCGTTTCACAGTCTAAGAATATTAGAATACTTACCAACCATAACCACCTGCGAAGCAGATTGTTACAGTAGTAGTTTTATCATGTACTTTTTTTCGAATAGTGGTTGTCCTCCGGTAAGTAGATACAGTAGTAGTTTATCTCTCTTCCAACCATTTTTATCAAAAAGGTGATTACAAAGGTAAGTACTAATGACCAGAATCATCATTAAAGTTATCCACAATATTTCCACAGCTCACTAACAATAAAAGCGGTCTGCACCACCTTAAAAGCAATGCAGACCGACCTGTGGCCCTAGGTTAAATCAACCTACATCCGACTGACAACAAACAATCGACTGACGCGCTTGCGACCCTCCGGCTGAATGGTCAGGGTATACAAACCACTCTGGAATCGACTGACATCAAATCGCAGTTTGCGCTGGCTGCCATCCACCTTGCGCTCACTCATCAAAATACCCAAGCTATTGTATATCTGCACCTGTGCCGCGCCCTTCATCTTGTCTCCCAAATCGAGTTGTAGCTGATCAACGACCGGGTTGGGATACAAACTAATATCGGAAAGATCAAGCTCAAATTCTATCGGCTCAGCCGCTACATATTCATAGCTACCATCCAGGTGTACCTTTTTCAATCGGTAGTAATTCATTCCTGCCATAGGCGCAAAATCTGTATGCTGATACTGGAAAACGCCTTGGCTATTGGAATTGCTTTGTATTTGCTTGATGGCTTCGAATACTTGACCATCCGCAGAACGCTCCAATATGAAAAAATCGTTCTTGTAATCAGTGTTGGTCAACCAAAAAAGATCAACTTGCCGACCAGCCTTATGAGCATCCAACTTTAGGAGGTTGGAGCTGTTGGAGGAGGTCCATCCACCGCTGGAACAACAACCTTCAATGGAAAAATCATCCAAATCCCAAACCGAAACGCTTGCGCCATTGCCTACCCTGCAATAAGCCCGCAACTCAAATGTAAAGGTCGTCCGACGATCGATCTCAAAGTCAGGATTATGGGTAAAGTCAAATGTTTCCTGATTCCAACTGAGGCTGGTACGAATGTCCACCTGTCGGAAAATCACATGCCCATCTTTTAAGATTCGAATACCATATTTGGTTGGAAAATTATTTGGTCCCCGATTGCTCGCCGACCAGCGGTACTCCCTGGGCGCTGTTTCAAAAAACTTCAACTTCGTTAACCTGCCAATCGTTCGAGGATCAAGCGTCACCGTAAACCGAACAGCAAATTCATCGTTGTCCACAAAATCACAAGAGGAACGCGTACCAACACACATGGCCCGATTCGCTCGGTTATTACGATCAAACGTGCAGGAGTGCGTACCAGAATTGCGGCTGATGATACTTGCATCGACGGATTGACAAGAACCTCTATTTGGAAAAACAGGGGTAAATTCACTGTAATCCGAAGGACTGTCCGAGCCAGAGGTCGACAGACAACCATCCAAACTCCACTCGACCAAGCGAACGGGCGTACAGTCATTGTTCGGTCTATCACAAGCATCTCCAATGCCATTGCCATCGCTGTCTTCTTGATTCGGATTGGCATCATCCGGACAATTATCGCAACGGTTGCCGACACCGTCGCCATCATCGTCCTCTTGACCTGGGTTGTACAAAAACAAACAGTTGTCTACATCATTACAAATGCCATCGGTATCAAAGTCTACACAGGCGGTATCGCAAGCATCGCCCTTACCATCGCCGTCGCTGTCTTCCTGCCCCGGATTGTAGACGTCCGGACAATTATCTTGGTTGTTACAAACACCATCACCATCGCTATCGCCTCCTTTCCCTGCACAAGGGTCCACACTGTCGCAAGCATCGCCTCTACCGTCTCCATCTCGGTCCTCCTGACCCGGATTAGGGGTATTGGGACAATTGTCGCAACGATTTCCAACGCCATCGCCATCGTCGTCCTCTTGACCTGGGTTGTACAAAAACAAACAGTTGTCTACATCATTGCAAATGCCATCAGTATCAAAGTCTACACAGGCGGTGTCGCAAGCATCGCCCTTGCCATCGCCATCGCTGTCTTCCTGACCAGGGTTGTACACATACGGACAGTTGTCTTGATTGTCACAAATACCATCGCCATCGCTGTCGCCCCCCTTGCCCGCACATGGATCAACCGTATCGCAAGCATCTCCAATGCCATCTCCATCACTGTCTTCCTGACCTGGATTGTGGACGTTCGGGCAGTTATCTTGACTGTTACAAACCCCATCGTTATCGTTGTCCAGGCAGGAACCACCTCTGCGCACCGTAACTGTAAAGCTGCATTCAGCGGTGTTGCCACAACCGTCAAAAGCAAATAAGCGAATTGTTGTTGTACCGATGGGAAAGAAACTACCACTGGCAGGTCCTAGACTTTGTCCATATCCGATGCTTCCCCAAGGACAAGCACTGAACGCCATTGGCTGGGTCCAACTTACTCTGGCCCCATTGCTACCAGCCGCCGCATCCACAACGATACTCTGTGGGCAGCTAAATGTCAATTTATCCGGAGGTGTATCACAGGCATCACCGATCCCATTGCCATTGCTGTCCTCTTGGCCGGGGTTGTAGACGTGGGGGCAATTGTCTTGATTGTTGCAAATGCCGTCGCCATCGCTGTCACCGCCCTTGCCAGCACAAGGATCAACCGTATCACAGGCATCGCCGATGCCATCGCCGTCGCTGTCTTCTTGGCCGGGGTTGTGAACAAATGGGCAGTTGTCCTGGTCATTGCAAATGCCGTCGCCATCGCTGTCACCGCCTTTGCCAGCACAAGGGTCAACCGTATCGCAGGCATCGCCGATGCCATCGCCGTCACTGTCTTCTTGGCCCGGATTGTGGACATTCGGGCAATTGTCCTCGTTGTTGCAAATGCCATCATTGTCGTTATCGGCACAGGAAGGCCCTCGCTTCACGCGAACCGTAAAGCTGCACTGCTCTCCGTTGCCGCAACCGTCGTAGGCAAACAGTATGACCGTTGTTGTTCCAATGGCAAAGAAGCCACCGTTTGGCGGACCTTGAATCTGGCCAAAACCAACTGTCCCAACCGTACAATTCGTCGTGGCAGTAGCTTGTGGCCAACTGACATTGGCTCCATTGGCCCCGGCAGCAGCATTGACAACAATATCTGCCGGACATTGTAGACTTAGAGAAGTCGGAGGCGTATCACAGGCATCTCCAATGCCATCGCCATCGCTGTCTTGTTGACCAGGATTGACCTCATTCGGGCAATTGTCACAAAGGTTTCCGACGCCATCGTGGTCGTTATCAGCCTGGTCACTGTTGGACTTCTGAGGGCAATTGTCTTGATTGTCGCAGATGCCGTCGCCATCGCTGTCGCCACCTTGACCAGCACATGGATCGGGCCGCTCAGCGCAGCCAAAAAGCTTGACCTCATCCAGGTCCCAAACATTTTGTCCGTCATCGCCATTGGAACGGCAATA
Source organism: Bacteroidota bacterium (assembly GCA_039199225.1). Lineage (GTDB taxonomy): Bacteria > Bacteroidota > Bacteroidia > Chitinophagales > Saprospiraceae > JBCCSZ01. Next base: position 14,056 of record JBCCSZ010000200.1, read on the forward strand.
GCCGAGTATTTCAAACTCAAAGGTGGCTCTGGAAGCAATGGTAAAATCCGGATCGTTGGAAAAATCAAACTGCTCCAAAGACCAATGAGTGGTTGTCCGGAGGCCCGTTTGCCGAAAGACCTCGGAGCCATTTTTCAAAACACGAATACCATAATGCGAGGGAGGATCATTGTCGCCTTCTCCCCCACTTACCCATCGATACCGCAGGGGAGCTTGCTCGTAGAAAGACAGCTTGGACAGGGTAATCGTAAAACCGCTCTGTGGCTTGAGGGTAATTGCAAATCTATAAGCATCATTGTTATTGGTAGAAAAGCTGCAGCTGTTTCGACTGTCTGAGCAAACACCGACACCCCGAAATCCTGGGGTACAAGAGTGTGGGCCGTCGTTGCTAAAAATGCTGGCACTAACCTGATTGAATCCATTGGGTCGGTTCGTATGAGCCGTAAATTCGGAATAGCTCTCATTGGCCGAGCAAGCGTCAAGGTTCCAGTAGGCCAGTTCGTTGTTGCAATTGCTTGTTAAAGATTCGGGATGTGATCCATCGGTGGAGGCAAAGCCGTAAAGACTGAAGCTCCACCATAGGACAAGGAGGAGGGTAAAGAGGTTCTTCATGATTTTTGTGTTTGGTTACAGATGTAATTTGATCGTTCCACTCAATAAGCAAGAATGGACCAAAGTAAATGCTTAGACAAAATTGCCTGCATTGTATCTACCCTTGTCATCCGACACGACAATGGAAGGTACACCAATGGCCATACATTAGCTTTCGGCTAAGTGTGAACTACGTGTATTCAAGCAGTAAGTGCCTAGACAAAATTGTGTTATCCTTAGTTTGAAATGAATTTCATCTATAGA
>JBCCSZ010000201.1:0-14843 GCA_039199225.1 Bacteroidota bacterium
CGATACGACCATTTGCGAAGGCGAAGCGGTACAAATGGAAATTACCGGAATGGCAGATTCCTACTACTGGATTCCACCGCGATTCGTGTCCGACCTGACAAGTCCGACGCCCATTGTTGCTCCGCGCAAGACGACGACCTACTCCGTTATCGGGCAAATGTCCACTTGTATTCCCGATACAGCCGAGGTGACTGTCAATGTGATTCCAGCCCCTGAGATCGATATGTTGGAAAGACGCAACTCTACGCCCGGGCAGGTGGTCAAACTAAATGCCAACTACGACGGAACGCCAGGCTATACCTTTGAGTGGACGCCGCCTTTTGGACTGTCTTGTCGAAGCTGTGCTTCTCCGGCAGCCCAAGTGGATACAACAACAACTTATTCTGTCATTGTAACAGACCCCGAGACCGGTTGTACGGACACGGCGCAGACGACAGTGGAAATACTGGTGGCTTGTCCACCGGAGTTGGTCAACATGCCCAATATCTTCACGCCAAATGGCGATGGGGTCAATGATATTTTGAGAATTGTGGCCTCGCCAGCTATTGAAACCATCAAGAGCTTCCAGATTTATGATCGATGGGGAGCCTTGGTATTTGCTACGAACGACATCAATGCCGGCTGGGACGGTAGGCTGCGAGGTGTACCGGCGCATGCCGGAGTGTATGTCTATTTGATCGAGGCAGAATGTCCGATCGACGGACTGCCACTGTTTCGTTCCGGAGATGTGACCTTGATACGGAACTAATTGGCCAGTCAAAATTGCTTGCCTGGCAGGTAGGTCGAGGCGTAGGTCGCGCTCCTTCAATTTGTAAACCTTTATTGTCCATAAATCGGTTGTGCAGGTTTTCGTATTGCTTATGCGGTGCGGAGCCTGCCAACGGTTTTTCAGACGGTCCGTAAAAAGTTGATTTCCAGCCCGGGAATTTCCTTGTCGGTCAGTTTGATTTCTTCTAAGCTGACGCCCGCTACGCGCGCTTTGAACTTCCAGATTTCTTCCGCTGCTTCCGACCTCGGGAAAGCCAACTCTAAGCATCCATCCATTGTAAATTCCTGTCGAAGCACCGCACAGTTGGCCTTCTTGCTAGCGTTCATTACAGCGCTCATAATGGCATAGGGGAAGCGAAATTCATAGACCTGCTGCACGGTTTTCTCAACGATCGCAGCTTCGTCCAAGGCGGCCTTGGTACTGCCCTTGTAGGCGGCAATGAGGCCCGGCACACCCAGCTTGGTCCCTCCGAAGTAGCGGACCACGATCACCATGATGTTAATCAAGCCATAGCTGTCGATTTGACCGAGGATCGGGCGGCCCGCCGAGCCAGAGGGTTCACCATCGTCGTTGGCGCGGAAGGTGTTGCCATCCTGCCCCAGGCGGAAGGCATAGCAGTGGTGGCGGGCTTTTGGATGCAATTTTTTGACCGCTTCCAAAGCAAGCTGCCATTCTTCTTCCCTGGTGGCTGGGTAGGCATAGGCCAGGAATTTGCTGCCACGGTCTTTGTATTCTCCGAAGCTGGAGGATTCTATGGTTAGGTATTGGTCGCTGGTCGACATCGAGCAAAAATACGTATTAGCTTCTCATTAACAATAATTGAAGACTCATTAACAGCAGAAGTCAGCTAAAAAGTGAAATTTTGTGGTCAAGAACATATATTTGTGGTAAAATCCAGACAACCTCGCCATGGCTTGTTTGTTGCTTAAAGGGAAAAAGCGCGCGATGCAACTGGATGAAAGAAATTCCGTTTCGATAATAAAAAATACAGTATACAATGACTTTGACTTCATTGGTTTTGATGATTGGCGCCATCGGATTGGCATTGACGATGCTGATCAAGTTGGTATTCAAGGCAGACCAAAATTTGCTGGTATCTTACTTTCAGAATTTTTGTGGAGCCTTGTTCATTTTTTCTGGTTGGGTAAAAGCCATCGATCCCCTAGGGACAGCCTACAAAATGGAGCAGTATTTTGGAGAGTTTGAATCGACTTTCGAAGGTACCTGGATGTCTTTTTTGGCGCCCATGTTCCCCTGGCTATCGGAATTCGCCATTGGTTTCTCCGTTTTTATGATCGTTTTCGAGATTGTATTGGGACTGATGTTGATCATTGGTGCTCGACCAAAATTTACGGCGTGGGCTTTCTTTGCTTTGGTCGCCTTTTTTACGGTGCTGACAGGTTTTACCTACCTGACGGGCTATGTGCCGCAAGGTGTCAATTTCTTTGAATTTGGCAAATGGGGACCGTATGTCGAAACCAATATGAAGGTGACCGATTGTGGTTGTTTTGGCGATTTTCTGAAACTCAAGCCTAAAGTATCCTTCTTTAAGGACATTTTCCTCTTGTTTCCAGCGCTGCTGTTTGTCTTCAAGTACAATAAAATGCATCAGCTGTTCGGCAAGGGGCTCAGGACGGCCTTGACGGTAGGTTCTCTGGGTTTGGTGACGCTTTACTGCCTGAGCAATTATGTTTGGGATTTGCCACATACCGATTTTCGTCCATTCAGCAAAGGAGCTGAAGTAGCCGAGATTAAAAAGAAGGAAGAAGTTGCCTTATCAAATGTTCAGGTCACGCATTACACCTTGACCAATAAGTCTAGTGGAGAGTCGACCACGATACCTTACGCACAATTCTTGAAAGATTACAAAAATTATCCAAAGGAAGAGTGGGACTACGAGCAGGTGACAACCAAGCCAGAGATTGAGCCAACCAAAATCAGTGATTTTGCAGTGACAGACATCGATGGGAATGATGTAACGGAGGATATTCTTTCCGATCCCAATTACAGCGTGATGATTGTCTGCTACAAATACTATTACGACAGTGAAAGCCGTACCACGACGGTGCAGGATACCACTTTTGTGTCCGATACGATTCGGGTGGCAGATACCATACAGCAGATTGTAGAGCGGGTAGGGGAGATCAAAAGCCGCGAAGTTACCCGTGAGGTATATCTGTTTGAAAAAGACTATGCAGACATCTTCAAACAAAAAATCACGCCTTTTGCAGAGGCTGCCGAAAAAGCTGGCTTGAATGTCTATGGTGTCGTCGGTGGGGCTGGCTCCGATATGATCAACGACTTCCGCCACGAGACCCAATCGCCTTATCCCTACTATGAGGCAGACGATATTTTACTAAAAACCATTGTTCGCTCCAACCCAGGTGTTGTCCTTTGGAAGAATGGTAAGATCATCGACAAATGGCACCACAAAAAGCTGCCGACCTTTGAGGAAGTGCAGGCCAGTGTGATGAAATAGGAAAATAGAATCCGCCCTTTGTAAGGAATTCCCGCATCGAAACACAAAGTTTTGATGCGGGCGTTTTTTTGGCATTAATTTTATCCTTTTTAAGGCAGGAATTGAAAATATTCCTTTTCTTTGTGTTCCTTGAATCAGGAATCCCGCGTTTGGGACTTTGAAATAAACAGTTATAGTCGCCGAAGATTTTTATGCTAAGTAGAAGAAATATCCGCATAAAAGTAATGCAGATGCTCTACGCTCTGAGCAGAGACGAGAAGCTTACTCAAAAAGAGATTGCCAAACGGTATAACGATGCCATCCAACGATCTTTTGAGCTGTACATCTTCAATTTGTATTACTTGGTAAAGATTACCGCTTATTCGAAGAATGATGCTCAACGGCGTTCTGCCAAGCACCTGCCCTCCGAAGAAGATAAACGGTTTACTCCTAAATTGTTCACCAACGAAATCATCCAGTCGCTCTCCCTTTACGAAGAGCTACAAGAGGAATTCGAGCGCTACAAGCTCGAAGAACTTGTCGATGAGGACAATATCCGCAAGCTGTATGTGGAATTTTCCAAATCGGATGATTACCGCGCTTATTTGAAAAGAGAGGAGGATAGCGTAGAAAGTCATCGCGACATCTTACTAAAATTATACAAGTATTGTTCGACCGATGAGTTGTACAACGAATTGATCGAAGAACGCTTCCCTTCTTGGGTGGACGACAAGTCCCTTATCGTCGGTACGATGAAGAAGACACTCAAGCAATTGCCGCATTCACCGAAGTTTTTGGAGTCCTATCGACCACCCTTCGATACCACCATCGAGTTTGGAGAAGCACTGCTGCTGCATGTCATCGAGAAAGATGCCGACCTGTTGGAGTTGATCGAGCCGACTTTGAAGAACTGGGATGCAGAACGGGTGGCCATCATCGATATGATCCTCATCAAAATGGCCCTATCAGAACTGATCATCTTCCCGACCATACCAACCAAGGTGACCCTCAATGAATTTGTGGAGATTTCCAAAATGTACAGTACCGACAAGAGTAAGGACTTCATCAATGGTATTCTCGATCGTTTGATGAAGAAACTGAACAAGGAAGGAAAGATCAAAAAAGAGGGAAGAGGTTTGTTGGAATAAATTCGTCGCCTCGGTTATAGCCCGTCCCACTTTCGCAATTGCTGCACTGTAGCTTTAAAATCTTTGGGTAAAGGGGCTTCAAACTGAATCTCTACATCTGTTTCCGGATGCCTCAAAGACAGTTTTTGGGCGTGCAAAGAACTTCTGCTCATTAGAGGCCGTTCTTCCGTTTCCTCCTTCCGTCTGTAGCGCCGGTGTTTGAGCTCCGAGAGCATAAAGGCGCTCCTCCGTCCATAGACAGCATCTACCGCCAATGGATAGCCAATGGCATCAAAATGCACCCGTATTTGGTGGGTTCGGCCAGTTTTAATATTGGCGCTGACCAGGGTGAAATGCTGAAACCTCTCCAGAACCTCGAATAAGGTCAGCGAAGGTTTGCCTTTTTTGGCAATGATCATTTTACCCTTTTTATTAGGGCTGGGTGCAATGGGCTTGTCGATCGTACCAGAATCTTCGTGGACGGTCCCCTCTAGCAGCACATGGTAAAACTTTTCGGCAGTTCGCTCTTGAAACTGTTGGTTCAGATGGCGGTGGGCTTCTTCGGTCTTGGCAAAGCAAATCAATCCGCTGGTCTCCCGGTCGAGGCGATGAACGACAAAAACCTTCTCTCTGGTCTTAGAAAGATGGTCCAACAAGTTGGGGAGGTGATGGGCATAGCGGTCTGGGATGGTCAAAAAATTAGGTGGTTTGTTGACCACGATGAGCGCATCGTCTTCGTGTTGAATCTCTATTTTATTTTTCATAGGGAAGAATCGATCTCTTTGAATTTTCTCTTGTTCATCAGATAGTACTGGAAAACGATGCTGTTTTTGTATACCCCCTTTATGTCGGGCTGCTGCTTGATGCTGGCCTTGTCGATCAGGTCACGGTATTCCTTTCGCCTGCGTCTACTGCGGTTGAAGGTCGCGTAAAACGTGCCGTGCGCCCTCAAAATAGACTTTAGATGCTTGAATTTTCCTTCAAAGATAAAAAGCAGGCCCGCCAGGCCGTCCAGTATTAGTCGGAGGGGTAGCAGCCACAGCAGTTTCGAGACGGGTTCGTTTTTCAGAATGGTGATGAGGCTGTTGCGAAAATTGAGGTAGGTTTTAAATGGATTGTTGTAGTCCAGTGTGCCACCACCCACATGATAAACAACCGACTGTGGTTGGGCAATGATTTTGTATCCAGCCCTTTGAATGCGCCAGCACAGGTCGATTTCTTCTAGGTGGGCAAAATAGTCTGCATCGAAGCCCCCAAGGCTTTTCATCAACTGTGGTCGAACGAAAATTGCGGTCCCACTGGCCCAAAAAATCTCTTGTACGTCATCGTATTGGCCATAATCGCTTTCCAAAGTACTGAAGATGCGCCCTCTACACAGTGGGTAGCCCAATGCATCGATCCAACCGCCTGCTCCGCCCGCATATTCGAAATGATCTTTATTTGAAAAGGAACGAATTTTGGGCTGGGCAGCACCAATGGTCTTGTCTTTTTCCATCGAGCGAATGACAGGCTCTATCCAACCGGGTTCTACTTCTACATCCGAATTGAGTAGGACAAAATAGCTGGCGTCAATTTGTTTAAGAGCCTCGTTGTAGCCACCAGCAAAACCCCGGTTTTCATCCATTTTAATCAGCCGAATGTTGGGCTGGTGTGTCTCCATCCAGGCCACAGAATCATCGGTTGAGCAGTTGTCTGCCACGATGATTTCATAATTGGGATAGGTGGTTTCCAGCAGCTTGGGCAAGAACTTTTCGAGATACGAGCGGCCATTGTAATTCAAAATGACGACCGATACATCCGGCCATTCTTCAGTTGGAGTGCTTTTCAGTTCCGGTTGGCGTTTTTTTTTAAGCATTTCCAAGACGCGCTTTTTATCCTCCGCCAATTGTGCTTTGAGTGCCTCCAGGCCATCCATTTGTTTGCCGTAGCGAATAAAATCGACAAATTCTACTCTTAACTGATCGCCATAGATGTCCTTGTCGAAGTCGAATAAGTTGACTTCGATGGTTAAATTGTTGTAGGATTCGAGGGTGGGTCGGGTGCCGATGTACAGCATGCCACCATAGCGTTGTTGTTGGTGGTAGGCATAGACGGCATAGACGCCTTGCGGTGGAATCAGTTTGTGTTTATTGGCTGGTTGAATGTTGGCTGTTGGAAAACCGAGGGACCGACCGATGCTCTGGCCGTGGACAATACTGCCGCCGAGAGTGAATTGATGACCGAGCAGCTGGGCGGCTGTTTTGACATCTCCTTTTTCGACTGCCAGACGTATTTTCGAGGAACTCACTGTGATGTCGTCGACCTCCTGTTTTTCGATCTCCACGATCTTGAAGGCGCCCTTCGCTGCATAATCCCGGAAGTTTTCGATATTGCCAGCTCGGTCTTTTCCAAATCGATGATCGTAGCCAATAACGATACAGGCCGGTTGAAAGCGGTCGATCAAAAAATCCTCGATGTACGCCTTGGGGCTTTGACTGGCAAAATCTTTCGTAAAACGGATAACCACCACATGGTCGATGCCGTAGGATTCCAATAGGCGGACCTTTTCGTCTATGGTCGTCAACAGCTGTAGGGAAGATTGATCGGGATGTAAGACCAAACGAGGGTGGGGGTGAAAAGTGATGAGTACACTTTCTCCATCGTTTTCCCTGGCCAGTTGGTTGACCCGCTGTAGTATTTGCTGATGTCCTTTGTGGACTCCATCAAATGAACCGATGGTCAGCACCGCATTTTTAAACCGGGGAAGTTCTGCAAGCTTGTGGTATACGTTCATCGTTTCGCAAAAGTAGTAAATTCAGCCTTGTTATTCCATCCATTTTCAAAATCAAAGTACATCGGTGAATTTACACGCATATTTGTACCTTTGGCCGAATTGGAACAACCATTCGTTGGCAAAGGTTGTTAAATATCTATATGTACGGTAAAATCCGAATGGAGATCAGTTTTTGCCAATTTTTTGGCAGATTTCTAACGAACGAAGAATTATGGAGAAAATAAAAATCGTCGAAGCCTTAACCAAAGTGAAAGATCCTACCAGTGGACAGGATTTGATCACAATGAACCGGGTCCGCGATTTGAAAATCGATGGGAACGACATCAATTTTACACTGGAATTTCCCACCGCTAATTTGGAAGGTAAATCGGAGCTTAATTTCACTTGCATCGCTGCCATTCAGGAGGTCTATCCTCAAGCCAATGTGAATGTTCACTTTATGGGGGTCAATCAGGGCGCTCCTAAGCCCCAGGATCAACTGCCGCATATCCGCAACATCATCGCGGTAGCTTCCGGCAAGGGGGGCGTTGGAAAGTCGACCATGTCCGTCAATCTAGCTCTAGGACTGAAGAAAATTGGGGCAAGGGTTGGTTTGCTGGATGCGGATTTATACGGCCCTTCCATCCCGACTATGTTGGGTTTGCAGGGCCAGCGTCCCAAGGTGCAGGAGTTGTATGGAAAGCATAAGATCATGCCGCTGGAGGCACACGGCATTCCCGTTATTTCCATTGGTTTCATTGTCGAGCCAGAGCAAGCTGTCGTATTGCGCGGCCCGAGGCTGGGTGCCATCATCAAGCAATTTTTTAATGATGTAATCTGGCCAGAGTTGGATTACCTGATTGTCGACTTGCCGCCGGGGACTGGCGATATTCAGCTTACCTTGGTTCAAACCGTTTCTGTTACAGGCGCTGTCATTGTGACAACGCCCCAGGAGGTAGCTGTAGCGGATGCGATCAAGGCCATGAACATGTTTTTGCTGCCTTCTGTGAACGTCCCGATCATTGGTGTTGTTGAAAATATGAGCTGGTTTACGCCCAAGGAGTTACCGGAGAATAAATACTACATCTTTGGTCAGGGTGGTGGAAAAGAATTGGTGAAGCGCAGCAACTCTGTACTACTGGGGCAGATACCATTGGTACAGGGCATCCGGGAGGGTGGTGATGCCGGTGTTCCAGCCATCTTGTCCGAAACCGATGAAATTACCGCTAATGCGCTCATCGAAACGGCTAAGCAGGCGGCCCGCCAGATTGCACTGCGGAATGAAAGTCTGAATCCGACACAAATTGTGAATGTCAAGCTTTGAATTGATACTTAATTGAAAAATAACTTTGTATTTACCAATAAATAAGGCGAAATTTGTTGAAAATCTCTTCCTTAACTAACATACGCAATATGTCTATAGAGCAGCGCGAAGACTTAATGAGCCGAATTGACTCGGCCTTGGAAGACATCCGGCCGCACCTTGCAGTCGATGGCGGTAATGTCGAAGTCGTCGATGTCACAGATGACTTGACCGTAAAAGTCAAGTGGTTGGGCAGCTGCGAGCAATGTACAATGTCTGCCATGACGCTGAAGGCAGGCGTTGAGCAAACCATCAAAGGGAAAATTCCTGAAATCCACGCTGTTGAAGCGATCAACGGCCTCAACAACACTTGTAATAAGGAGTAAATCAACCTATGAATAGACAAAAGCTCTTTGAGCAAATCCGCCAAAAGCAATCTTACCTATGCGTTGGCTTGGATACAGACCTAAAGCGAATCCCTTCTCATCTACTTTCTCACGAAGACCCTGTTTTTGAATTTAACCGCCAAATCATAGACGCCACCAAAGACCTCTGCGTGGCTTATAAACCCAATATTGCTTTTTATGAGGCACAGGGGCCAAAGGGCTGGGAATCACTGGCCAAAACGCTGGATTACATCCCTGACGAGCACTTCACCATTGCTGACGCCAAGCGAGGAGACATCGGTAACACTTCCCGCCTGTACGCACGAACTTTCTTTGAAACTTACAACTTCGATTCCGTTACCGTTGCGCCCTACATGGGCATCGATTCGGTAGCACCTTTTCTCGAGTTCGAAGATAAATGTGTCATCCTGCTTGGGCTGACATCTAATAAGGGGAGTCAAGACTTCCAGTTTCACAAAAACGAAGCGGGTGAGGCATTGTACGAGTCTGTTTTAAAAACAGCGCAGCAATGGGGTTCTCCGGAGCAGCTCATGTTTGTCATTGGCGCAACGCATCCCGAGCAATTTAGCCACATTCGCTCCCTGGCGCCCGATCATTTCTTTCTCGTACCCGGTATCGGCGCCCAGGGCGGCAATCTGCAAGCGGTTTCCCACCACGGACTGAATGATGTAGGTGGATTGCTTGTCAATTCTTCCAGAGGTATTATCTATGCCGGTGATGGAGAAGACTTTGCCGAAAAGGCCCGTGCTTCGGCCACTTCTCTCAAAAATCAAATGGCGGAAATATTACATGCGTCTTTCGCTAACGATTACTCTTCTTAATAAATTCTGAGGGGGTCATTTGATAGCGTTCCTTAAAAACCTTGTAAAAGGTCGCTTTTGATGCAAAACCGGCTGCTTCTGCCAGCGCCATAATCGTGTACTGCTGCGTACCCTTCTGATCCAGTTGACTTTCAAACTCCTTCAAGCGGTATGAATTGACGAATTGGTAAAAGTTTGTCCTCAAATAGCGGGTAAATATCTGCGACAATTGATTTTCTGAAATACCTGTAGATTTCGATAAGTCTGTCAGGGTTAATTTGGGTGTGAGATAAGGCTTGTCCTTTTCCACATGCTGCTTCAGTTGTCTACAAAGCTGCTCTAATTCCTCATTTTTTCGTTGGTCGTGGCCGTAGTGATCGTTGGTTAGTAGACTGAAATAGTGGGAAAAACGCAGCGAAATACCTATCAGGATAAAAATGAAACAAGCGTAAAGTATCAGCAGTACGTATTCGAATTGCTGGAAAAAATAGCGCGCGTTGAAACACCAGATCAACAAACCGATCAAAGCCACCAAAATGAGGGCAAAAGCCTGTAAAAATAAGACCAGCCACCGGACCCGATCCCGCTGCTTATCGGGTAATTCGGCCTGTTGAAGCACCCGAATAGACAAAATAGAAAAGAACAAGCTGTTGAGCAGATAAGCCATGATCCAGGAGGCATTGTAGTTGTTGATGTCATTGAATAGCAAGAAAAAACCAACCCGCGATCCCAACGAGATCAAAACGACCTGAACAGCTAAGTATATCGAAAACGGAAAATAGATCAGATTGCGCCATCGCCACTGTTGATCCTGCCCAACTAGCGAGCGGCAATACAAGTAGATCAAAGGAGATATGGCCAACCAGGACACTGCACTAAAGTCTATAAATATGGATCGGGAGGGAAACAGCCGGTTGATGATGGCGACGTAGTGAACCAAGGTAAATGTCAGCGCAACGAGGATGGCCAGGAGGTATTTTTCGGAAAAGTGGATGCGACCTCTGCGGCTGATGACAAAGATCATCAGGACGGCTTGGAGGGCGGCCGTGAGGTAAATAGTACTGGTTAGGTCGATTTTCATAGGTCAGAAGATTGACGGCAAATTATCCTTCTTTCGCCGAAAATGCTTCAAAAAATGGGCGTTTTTGTATGTCTAAGCTGAGATAGACTCCTGTTTTATCAGATTATTGGCGCGATTTGAATGACTGAAATACATTAATGGCATTGATTTGATTTCCAAAAAATGAATGTCATGCACAAGATTTACTATTCTGTTCTTTTTCTCCTTGCTTTCTCGGCGCTGACGGCCCAGGAGGCATCCACTTTCCATACGCGGCCGGGCGCGTATTTCGAGGGCATCACCTGGGCGCCCGATGGAAAAATTTATGTTGTCGACTATGTATCTGGTGAAGTCTTTCGGCTGACGACCAAAGGGACGGCTGAAAAACTGGGCGCTTACTCAGGAGCCCTGGGAGGAGCTGCCGACCAAGCCGGCAACTTTTACTTTTCTGAATTCAACACCGGCAAAGTGATCAAAATCACTCCGGACAACCAAAGTGAAGTCTACGTGTCGGGCTTGATTGGACCGTCTGGCATACTGATCGATCCCAATGATGAATGGATGTACATTGCCAACTACTCCGGCAGCCGCATTTCGAAAGTGAACATGAAAGCCGATAACCCAAAGCCAGAGACTTTGGCAGCCGGTGGCATGATCAACGGACCAGACGGACTGGCTTTCAGCCCCGAAGGAGACATTATCTCTGCAAATTTTGAAGACAACAGCATACAGCGTATTACAGTAGATGGGGAGGTTTCCCGCTTCGCCAGGGTCACAGCGAGCATTAGAACCGGCTATATCGTCCGTTGGAAGGATGGTTATCTCGTCACCGGTGTTAATGGACCCAAGATATTTCATATCAGCGACCAGGGAGACGTCACCTCCTTCATCGGGACCAATGTACCAGGCTATGCGAATGGGGACGCTTCAGTTGCCCAATTTGATCTGCCGAATGGCATTGCCATTTCGCCCAATCAAGACAGTCTACTCATTACAGAATCCACTGCTGCGGGCCGTATCCGACTGGTGACTGGTCTTGATTTGACCAGCAGCCTTGAAGCGCCCATTTTGAGAGCTGACCCGGTGATCAGCCCTATTCCAAGCACCGATTTCTTGGATTGTCGTATGTATCTCGAAAAAAGTGCCTTCTTGGAAGTGCGATTGCTCGACATGAGTGGTCGAATTGTAGACACCTTGATGGCAGAACAAAAACCTGCGGGTACAGTAGAGAAACGTTTTCCACTTATGGATTACATCGCCCCAGGTCCCTACGTATTTCAGGTTTTAACCGATGGGCAGGTATTCAACCGGAAGATCGTAGTGGAATAATTTGTTTAGCAGGGGCTGGCTTATCAGACTTCCGAATGAGCATAAGCCTCTGTTATTTTTTTGAGTTTTGGAAGTTAGCTGTGAGGCGTTATGAATCTGTAAACTTGTCTGAAAACGCACTAAAACCGAATAACTTTGAGCTTATTGCTCTTGTTGATGAGGTAGTGCCGGATAATGCGAACAGTTTCTGGATTATGAGCATATCGTTTGACAGCTTCTTTTAATTCTTCGATCCCTCCTTGAACTCCTTCTGTATCTATATAACCAAAACCACGGTATCGGCCCTCTTCCACTAGGATGACGGCCTTTTCTTCTTTGGAGCGCCCTTCATCAAGGATGATAAAGCTCTCGTCAAAATCCAGCCCGACCCTCTCGATTGCCTTGTGGACCCGAGCGTTGTACGCCTCCGCTGATTCGACCTCTACACAAGCACCCTTGCACTTATGGATGTGGTATGAAAAGCAAGGCGTCCCGGTATGATCGATGTTGCATAGGCACTGACAAAGCTGGTATTCTTCCACCAATCTGTTGAGGGCGCTTTTGGCAGATAGCTGAGAGGGAAAAGCATAAACAATGGCCATTTCCCTTTGTTTTTTAGGACCCATGCGTTTGATTTCCAGACAGAGGTATCCTTCCTTATTGGTATAATAAAGCATGACCCAGTTGAAATTGCGTTGGCGTTGGGCGCGGTTGATGCGCGGGTGGTGCTGCTTGATTTCATGCGATTCCTGCAGTAGAGCAACCAGCTCTGAGCCAGTGATCTCATAGGAAATATCGTGAACAGATTGGTTGATTTTGGTGCCTTTGCTATTTTTATTGGTGAAATGTTGCATCACCCGGTGCTTGATGTTGATGCTCTTGCCGATGTAAATCAACTCTTTATTGATGTCGTAAAAATAATAGACGCCACATTCTTCTGGAAGCTGGTGCAACTTCTCAATGGTGATGTTTTCTGGCAGTTGCGATTCGCGGATGCCGCGGTTGACCAGCATCTTGATGTTTTCTTCGGCAGGGTCTTGCCGGAGGATGCGGCCCAATATGTCGGTTGTTGCAATGGCATCGTCCAGCGCCCGGTGGCGCCGGTCGACCTTGATGCCGAAATGTTTGATGAGGTTGCCGAGGCTGTAGGAGCGCAAGCCCGGAAAGGAGGTGCGCGACAGGCGAACCGTGTCCAGTTGGCGGCGGGTGTAGGTGTATCCCAGTCTTTTGAACTCCTCTCGGATAAAATTGTAATCAAAGCGTACATTGTGGGCCACAAAGATGGCGCCCTCGGTCATGGTGACAATCTTCTTGGCAACCTCGTAAAATTTCGGTGATTCGGCAACCATCTCGTCGGTAATACCGGTAATGCGCGAGATATTTGCAGGAATGGCGCGCTCCGGATTGATTAGGCTTTCGTAGGTCTCCAACACCTTTTCGCCATCGAAGAGAACGATCCCGATTTCTGTGATTTTATCCCTTGCGGCCCGTCCGCCCGTGGTTTCTACATCGATGATTGCATAAATTTTTTTGCTCATTGTTTATCTTGCGGGTATAAAAAAAGCAGAGAGACTTAGCTCCAGAGAGCCGAAAATTCAGCACCTCCGAAAATAAGTCTCTCTGCGTATCCTGGCTACAAATTACAATTATGTTGGTAAATCAAAAAATCCTTCTGGCGATTTTCTTCCTTTTTAGCTTGATCCAATGCAGCCCGCAAAAGGGAGGAAAGGTCCAAACCGATCCACAAGACACTGTAAAAGTGGAATCTTCCGAAGAAATGCCACGACCATCCATCCAGGTAGGCGCCGTGCAAATGGAAGCCTATTTGCCCAAGCTGAAAGGTCGGAAAGTTGCTTTGGTGGTCAATCAGACTTCGAGGGTGGGGGATGTACATTTGGTTGATACCTTGTTGCAAGAGGGCGTAGACATTCAGCGCATTTTTGCACCGGAGCATGGCTTCCGAGGCGAAGCCGATGCCGGAGAAAAAGTAGCTGATGGAAAGGATATTCAAACAGGGATTCGCGTCAAATCGCTCTATGGTAAGAATAAAAAGCCATCGGCGGCCGATGTTGCAGACTTGGATTGGGTCGTTTTTGACATTCAGGATGTCGGCGCTCGTTTTTATACCTACATCTCTACGATGCATTATGTCATGGAGGCTTGTGCGGAGAATGGCGTATCTTTTATGGTATTGGACCGCCCAAATCCGAATGGCCACTATGTCGATGGGCCGCTCCGCAAGCCAGGGTATGAGTCTTTCGTGGGGCTGCATCCCATCCCTGTCGTACATGGGATGACCATTGCGGAGTATGCTCAAATGATCAACGGGGAAGGTTGGCTGAAAGACAGTTTGTCCTGTCAATTGGAGTTGGTCAAATGCAAGCATTACGATCACCAGCGATTTTACGAACTACCGATTCGTCCCTCTCCAAACCTTCCCAACATCCGTTCGATCTATCTTTATCCCTCTCTGTGTTTCTTCGAGGGAACGGTGGTCAGCATCGGTCGTGGAACCCACAAACAATTTCAACTCATTGGCCACCCTACTGCGACGGTAGGCGATTTTACTTTTACACCCATGCCTATGCCTGGTGCCAAGCGCCCAAAGTTGGAAGGGCAACAATGCCGCGGTTACGATCTTTCGGCCATTTCGCTGGACAGCCTACGGCAGCTCGCCCGCCTTGATTTAGATTATCTTTTGAATTTCTACAGTTCTTTTTCGGATAAAGAGCAATTCTTCTTAAAAAATAACTTCTTTGATAAATTGGCTGGAACCGATCAATTGCGGCTTCAAATGCAAGCTGGAAAAACCATCGAGGAGATTCGTCAAAGCTGGGCAACTGACCTGGCAGCCTTTAG
>JBCCSZ010000202.1:0-14803 GCA_039199225.1 Bacteroidota bacterium
AACAGATCGGCAGCAGCTTGGCGACTTAAGTACATCCAATCGGCCAACTCAAGCGCTCTGGACTTGCGCTGTTTCTCTGCCCCACTGAAGCCGCTGTTTTGAATGATAACTAAGCCATCCGCCAATTCGAGCACTACATCGATCACCGTCTTGAAGCAACGCTGCTCAAAATGGAGTTGGATCGGATATTTTCGATGCATCTTTCTGGGAGAAAATGCCTTTTCCAGGTAGTTGTAAAAAAGCCCTGACTGTTGTAACAAGGTCGCTGGCTGAAAATGCGTCGACAATTCAAAGCGCTGCAAAATTCCCTCCGTCATTTCCATCCGCAAGGCTGAATCATCTTCCAGCCGATCAGCAGCCAATAATACTTTTTGAGCTTTTGCAAATAAGGCAGCGTCCACCTCCTCGGGAATGCGCATCGGAGCCGCATACGAACGATAATTACCCATCGCCTTTGCCTTGTAGCGATCCTTAAAACCATCGCGGCTCAAGTCAATGAAAAAAGCCGGAATGGTTGTTTCCTCCACCGAAGCTTCCTCCAAAAAAGACAAGACTTCCTTTGGGTGTTCCGCAACGGTAAAATCGCGGGGATAGCTGCTGACCTCCGTGTCTATATAAAGCAACTGCCCCTCCCACTCCCAGGGCGTTTCATTGCTCCCAGGGTCCAAAACCGGAAAATCTTCCTGCCCCTCATGCCATGTCCGATTCAACCACTTGGGCGCTTCCATACGGGTTGGAAAAACCAGGTAATCTCTTGCCCTTGTGATTCCGACATAAAGCAAGCGAGCCTCTTCAGCAAGGGCTGACTCGTAGGCTGCCTTTTTCTCTTCGCTGGCCTGCAAGCGCTCGTCCAAGGCCGTATTTCGGATCTGATCGCTGTAGGGATTGATCCAGTAGCGCAACCAACGATTCCCCAATATATTATCCAAATCGACCTTGTCCGACTCCGGCACAATGCTGAAGCCCCAAAGATTGTCGCGAATGCGGTTTTCCAGCTTATGGCAAATCACCACCGGCCACTCCAAGCCTTTGCTTTTGTGATAAGTCAACACATTGACAGCATCCGGCCCAGCTCCGGCGCCTTGAAAATCTTGCCCCTTTGCTTCCTGCTCATTCATCCACAACAAAAAACCGCCTAGGGAAGCTGCCGAATGCAGTCGATTGCAAGCATCTTCATACTGCAAAGCCATACTCCGCAGCATATCGACATTAGACAAACGCTGTTCTTTGTTGCCCCATGCCGCCACAATTCGACGCAGGTCCAATTCCTCCAATAGCAAGTCAAGTATCTCAGCACTTGAAAGCTCAATAACCTCCTTGCGCAACTTATCCAATCGTTGAATGACCTTTTGATCGGTCCCCCACTTGGGGTGGTAGCCCTCCCCTTCTGTGTCTGCCAAATACTGCAAACGATCTTCGATGATCTCTTCGATTTCCAGCCGTTCGGCCAGCAGCAAAATCTCGGCCACCGACAAAGAGTCGGAAACATGCAGAATGTATTTCAAACAGGCCAGTATCAATTTTGATTCGGCGGTATGCAAAAGGCCATTTCGGGCAATGGCTACTTTCAAACCAGCATCGTGAAGGGCTGTCGCCATATAATCGCAGTCGGCATTGGCCCGGCAAAGGATGGCGATGTCGCCCGGACGCAGCGGGCGGTATTTCTTCTCTGCTTTTGAATACACCCAACTAGCTCGCTCCAACATCTTGACTACCTCCCGGGCAATACAATTCTCCATCCAAGGGCGCCCAGGAGAACGGCGGCCTTTGCCATCGTAAGCGAAATGCCAGTGGACCAGGGCTTCCCCCATCTGCAGCGGCTCATTTTCGGTATTGGCACTTTCGGGACTGGCCAGCTTGGTACGCTTGGGCCGCAAAGCTATTTGTTCCTTGGGGAGGTTTTTAAATGCTTTTGTGAAAAGCGCATTGGTGGCATAGACTATGTCTTCCCGAGAACGCCAGGAAAACTCCTGTATGTCCTCTGGACGCACCCCACCATTTTGCTCGATGATGGCCAACATCAAACTGGGCTCTGCCCCACGAAAACCATAGATCGACTGCTTGGGGTCGCCCACCCAAACGGAATGCTTTGCAATCTTCGACAACTTCAGAAATATCTCCAACTGGATCGGACTGGTATCCTGAAACTCGTCCACCATCAGCAAATCCAACTCCTCGCTGAGTACGGTTTGTACCCTCGGATGGTCCAGCAAGCGCTTGACTTGAATTTCCATATCCGTGTAATCGATCAAGCCCCGCTGCTTTTTGTATTGATCGTACTCGTCGAGGGCATCCATCGCCATGTCGAATATCTCCCCGATGAAGGCTGCAATATCATCGTGAAAAGCCGGTGCAGTATCGTGCGCCTTGGCCAAAGCCGCCAAGTCAGCAACATCTTCTCTGGATTTGGCGCCAACCTTGATTTTCGACAACTTGACCCATTCGTGCCAATTGAGTCCTCCCTTCAACTTGAGGCGGTTGAGGCTCGTTTTAAGAAAATTGCAGGCCGACTGAGTAACTTTGGTGCTGTCGTCGTTTTGCTCTAAGGCTTCGATGGTTTCCGCCAGGCAGGTCTGCAGTTGCGCCTGAAAGTCAGACAATTCTTTTTTCGAGCGCTCTCCTAAAAACTTACGGAAGTGTTGGATGGACAACTGCTTGCTCTTTTCCAGTGTGGCCTTGTCAAAATCATTGCTTCGGGCAATATCCGTGAGCTGCCGCACTTCCCGCCGCCAATCGTAGCGCTCCTTTTTGTGCAGTCCCAATCGATCCGACAGGGCTTCCATTTTTTGGATGCGCTCCACCGACAAGATCGTTGCCAGTGAGTTATTGAATAGCAACTGCTGGTCTTCGTCCGCCATGATGTCGACTTCCGGCGATACGCCTGCTTCAAAGGCAAACCGCTTCAGCAGTTTCACTCCCAGCCCGTGTACGGTGCCAATCAGGGCGTTGGTCAGTTCGTTGGCAGCCTCAGACATGCCAGCTTCGAGCAGCTTGACCCGCACCCGTTCCTGCAACTCGGCGGCTGCTTTTTTGGTAAAGGTTGTCGCAATGATGCCATTGGCTCTCAGGCCGTCCTTGAGCAGCTGCGTCATTTCCTGGGTTAATCGGTAGGTTTTACCGCTTCCCGCTCCAGCCGATATGATTTTGAGATTCATGGATTGTGTTTCTGGCTTAAAAATACAGCTTCTTTCGGGAAAGTCGAGCCTTGTCTCGGGCTGTTGGTGATTCCCTTGAATGTAATGTCAGTCGGCTGTTTGGCGGTGTGATTCTCTTGCGTATACCAAGACGAATTCTCGATCGATGCGTTCGTAGCTCAGTTGGTAGTTTGCATGAAAATCGTTGAAATGAATGCTGCCGGTGATGGCGCCACCTGCTTCGTCGTAGGAAAAGGGATCGATGAGAATGTGTTTTTTGAAATCCAGTTGGCGGCGGCCGTAAGCTTTGTAGAGCGCCTCTTTGGCACCCCAGTAGACGTGCAGGTGGGGAATGCGACTAGGGACTTGAAGACTTTCCGATTCTGCCTGGTTCATAAACTTGTGGGCGATGCGTTCTATTTTGGAAACAATTTTCTGGATGTCAACACCCACCGGAACGGGAGCCGCCATGACAGTAGCCAGGGTACGCGAATGACTGATAGAAATTTCAAAGGCTGAATTTTCGAGATAGGGTTTGCCAAATTCATCCTTGAGACAAGCAGCTCGGACCGATCGGCCAGACATGATGTGCAGCAGCCAGCGCCCTGCCAGCCATTCCAGTCTGCGGTGACCCTTGATGGGTTCGAGTTGCTTTTGCTCCGTTTCTGTCAAATGCATTCTATCCAGAAAGTAAGCTTCCGACTCCTCGATCCGCCATGCGCCCAACTCTGTCTGATCTGATAGGTATCTGTGAAATTTCAGTGGCATCCGATGTCGTTTTTATGCCATAAGCATTTGCCTGGCGGCCTAAGATAAAGAACTTTCACGGTTTCGTCCCAACGGTTTGTATTCCCCACTTACAGGACCTATTTTTACCCAAAATCCATCGTTTCGATGCCATCAAATATTGAAGTCCGGAAAATTGCCCAAATGAGCGGCCACCGGGGTGCCATATTCCAATTGACTGCTGGTCCGAGCCCCAATACTTTCCTCTCTGCTGCCGGGGATGGTTGGATTGTTCAGTGGGATGAAGACGACCCCGACCCTGGGAAACTCGTTGCTAAGGCCGATAGCCAGCTTTTTTCGCTTTGCCAAATTCGGGATTCAGCCCTGCTAGCGGCCGGCGATATGAATGGCGGCATTCATTGGATAGACCTGGATACACCGGACAATAACAAGGACATTGCCCACCATAAAAAAGGAACCTTTGTACTCCGACAAATTGACGAGCATCTTTACAGCCTAGGCGGAGATGGCATCATCACCAAATGGGCGATTCCACAAAAACGTCCCTTGGAAAGCTACCAACTCAGTCACCAATCGCTCAGGTGTCTGGCCTACCACGCCCAAAGGCAATGCCTCGCCATCGGCTCCAGCGACCACAATATTTACTTGTTGGACGTCAAGAGCTTGGAGATACAGCAAGTCATACACAATGCCCACGAAAACTCGGTCTTCAGCCTGGCCTTCAGCCCCGATGGCCAGCATTTGTTCAGTGGCAGCCGCGATGCGCACCTAAAGGTTTGGGATTTGGATCACGGTCCGGAATGCATTTCTAAGCAGGCCGCCCACTTATACACCATCAACAGCATTGCATTTCATCCCAAAGGACACCTCTTCGCCACGGCCAGTCGCGACAAGCACCTAAAGATTTGGGATGCCTCTAGTTTGCAGCTGCTAAAGGTGATCGAACCCATGCGAGACGATGGCCATGTTAATTCCGTCAATGATCTTTACTGGTCAAGCTACAAAAATTACTTAATTTCGTGCGGCGATGACCGAATGATCAAAATTTGGGACGTGGCTGAAGGAATCACCATTTGAATTGCATTGAAATGATATTGTCTGATAAAAAAATACTGGCTGCCATCGACAAGGGAGAAATCGTCATCGAGCCCTTCGACCGCTCCTGCCTGGGTACCAACTCTTACGATGTTCACCTAAGCCGTCATCTGGCCATTTACAAAGACCGGGAGTTGGATGCGCGCAAGCACAATGAGATCGAAGAGGTCATTATCCCACCCGAGGGCTACGTCCTGCAGCCAGGCACCTTGTACCTAGGCGTTACCCAGGAATATACCGAAACCCACCAATCAGTTCCTTTTCTGGAAGGTAAATCCAGCATCGGACGGCTGGGCATCGACATTCATGCAACGGCTGGGAAGGGCGACGTTGGTTTTTGCAATACCTGGACCTTGGAAATCTCCTGCGTGCAACCCGTTCGGATATATGCAGGCATGCCCATCGGTCAGTTGATCTATTTCAAGGTAGATGGAGACATTGAGAACTACTACCATTCCAAGTCCAACGCAAAATACAATAACCGCACGATCAAACCGGTTGAATCCATGATGTGGAAAAATCAATTTTGATCTATGAAGTACCTTATTGGATTTATTGGTGGCGTTGTTTTTACCCTGGGGGTTTTCTTATTCATGCAGCGGCAAGAAGGACAGCAGCCGGAGGTGCCAATGGCAACGGCCAGCTCGGAAGTAGAAACGGCCGATCAAACAGAAGGGACGAGTGTGCCGCCCGACTTTTTCCAATTTTATACCCAATTTCACGAAGATTCTACCTTTCAACTGGCCCACATTCGTTTTCCGCTTCAGGGCATTCCCGCCAATGTAGATAGTTTGACCTTGACAGCAGGCAATTTCCGCTGGACGGCCGATCAATGGATATTACACAAACCTTTCGACTCGATGGAAGGGCAATTTCTTCGATATTTTGATGCCTTTGGCTCTGATATGGTTGTGGAGCGCATTCAAGACAGCTCTGGCAGCTATGGTATGCAGCGGCGATTTGCTCGCTTCGACGATGGTTGGCAACTTATTTTTTATGCTGCCATGAATCAGTTGTAGCCCTTTTGGACGCTTTCGCTCAATGTAATGTTTGGGTTGTTATTAGCCTCAAAAATATTTACCACGCTTCAGGTAATTTTGTACGTAGTCCTTTACACCATCTTCCAAGCTGGTAAAAGCTGTTGGGTAGCCAGCTTGAAGAATTTTGTCTATTTTGGCTTCTGTGAAATATTGGTAAGTTCCGCGAATGTCTTCAGGCGTATCGACGAATTGAATGGCGGTGGGTATATTCATCGCTTCGAAGGTAGCACCAACAAGGTCCAAAAATGTTCTAGCATTGCCTGTTCCGACATTGTAAAGTCCACTTTCCGGCTGGTTTTGATACAGCCAATAACACACTTTTACCACATCCTTGACGTAGACAAAATCGCGTTGCTGGTGACCGTCGGCAATACCTTCTTTGTGAGAGCGAAACAATTTCATCTGCCCAGTCTGGCGGATTTGATGGAAGGCATGAAACACCACAGACGCCATGCGATTTTTGTGGTTTTCGTTGGGTCCATAGACATTGAAAAATTTCAGTCCAGCCCAGAAAGGTGGTGCAGACTCTTGCTGTAATGCCCACCGATCAAAATCATTTTTGGAACGACCATAGGCATTCAATGGCTGAAAATCTGCTACTTGCTGGTGGTTATCGACATATCCCAAGGAGCCATCGCCGTAAGTCGCTGCGCTACTTGCATACACCAACGGTATTTGGTGCTTACTGCAGATATTCCAAATTTCCTTCGAATATTCGACATTGAGCTGGTCAAAAATCGCTGTATCGGTCTCGGCCGTATCCGTCCTGGCGCCCAAGTGGTAAACAAAGGTAACCTGGGGAGCAATTCGCCGAAAAAAATCCAAAAACAGATCGCGATGAATCCAATCTCGGATGAACTTTGCATCCAAATTGACCTCTTTCCAATCTTTGTAAAAGTCGTCTACGACGATCAAATCTCTAAGATGACCTTCTTGGTTGAGTTGGCTGACCAGGCAGCTACCAATGAAGCCTAAGGCACCTGTGACTACAATCATTTGCGTTGGAATTAGGCTACAAATCTAAGTAGAATAAAGCAATTGCCCTATTTAGATCAAGCCACCTTTGTCTGGCATTTTATTTGGGACTCTGCAAAATACATTCAATTTTCCGTAGGGTATATATCCTCCCGCCCGTTTTCTTAGCAAATCAGCTGATAAAAAAAGAATTCAAGTTGTAATTCAATCATAGAACGCCCCTCTTTTGAGAACCAATTTCTTCAATTGACTACAAAAAAAATCTTATGCGTTTACTACAATCATTTTGCTTGACCATCCTTGCTGTCGGTCTATTGCTGACGGGCTGCAAAAAAGATGATACACAACCACAAAGCGATTACCAAAGTGCCTCCGACCTACTGGCTGCCGAAACCGTTTTTGATGAAATATTTGCATTGACCGACGGAGAATCCAAACAACAAGGCGACCTCAACGGGGTAGTTTCCAACGGCCCCAAGGCGCAAGACCGAGGATGCATGTCCATCGATTTGGCTACTGCCGCTGCCTGGCCCAACATCTTTCCAATCACTCTGACACTGGACTTCGGGGATGCCTGCACCGTCGTTGATGGCAGCAAGATTTCCGGAAAGATTGTAACGGTTTATACTGGTAAGTTGCAGGACAAAGGCACGACCGCCACCCTCAGCTTGGAGGATTTTGAAATAAATGGCTACAAAGTCAGCGGCCGTAAAGTATGGACCAACAATGGTCTGAATGACAATGGTCAATTTCACTATACAGTAGAGGTCAAGAATGGCGAAGTCACAACACCCGACGGTACGCTCATTCGCTACGAAACCAATAATACACGCACTTGGATCGAAGGTATGGACACCAACTTTTGGACCAATGGTGTGGAAGGCATTACAGATGATGTCTGGGAGGTTACGGGAACGGCCAGTGGACTCAATCGCCGAGGCGAATCTTATGTTGCTACGATCGAATCTCCCTGGCGCCACCAGGCCGATTGCCAATGGCTAACCAGCGGCGTGACCAAGGTTGTTACAACAGGGCTGGCCAGCCCCATCAGCCTGGATTTTGGCGATGGCAACTGCGACAATAAAGCCACCGTCACCGTCGGTAATTTTACCACGGAAATCGAGCTGTGATAAAGATATTTTGCTTTAAGGATTATTTTAAAGCCCGCAAATGCATTGTTCATTTGTGGGCTTTTGCTATTGAAAAAAATAGTGCTACGCTACCGACCAATCGGACAAGCAGGCACAGAATATGCTTCTACAAGCAGAATGGCGGCTTTTTTCCAACTTCGTTTGCAAAAAGCCAGATAGAATGCAGATATTTGCAGTCGAAAATCCAGTAAACATGTCGGAATACTCGTTCATTCAAATGGTGATTTATCATCGCACTTGAGTTCAAAAGTAAACTGACAGAGGTACTAACGGGTTTATATAGTAGCAGCTTATGACAATTGCCTACACTCGATAGGTGGTTCGTTTCTGGCCTTGCTGACTGAGCTAACTATTCGAGTTGAAGGCTTTCTTCGGAATGCTTGTCCAGCTTGTAGATGGTAATTACGACTTGAATTAGTTGAGTACAGGTCAACTGTAAATTTTCCTTTAACACCGAAAAGAAAATTTTATGAGCAGATACAATGAATATCTAAAAGAGATTGAAGAGAGAAAAGGACAAGACCTCCATCCCAAACCCATAGATGGTGCTGAATTGCTGAGTGAAGTCATTGCGCAAATCAAAGACCCAAATAATGCGCACCGAAAGGACTCTCTGCATTTCTTTATTTACAATGTATTGCCAGGAACGACGAGTGCTGCCGGTGTCAAAGCTGCGTTTTTGAAGGAGATCATCCTCGGAGAATCCGTCGTTCCAGAAATTTCACCAGCCTTTGCGCTGGAGCAATTGTCTCATATGAAGGGTGGCCCTTCCGTAAAGGTCCTCCTGGATTTGGCCCTTGGTGAAGATGCAGCC
Source organism: Bacteroidota bacterium (assembly GCA_039199225.1). Lineage (GTDB taxonomy): Bacteria > Bacteroidota > Bacteroidia > Chitinophagales > Saprospiraceae > JBCCSZ01. The sequence goes on from JBCCSZ010000202.1 coordinate 8,957, forward strand.
ATTGCCAGTGAAGCTGCCAAGGTTCTCAAAACGCAGGTCTTCCTTTACGAGGCGGATACGGAAAGGCTGGCAGAAGCCTTCAAAAATGGCAGTGCCATTGCCAAAGACATCATTGAAAGCTACGCCAAGGCGGAATTTTTCACCAAGCTACCAGAGGTAGACGAAGAAATCAAGGTGATCACCTACATTGCTGGCGTGGGAGATATTTCCACAGATTTGCTATCACCAGGTAGCGAAGCGCATTCCCGCTCAGACCGCGAACTACACGGCAAATGCCTGATCGATACTAAGGCACAAAAGGAATTGGTGGCCATGCAAGCAGCACATCCCGACAAACGGGTTATGTTGATCGCCGAGAAAGGTACAATGGGAGTCGGTTCTTCTAGGATGTCTGGTGTCAACAATGTCGCTCTTTGGATCGGTAAACCAGCCAGCCCTTATGTTCCCTTCATTAACATTGCACCTGTTGTTGCCGGAACAAATGGCATTTCTCCAATTTTCCTCACCACTGTCGGTGTTACGGGTGGTATTGGCATCGACCTCAAAAACTGGGTAAAGAAATACGACGAGGCAGGCAATGTCATCGTGGACGAAGAAGGCGAACCCATCCTAGAAAAGGCGTATTCTGTTGATACAGGTACCGTGCTCACCATCAATACAAAAACGAAGAAGCTTTACAATGGTGATAAAGAGTTGATCGATATTTCTTCTGCTCTTACGCCACAGAAAATGGAATTCATTCGGGCCGGAGGTTCCTATGCCATTGTATTCGGCAAAAAGCTGCAGGCATTTGCAGCCAAGGTGCTGGGCATAGAGGTTCCCCCTGTATTCGCTCCTTCCAAAGAGATTTCTCACGAGGGGCAGGGACTGACGGCCGTAGAGAAGATATTTAACAAAAATGCGGTTGGTACCTCGGGGGCAACGCTGCACGCTGGCTCGTACGTACGCGTCGAAGTCAACATCGTGGGTTCTCAGGATACGACGGGACTGATGACTTCCCAAGAATTGGAGATGATGGCAGCAACTGTGATTTCGCCCATCGTTGACGGCGGCTATCAATCGGGTTGCCACACGGCTTCTGTCTGGGATTTGAAAGCACAAGAAAACATCCCAAGGCTGATGAAATTCATGCACGACTTTGGGTTGATCACCGGGCGACACCCGGAACACAAATACCACCCGATGACCGATGTCATCCACAAGGTACTCAACGACATAACAATAGACGATTGGGCCATCATCATCGGAGGAGATTCGCACACCAGAATGTCCAAAGGTGTCGCTTTTGGTGCTGACTCAGGAACAGTTGCCCTGGCGCTAGCAACCGGTGAAGCATCCATGCCTATTCCGGAATCTGTCAAGGTGACTTTCAAAGGACAAATGAAAGATCACATGGATTTCCGTGATGTGGTACACGCTACTCAATCCCAAATGCTTAAAAAGTTTGGAGGAGAAAATGTGTTCCAAGGCAGAATCATCGAGGTACACATCGGAACATTGCCCTCCGATCAAGCCTTTACCTTCACGGATTGGACAGCAGAAATGAAAGCCAAAGCCTCCATCTGTATCTCTCAGGACGATACCCTCATCGAATCGCTCGAAATAGCAAAGGGTAGAATTCAGATGATGATCGACAAAGGCATGGACAATGATAAGCAAGTGCTACAGGGGTTGATTGACAAGGCCAACAAACGAATCGATGAAATCAGATCGGGTGAAAAGCCTGCATTGACGCCTGACGAAAATGCCAAATATTACGCAGAATTCGTCGTCGATCTAAACATCATCGACGAGCCTATGATTGCCGATCCGGATGTACACAACGAGGATGTATCAAAGCGCTACACACACGATACCATTCGAGAACTTTCTTATTATGGTGGAGAGAAACATGTTGACCTTGGCTTTGTCGGTTCCTGCATGGTACACAAAGGCGACCTCAAAATCGTTTCTCAGATGCTCCGAAACCTGGAAGAGCAGCATGGAAAAGTAGAGTTCAACGCTCCATTGGTCGTTACAGCGCCAACCTACAATATCATCGATGAGCTCAAGGACGAGGGCGATTGGGACCTGCTTCAGAAGTATTCCGGCTTCGAATTCGATGATGCAGCGCCTAAAAGTGCTGCCCGCACCGAGTACGATAATATGATGTATCTCGAAAGACCAGGCTGCAACCTTTGTATGGGCAACCAAGAAAAGGCAGAAAAGGGAGATACGGTAATGGCAACTTCTACGCGCTTGTTCCAAGGACGTGTGGTAGCAGATTCAGATCGCAAGAAGGGAGAATCACTCTTGGCATCGACTCCAGTCGTTGTTCTTTCCGCGATCCTTGGTAGAACGCCAACGATTGAGGAGTACAAAACGGCTGTGACTGGTATCAAATTGACGCAATTTGCGCCACCTCTCAAGAAAATGACTTCTGGTCCGATGTCGAATCACAAGATTTCTTACTAGCACCATACCAACCCATCCATCCATAAAAAAAGAAGCCGATCGAGCAAACGCTTGATCGGCTTCTTTTTTATCAAATTATCTCGTCTTTAGCTACTCGCCATCAAATCTTCCTTCTCCCCTTTTTCCTTCTCTCCCATGTAATCCTCCAATGGTGGGCAGGTACATACCAAGTGACGATCGCCATAGGCATTGTTGACCCGACCGATGGATGGCCAGAATTTGAATTGGCTGCGTAGGTAAGACAGCGGATAGACTGCCTTTTCGCGGCTATAAGGGTATGCCCAATCATTGACCGTAGCCATTCTAAGCGTATGCGGCGCATTGTGCAGAACGTTGTTCTTAGCATCAGCTTCGCCGGTAGCAATCTCGTCAATTTCTGCGCGGATGGCCAGCATGGCATCGCAGAAACGATCCAACTCATCCTGACCCTCGCTTTCTGTCGGCTCAATCATAATCGTTCCGGCAACCGGCCAGGAAAGCGTCGGTGCATGGAAACCATAATCGATCAGTCGCTTAGCGATGTCTTCTGCTGTGATGTTGACACCTTTGAACTGTCGCAGGTCGATGATGAGCTCGTGCGCCACCCGGTCGTGCTCGCCCGTAAACAAAACGGGATAGCTGTTTTCGAGTCGGGCTTTGATGTAATTGGCATTTAAGATGGCAATCTCAGAGGCTTCCGTCACCCCTTCTCTACCCAACATGCGGATGTAACCATAAGAGATCAGCAGGATGCTTGCGCTTCCCCAAGGAGCCGAAGCTACGGCCGGAATCCCCTGCTCTCCACCGGTCTTGACATACTTGTGGCGAGGCAGGAAGGGCGCCAAGCTCTTATTGACGCAAATGGGTCCCATACCCGGTCCGCCACCACCATGCGGAATGGCGAAGGTCTTGTGCAAGTTCAGGTGGCAAACGTCGGCATCGATGATACCAGGGCTGGTCAGCCCCACCTGAGCATTCATATTAGCGCCATCCATGTAGACCTTACCCCCGTTTTGGTGGATAATCTTACAGATGTCTTTGATCGCTGTCTCAAATACACCATGCGTCGATGGATAAGTCACCATCAAGGCAGATAAATGATCTTTGTGTTCCTCCGCCTTGGCTTTGAGATCAGACAAGACAATGTTGCCTTCCTCATCACATTTGACGACAACCACCTTCATACCTGCCATAACGGCACTGGCCGGATTGGTTCCGTGTGCAGAGGAAGGAATGAGAACGATGTTGCGATGGTCGTCACCCCGAGACAGGTGGTAGGCCCGGATGGTCATCAATCCGGCGAATTCGCCCTGCGCCCCTGAGTTGGGCTGCAAAGAACAGGCGGCAAAGCCTGTGATCTCAGAAAGGTAATCTTCCAGCTCTTCGAACAATTTCTGGTAGCCTTTCGTCTGGTTCAAAGGCGCAAAAGGATGCAAGTTGGCAAATTCAGGCCAACTGACCGGAATCAATTCTGAGGCAGCGTTGAGTTTCATTGTACAAGAGCCCAGTGGAATCATCGAATGCATCAAAGACAAGTCTTTGTTTTCGAGGCTCTTAATGTAGCGCATCATCTTGGTTTCCGTATGATGGCTGTTAAAAATTGGATGCGTTAGGTATTCTGTTTGGCGAGCCAGCTTAGAAGGTACTTTTGCCGACTTTGGAATGGTCAAACCAGCCGGTACTTCCTCTCCCTTAGCTTCTGCAAAAATATTGCGAATCAAGCGGATGTCCTCAGCCGTTGTCGTCTCATCGATACTGATTTGGATGGAATCTTTTCCATAGAGGAAATTCATCTTATTGCGCAAGGCCAATTTCTTCACCTTGTTGCGCAGGGCCGTTTCAGGAACTTCGATGCATAGGGTGTCGAAGTAGTAGCGGTTGCTTTGTTCAAAACCAAGCTTTTTCAGCTGCTTGTCGAGCCCTTGTGTCAGGCGCTGAATTTGGCTAGCGATGGCGCGAATGCCCACTGGACCGTGATAGACGGCGTACATACCTGCCATGATGGCCAAAAGGGCTTGGGCTGTACAGATATTGGAAGTGGCCTTTTCGCGGCGAATGTGCTGCTCCCGCGTTTGGAGGGCCATGCGCAGGGCGCGATCGCCTTGGCTGTCGACCGATACACCGATGATGCGGCCTGGGATCAAACGCTTAAAGTTTTCACGGGTAGCAAAGAAAGCTGCGTGCGGCCCACCATAGCCCATCGGCACTCCAAACCGCTGGGTATTTCCTACGACAGCATCGGCACCCCACTCACCTGGAGGCATCAATAAAGCCAAGCTCATCAAGTCGGCGGCAACTGTTACAAAAATACCAGCTGCATTGGCCTTTTGTGCAAAAGAACGGTAGTCGACCACTTCCCCGCTGGAAGTTGGGTACTGCAACAATACACCGAAGGTCTTATCGGTAAACTTATAGGATTTGAAATCACCTCGCACAATCTTGATATCCAGTGGCTCGGCGCGGCTGGCCAGCGTATCTACGGTATGTTCAAAAACACCATTGTCAACAAAGAACTCATTTTGTGGTTCGTTCTTGTTGCGTTTGTTCTTTTGACTATAGAACATGCTCATCGCCTCTGCGGCGGCCGTTCCTTCGTCGAGCAAAGAGGCATTCGCGATGGGTAAGCCAGTCAGGTCGCTGACCATCGTCTGAAAGTTCAGCAGTGCTTCCAGCCGGCCTTGAGCAATCTCCGCCTGGTAGGGCGTATATTGGGTATACCAACCAGGATTCTGGAAAATATTTCGGAGGATCACCGAAGGGGTAATGGTATTGTAATACCCCTGGCCGATATAGGTTTTATATACTTTATTGAGGCTGGCCATGCCTTTGAGCTCTTCGAGATAAGTATACTCGGTTTGAGCTGCTGGCAGGCGCAGTTTTTTCTTCATTCGAATGGATTGCGGAACAGTTTCATCGATCAATTGCTCCATACTATCCACCCCGATTTTGTTCAGCATGGCCTGGCGCTCCTCATTACCAGGTCCAAGGTGTCGGTTTACAAATTGGTCAAAGGCTGTGAATTTGCTCATCGTCTAAAACAGTTGAAATTCGTTGTGAATGAAAATACTTGTGTTAACAAATGTACGCAGTTCGAAAATTTAAACCAACTAATCCTGTGCTGATCTTTTCAAGCGACTATCAGTTGCTCAGAGCCCTTGGTAAGCTTGGCCAGGCTCAATTGGAGGGCCTTGATTACAAAAGGGTTCATCAGCATACCGCTGTCGATACAAATGTTACGGTCTACGTACGCTTCTGGGTCTTTTGATTGTCCTGTTTCGACTCTCTGGCGCCATCGTTTGGAACAATGCGTTTTCACAGAGGTTATTCCTTAAAATTAGAACACGTAAAACAAAGAAAGGTTAATCATATGATACGAAGATACGACATCGCAGACAAGAATGTTTTCAAAACAGC
>JBCCSZ010000203.1:0-14725 GCA_039199225.1 Bacteroidota bacterium
CTTTGATGTGCAAAACGACAGCCTCCTCTTCGCACTCCAATCTGCGCGATCAACCGACACCATCATCTGGGGCCTAAGTGGAGCCTTGTCCAGCCAAACCCTCAACTTTCGCCTGCGGCTACAACCCAACCTCTATATAAATGGACAGCAGTGGCAGCTGTCGCCAGACAATCTGGTCAGCTACAGCCTGGACGGCCCCTGGCAAATGGCACAATGGGAACTGAGCAAGGAAAGGGAATTCATCTCTTTGCAAGCTGTCGTCCATTCGAAAGACAGCAGCCAGGCCGTCTTAGCATTCCGGGATTTTAGCATCAGCGGTTTATCGCCCCTGCTCGACTATCCGCCGGACTACTTGGCTGGCACCTTGAACGGCCGGGCTGAATTGCGCGATTTTTTGACCAACCTCAACTACGTCGCTGACCTTCGCCTGGATAAGTGGACCATGGATTCGCTCGTCATTGGCAACCTCGAACTGCGGGCCGAGCAAGAAAGCCGAAACTCAGATATATTATTTGTCACTCAGCTGGCCGACTATGGCAACCAGCTCGGTGCTCAAGGAAGATACCAGGTGCAAGACCGGCTCTTAGATGCAGAAGCCGTCATCGAACGCATGGAGATGCAAAGTGTCGATAAATTTCTGCCGGGCCTAATCCACGACAGCGAGGGCTTTGTGGCAGGAAAATTCCGCTTGGAAGGTCCCGTCGATCAACCCAAGCTCCAAGGGCAATTGCAGTTGAAAGAAGTAAAAACGGTCATTGACTACATCAAAACGAAGTACCAAATAGAAAAGGGAAGCATTCAAATCACCGAAAATAAAATCGACTTTGGCCGCATACAGATGCTCGACCCCAACAACCGGCCAGCCTTGCTCAGTGGACAAGTTAATCACAATTTTTTCAAAGACTTAACGGCAGATTTGCGCTTCCAGACAGATCAATTTCAGTTTTTGAATACCAAATCAGACGACAATGATTTGTTCTATGGCCAATTGATGTTGCAATCCGATGTTTCCATCCAAGGTCCGCTCGACCAAGCTCGATTGGTCATCAACGCCAAAACACAGCCGGGTACCGACCTATACGTCGTTCCTCTAACCGATAAACAAGCCATCGCTCGTGAGGATTTCATCATCTACGGACAGCCAGCCCTGGACAGCCTAGGCAGGGATACCAGCAATTTGTATGAGCAGCAAATGGGCTCTACCGGCATCGACTTACAACTCAATTTGGAAACAACCTCCGATGCCAGCCTACAGATCATCGTCGATCCACTCAGCGGGGACCAACTCATTTGCAAGGGTGTCTCCAATCTCACAGTGGATGTGAATCCTGGGGGTGATGTCGCCATCAATGGCACCTACCAGATAACGGAGGGGCGGTATTCGTTTAGCTATGAGCAATTGGTCAAACGACAATTCGACATACTCCCCAATAGTAAAATCACTTTCGACGGCGATCCACTAAAAGCAGGCATCGACATTACGGCAGCCTACAAAACCCGGGTTCCCATCCGCGATTTAATCGAAAACCAATTGGACATTGAAAGCCTGGCGAATTCCAACCAGCGCATAGACATACAGGTGCAGCTAAAGATCAAAGGCGACCTGATACAACCCGAATTGTCATTCGATATTGTTTTGCTCAACGACCCGCAGGGTACCCTAGCGGATGCGGCCCGCAATCGCCTGGCAGAACTTCGAACCAACCAAACGGACTTGAGCACACAGGTTTTTGGACTGTTGCTGTTCAACAATTTTATCAACGTTCAAAACACGGGACAAAATCTCAACAATGCAGGTGGCAACGCCCTTCTGTCGAGCGTCAGTCGGTTGATCAGTAGTCAGCTGAACCGCTTGGCCGGTAAGATCATCAAAGGGGTGGATGTCAATGTAGGGGTAGATGCTTATCAAGGCAGTACCGACCAGGTTGCGACTGAAGTGCAGTTTGGTCTTTCCAAGCGCTTGTTCAACGACCGACTCAATGTAAAAGTAGGTGGCAACCTCCAACTATCTGAAGAACAAACAGGAGATGCCGAGCCTGGCACATTCACAACTTTCACAGGTGATTTTGCCCTCGAATATCGTCTGAAGCCCGATGGCAACTACCTGCTCCGCGTCTACCGCCGAAGCGACTACGACGCTCTCAACGAAGGAACCGTCAGCCGCAGTGGGGCAGGTATCTCGCTCCGCAAATCCCTGAAAAACAAAAAACGCAAACGAAAGGCTAAATGAGATTTATGTCCGCACAGCGATCACTGGTAATAATGGGGTGGGCTTTGCTACTCTTGCTACTGAATGCCTGTCAGCCGACCCGGCGCCTGGCGCCCGGTGAGCAGCTTTTCGTTGGAGCAGACATCAAATTTCCAAAGCCAAACAATAAATTGAATAAGCGGGGGCGGCTCAAAGATGAACTATTGCTGCAGGTTCGGCCACAGGCCAACAGCCCCCTTTCACTTTGGATACACAACCTGCTGAAAGACCCTGGCAAGAAAAAAGGATTCCGCTATTGGTTGAAGTACAAATTGGGAAAAGCACCCGTTCTCTTCCAGTACGAAGTGGCCAAGCGCAATGGACTGGTCATGGAAAAATACCTCAACGACCAAGGCTACCTGGATGTCCGTGTTCAACTCGATACGATTCAGGGAAAGCAGCGGGTAAAATCCATTTACAGTATCCGCGCCAACAAGCGGTACAGGCTGCGAAAAATTCATTGGCCTGATGGCGACTTTACATTGGACAGCCTCAGCCGGAAACACAAAGACGAATCCAAAATCAAAGAAGGACGCTATTACAATGTAGACGATCTACGCAAAGAGCGCCAACGGCTATCTTTGATTGCCACACAGAGCGGTTATTATGGCATCAATCAAAACGATCTGTATTACTATGTCGATACTAGTCAGGGAACCGATTCGCTGGACCTCTACGTTCGCTGGAAGCCCAAGGAAAACGATGTCCGGATGCATCCCCACCGATTGGGTCAGACAACCGTGTATGCCACCTACTCTTTATTGGATGACGAAAATCAAGAGATCGACACCATTCAATATGATCAATTAAACATCATCGAAGACCACTACTTTGTCCATGAGAAACTGCTTCGGGAAGCCATTCAGGGGCGGCCCGGCGATTTGTACGACGGAAGGCTGCAGAGCAGTACGACCCGCTATCTTCAAAATCTGGGGATTTACAAGTTCATCAATGTGCGCTCGACGGTCCGCCGAGACAGTGGCAACTACTATCTGGATCGCCGCTTTTATCTGACCCCTGCCCAGGTGCGGGACCTGCGCTTCGATTTTGAAACCAACACCCGCTCGGGCAGCTATTTGGGTATACTGGCAGCCACCAGCTACAGCAACAAAAACTGGCTGGGAGGGGCGGAGCAAATGTCGCTCAACCTATCCGTTGGGGGCGAAACCCAAGTTGGAAACACCAATCAATTCATCAACACATTGGAACTGTCGGCCGGAGCTTCCATGTCCAGGCCAGGCATACTGGCGCCCTTTAAAATTCGAAAAATATACCGAGAATATGTTGCGCGCACCCGATTGAACCTTACGGAAACCTTTCAAATCCGATCAGGCTTTTTCAACAGCAATCGATTAAGTGCCTCTCTGAGTTATGACTGGCGCACCAATCAGCGCCTCCAACACGTATTCACGCCCCTTTCCATACAGCAAAACATCACCTTTAATATAGACCCCGACTTTCAGCGGGAACTCGATGAGGATGTTCGCCTCCGCAACAGTTTGGAAGACGTTTTGATTCCGAGCGGGCAGTACCGCTTGGTGTTTTCCTCCCAAGAAATCGGAAAGATGCGCCCTTATGTATTTTTCTCCGGCTCGGCAGAATTGGCAGGCAACATCGCCTATGGCATCGCCAGATTGAGCAAAGGGGCGCTTTCGAGACCCTACAACATATTGGGACAGAGCTTTAGTCAATTTCTCAAAATGACCGCCGATCTGCGCTACTACCTGCAACGTCGCAAGCGAAGCTGGGCCTTTCGCATAGCTGGCGGCCTGATTGCTGCCTACGGCAATTCTGAAGTTGCGCCTTACAGCAAGCAGTTTTTCATTGGCGGCTCCAACAGCCTCCGCGCCTTTCGACTGCGACAACTCGGGCCTGGCAACTTCGTCAATCCATCGACAGAAGCCAGTACGTTTTTTGATCAAACGGGTGATATTAAACTCGAAGCCAATGTCGAGTATCGCTTTGATATTGCCTCCTACTTTGAAGGAGCAGTCTTTCTCGATGCCGGTAATATCTGGCTGCTCAACGAAAGCATTGGCGAAAACCAAGAGGGAGAGTTTCAATTCAATCGATTCTACCGGGAAATTGCCCTGGGTAGTGGCCTGGGACTGCGCATTGATCTCAACCTCTTCATCATTCGGCTGGACGCTGCCTTTCCAATCCACCGCCCGATTGCCGATGGAGGATTCGAATGGACCTTTGGAAAATTGGACCTACTGAGCAAAAGCTGGCGCCAAGACAATCTGGTTTGGCACCTGGCGATTGGCTATCCCTTTTAGGATAAAAAATTTTCGAATAGTTTTGAAGCAGGAGCGTTTGTATTTTTTAGCACAAGTATTTTCCGCTCCTTTAAACTCACACAAATAATACAAAATGTCAGCACGTTCTCTTACCCTTATTAGTCTGCTATGTCTTTTCACTTTTGGTTTGCAGGCACAAATAGAAGACAACATCATTTGGGCTTCTGTCAAACTTCAAAAAAAGCTGGATCAGAAAACTTCCGTATTTTTCGAACCCATCTTGCGCCTCAACGAAGATATTTCAGCCTATGAAAATTCTTCCATCGACATTGCCATCAAACGCAAAATACTGAAGGACTTTTCCCTGCAATTTTTAGCCAGAACCTGGTTTGTTCCCGATGCTGGCGATCGTCAATTCTTATGGCTGGACCTCAGTTATGCCAAGTCCTTTAAAAAGCTAAAGGTCAGCAGCTACCTCCGCTACCATTGGGCATTGGATATTGAAGGCCGCACCGATGCCGACTTTTTGCGCTGGAAAGCCAACCTATTTTTCCTCACCAAGGGCAAACTACAACCCTTTATCGGCATAGAGCCATGGTTTCGGCTCAATGGCGCGGGCGAGCTGCAGCGTGTCCGTTACGAACCGGGCATCAACTACAAAATCAACAAAGCGCTCCTTTTGACTGCAAAATACTGGTGGGAAGAAAGCATCAACCTGGAACCTGGTTTCAAATTCAACATTTACGTCATCACCCTTACTTATACATTGCCCTAAAAAGAAGAAATTGTCCGCAGCCCTCAGGAGTTCCCTGCTTCGGTTGTATATTTAACCTCTTTGGTAAAAAACACAATATGGCACTTACAACATTCTGGACCGGGTCCGATCATTACTTATGCGACGCAGAGCTTGCCCAAGCCTTTCACATGGCACGGGTGTTAGGCATGCCACTACTCATTGAAGGCGAGCCTGGAACGGGGAAGACCGAGCTACCCATCCAGTTTGCCAAAGACCAGGGGTTGGAGCTGTTTGTCTTTCCCGTAGGCTCCAAAAGCACCTTGGAACAATTCGTGGCCCGCTTCGACCACGTTCGCTACTTGCGCGATTCGCAAATCGAAGTTCTCAATGCCCAGCGGGCCGAAAAGGGATTGGCAGCCCTAAGCAGCGACGGCCGCAGCACCGAACAGTTGGACAACTACATCCAGCTCGGACCAGGTGCGCTGGCCTACAGCCATCCCCACTCGGTTTTGCTCATCGACGAAATCGACAAGGCGCCCCGCGAATTTCCCAATGACTTGCTGTTTGCTTTGAGCCACCGCCGATTCATCCTGCCCGAAACCGGCCGGGTCATTGAAATCAGCGAGACGGAAATGCCCGCCATTGTCATTACCAGCAATCGCGAGCAGGAGCTGCCGACGGCCTTCAAAGGACGCTGTATTTACCACTACATCAGCTTTCCAGAGCCACCCATGATGAAATCCATCTTGCTGAAGCACTTCCCAGATACAGAAGAGGCATTGGTCGAAAAATGCGTTCATTTGCTCTACTACCTCCGCAACTTTGGCCTGGAGCGTGCGCCCGCCACCCGCGAGTTGCTCAATTGGATCAAGTACCTCAAGGGCTTTTCTACAAAAGAGGCACTGGAAAAAATCAACCGCCGGGAGGGCATGGGCATATTGATAAAGACGGAAAAGGATTTGAAAAAGGTGATGAGTCAAAATGGTCAAGGCATTCATTGAGCCTTAGCTTGTCAAGCATAAAACACTGCCTTGCCTATGTTCAACAGTCTGCCACACTACTTCCGCAAATATCGCCTCCAATCGGATGTGCGAACGCTGCTCCTGCTCCGCAAAAGCTTGCAGAAGGGATTGGTGCATACCCTTGGCGACCTATATTACGTCCTCAAAGGGATCATCACCAATTCACCGCAAGATTACGGCCCGTTCACCACTGCTTTTTACGACTACTTTCTCGACATTGACATTCGGCCGGGGGAATCGCTCGAAAATGCCGTTTTGCGATCGGAAGCCTTCAGCCAATGGAAGGAAAAATACCTGGAAAATATCCCGGAGGAAGAACAGCCTGGCGTCAAGCAACTGATCGACGACTTCCTCAACGAAGTGCATTTCACGACTTACGACATACAGCAAATGTTGTCGGGAGCGGACATCCTCCGAGAGGACGACCCCAACCAAGCCGACAGCCCCGGCGACGGCCCCGACCAAATGCCTGAGCGCCTGGAGCAGGCTGCCGATTACAGCCAAATGTCGCTGGAAGAGCTGCTGGAACGCATGCGGCAGGTCGCTCGGCAACAGCAGCGCGAGCATCGGGGCGGTAGCCATTGGATTGGCCAGGGTGGCATTTCGCCCTATGGCAACCAGGGCGCAGCAAAGGGTGGCATCAGAGCAGGTGGTACCGGTGGTGGCAAGATGGCCCGCAAGGTGATTGGCAATAAGAATTTCTACCCGGTGGATACCAAAGTCGCCTTACAGGACAACAACATCGACGTGGCCCTATCCTATCTCAAAGGCATCGAAGAGGAATCTGCCGAACTCCTACTCGATATTCCCAAAACCATCAAAGAAGGAGTCAAGGAGGGAGGACTGTTTCTACCCCACCAAAAAGAAAAGATCGATAAAAAGGTACAGGTTATTTTGATGATCGACAATGGTGGCTGGTCGATGAGTGGCTACATCAAAAACGTCACCAAGCTGTTTTCTAAAATGGAACGGCGATTTGCCCACGACCTCAAGACCTATTATTACCACAATACCATTTATGGCGGTGTTTATTCCGACAGTCGCCGCACCCAATTCGAGCCCCTCAGCAAAATTTTGGACCACAGCAAAAACTATAGCTTATTCATCATCGGAGATGCCGACATGGCCCCCTACGAACTGGACCAATCCAGCCTCAACGACTGGCAGGCCCTGCACGATGCTTTCCCGCGCACCGCTTGGCTCAACCCCATGGACCTTCGCTATTGGCCCGGCTCCTATACCGTTAATGTGTTGCGCAAAATCTTTTCGATGTTTCCCCTCACCCCAGATGGCATTGAAAAGGCCGTTCAGTTGATGAATCGCAAGAAGAAGTTTGGTAGATAGTCCCATCGAGACATAGGTCGGTCCTAAATCACCATTAGTATTGATCCACAGAGCAGCTCAACGCTCAAAATACACGACCCCCTGGCTTGTAAACTGATCGAAGCCATTTTGGAAAGTCGTCCGCACCTGTAGCTTGCGATCATTGAGTAACAGAATGGGGCCATTCATATCCGGTCCAGTCAAACTACTGGTACTGATGTAGCCATTTTCGATGACGTAATTGTACTCCTCATACCCTTGTTGGACACCATTTGAATAGACGATCGTGTTGTAGATACCGGGCAGAAAGGTCGTTTTCATTTCAGCATAAGGATTGTTAAAAATTTCCTTCAAGGTCATGTAGTTGCCGTTCATCTTCATGCCGACCAAGTTCCAGGTGCCGAGGATTATATCCTGCTGGCTTCTGCTGCTGACGGGCGCCGAAGGAACATTTTCCACCACTTGCTGCTGAGAAGACCCCTTCGAATCGTAGCTAGGCGTTTCGGGTTCAAAGACCTCCTCTTCGACCGGATTCTTTGAAAGGTAGGTAGCAGCCACCCATCCCTTGTCCATCCCATTGTTGTACTCGACATAGTACCACTCTTTTCCATCCTCTGCCATCTGACTGTTGATGACCGTGACCGCATCTCCTCGCTCAATCTTATCTTTTCCCCTGGCAGTCTTACCAATTCCATGACGAACATTTAACTTGGAGGCATTGACGTAGGCGGGGAAAGCGTCAAAATTATTGGAAATGAGGGTATTGGGAGTTGTATCGTCCTTGTCGATGTCATCTGGTGCCAAAAGTCCGATGAGCAGCAGCAACAAAAAGCAACCTACAATTGCTCCTCCGATGATAAAGCCCCAATTTCTAGGTGATTTGGCAGGTGACTTGGGTGGCACGGCACGGCGTCGGTTGGACCGGTCGGTCCTTGGTTGTTGCTTTTCCTGTTCCTCCGCCATTTTTCTGGCCCGAATCTTCAGTCGACTTTCGATGTAGTCGATCAGCTTTTTAACATCCGTTCGCCAGTTGGCATTTGTCAGGCTGAGGCCGTTGAGGAAAGGCAGTTCCTTTAGGCTCTCCGGCAGTTCGTCCTGGGAGGGCATCCTGGCCCCATTGACCAGTACGGGGATTACGATCTTTTTATCGCGAAAAGTAACCGCTGTCGCCGCTTCGATCCTCACGTAATCACTCTCTTTCATCAAGCGAATATGTCCCTGGGCATCTTGCAGCTTGGTATAATGCTTACCGATGACAATCAGGACAACTTTGGCTTGCATAATTTCACTGCCGATCACTTCTCGAAAGTCGGCACCCGGTGGAATGTCTGCAATGTCTTTGAAAACATTCTCTTTGCCAAAGGCATCTTCCAGGTAGTCTTGTAGCCTTCCGGCAACGCCTCCGGAATCATCTCTTCGATAGCTGATAAAAATTACATCACTCATATTATAGGCAATTGTGAATTATAGTTATATGAGTCACAGGTTAAACACTCCAAGTAAAGATATGGTATTTCTCAATATACACCAATTTCTTACCACTCCTCCGAAATTGTCGCTTATCTTTAAGAACAAACACTCAATTGTAGGTTCTATCTATATGAAACTTTCCCTTGCTCCTCTTATTTTTTTGTGCTGCTTGGCTTGTGGTAATGCACCCGCACCACCTCAGATCGGCCTCCAACAGACAGCCTATACTTCATCAAAAGGTTTACCAACTTATCAGGACCTGATTCAACGCTTTTACGAGAGTCGCAAATTGACCTTTGTTTATGGCGGACAGTCCAATGAGCAAGCTGATCGCTACAGGCGTTTGGTAGACAGCCTCAGTGGAAGCGTCCGGGGCTACTTGGAGGTGGAAATCAAAAGCGACCAGGAGGTGGGTCCCAGCGATTGGCAGGAACGCGCCCTTGTGTTGGTGGGGACGCACCAAAGCAATCAATTGCTCCAAAAGGTTTTGCCACAACTCCCTTACAAGCCACTAAAGGATGGCCTTCAATTCGATGGCCAACGCTATGAATCCCCAGCCACCAGCTTGGTCCTGCCTTTCTACCCCAATCCATTGAATACCGATATGGCTGTTTCGGTACTGACCGCCTCGACAGACGACTATCTCCTTCGCTTTTTAGAGGAAAAATTGCGCACAGGCTGGAATCCCTTCGGCTTTGGACGCTGGGGCTACGAAATCTACCAGGATGGCTCCCGAATGTTGCTCGGCCGCTTTCATGCTTCCGAATGGACCGTTGACAAGGTGCTTCATTACGATTTCTTTCAGAACAAGCCCTATTCTTTTCAGAGCAAACATTTTCGCTTCATTTTGCAGGGAGACGAAAAACTCAAAAAGGCCGCCAAACCCTTTGCAGAAATTGTAGAAAAAGAAGCCGAAGAGGTACTGGCCTTTCTAGGTGCATCCAAGCCATTGCCAACCATTCCCTACCACCTCTACCCCTCAACCGAGCAAAAGGGCATGATGCACTACAATACCCAGCAAGCACATCTAAATTTTGGCAAATCAGAAATTCACGAAGTGGTCAACGACATTTATCGCCCTCTGCGAACGGCCGCCTCCAACCAAATGCTTTGCCGCAAAGTATTTGGCAAGACCAAAACCCACGCCCTGGAAGAAGGGCTTGCAGTCTTTCTGACTCCCAACTGGCAAAAAGCAGGCTACGCACACTGGGCAAGCCGCCTTTACCACTCGGACAACATCCCACCATTGGTAGAGTTGTTGGACAATGACCAATACCATCGCGGGTCTACCATCGTACATCCCTGCCTGGCTGCCAGCTTTGTAGCCAGTCTGATTCACCACTATGGCAAGGAATTCTTCCTGGAAAAATACAAGGATTGGAAAGTACAAGCTGGCGAAATTACCCGACTGGAAAAAGAATGGCACCAGTACCTATCCAAGCGCTCAAATACCTCTACAACAACCAAAAGCAAAAAGTCCCTCCCCTTGCTCAAGGGCTTCAATTTTGCCCATGAAGGCTATTCCGGCTACGATGGCTATGGCTCGCAAAAGTCGCTGGAATCACTCCAAAAAATCCGATCTTACCGTAGCAATGCCATCGCTATTGTTCCCTATTCCTATATGCAAAATCCCACCCGACCCGACTTCATTGGCATCCGTAGGCGAGCCTTTTCCGAGACCGATGAAGGCGTTATCCACGCCGCTGCCAATGCCCGCCAACTGCAAATGAAAGTCATCCTAAAACCACATATCTGGATAGGCGGTGGCCACTGGCCCGGCGATGTCAAAATGGCCAGCGAAGCCGAATGGCAACAGTGGTTTGTCCACTACCACCGTTGGATTGCCCACTATGCACTACTGGCAGAAATCCACCAAATGGATGTATTGTGCATCGGTACCGAGCTGGTGCGAACCACATTGGAAAGGCCGCAGGATTGGAAGCGCATCATCCGCTGCATCCGCTCGCTCTACTCAGGCCAATTGACCTATGCCGCCAATTGGGGAGAAGAATTTGAACAGAATGAAATATGGCGAGAACTCGATTACATCGGTCTGGACTGCTACTACCCCCTCAGCAAAAGCGACACAGCCACCGATGCCGAACTGAAGGCCGGATTCCAGCAGAGTATTCAAAAGATTGAACGCATTCAAAAAAAATACAACAAGCCCATCTTATTCACCGAGATCGGCTTCAGAAGTAAAAAGGCCCCCTGGAAGGACCCACATGCAGGCAGCCGCCGGGATGGCTACAATGGCGAACACCAAAGCCGCTGCTACCAAATCGTCTTTGAAAGTCTGCAAGACAAAAGCTGGTGTCAGGGCATCCTATGGTGGAAATTCCCCTCCTACCTCGACTACGATCAACGAACCAATGCCGGCTTCTCCCCCTGTGGCAAACCCGCCGAAGAAGTGGTCAAAGAATGGTTTGAGAAAATGGCATTTCGACCGAAGTAGTTCAGTTGGCAATTGGCAATGCTCTCCCCTTCTACCGACGAACCTGAAACTTCAGGACCTGCTGTCCGCTTTCTCCTCGAATGCGACAAAAGTAAATACCAACTGGCCAATCCTCCACTTTCAAATTCCAGCTCAGTTGGTATTGACCGGAGGCTAGGGTGCCTTCGAAAATACTTTGCAGGGGCGTTCCCAGGAGGTCGAGTACGTCGATGGTCATTTTGCTACTTTGGGTCAACTCCAACTTCAGGCCCAATTGATCGTTGACAGGATTGGGGAATAGCAGGGTACTGCGGAGGTGATTGCTTGGCTCGCCAATGCTCGTCGTTTCCTGGCGAAACAGCCACAGATAGGCATCCTTGAACTCTCTGGCCCAAAACCATTCGCTGTGCGTACCATCGCTTTGCTCTACGGTCAATAGGTCAGACAAATCATAGCCCTTGGCCCGAAGGGCGTTTTCCATGCGGTAGACATTGGTGACGGTGCTGGCGCCCTCCTGCGTACCGACCAATTGATACATCCGGAAAGGCTGCGTTTCTTCGCGATCGGCCACCAGCTCATAAATCTCAGGATTGAACCAATAAGCAGGCGACAAGGGACCGACTTTACCAAATACCTCTGGATATTCAATGCCCGCATAGGCAGCAATCAGGCCACCCAGGGAGCTACCAATGATGGCAGTATGCTCGCGCTGGGGCTTGGTCCGATAATGCTCATCGATATAGGGCTTTAAGGTGTTGATAATGAATTGAACGTAGGCATCGCCGCTACCGCCGCCATAGGTTTGGTTGACCCAAGGCGCGTATTCTTCCATGCGCAGCGAACCGGCCCCA
The DNA here is from genome assembly GCA_039199225.1 of Bacteroidota bacterium. Classification (GTDB taxonomy): domain Bacteria; phylum Bacteroidota; class Bacteroidia; order Chitinophagales; family Saprospiraceae; genus JBCCSZ01. The sequence goes on from JBCCSZ010000203.1 coordinate 12,325, forward strand.
TTGTCAATAGCTACCGCAATGGCTCCTGGATCGCCTTGCTCGAATAGGCTATTGAGGGTTTCATCCACCTGCCACTCGCCGGAAAAAGAGGTTGCAGCGTTAAAAACATTTTGTCCATCTTGCAGGTAAAGGACTGGATAAAATTTATTAGACGAAGCATAATCAGGAGGTAAATACAGCCAAACGCGGCGATAGCGATCCAGTTGAGGCATGTAAAAGCTGTCGGTCAGTATTTGTACATTCGGAGCCGCCGTTCCACTGCCACCACCTGGCCGCAAATCTTCCCAACCAGCAATTTGAAATCGAAGGGTATCACCTGCTGCGTAGCGAACAGAGCGATCGGGACGATAGTTGCCCTGTGCATCTGCCTCGACCTTCGCCCATTCACCCCTGGTAAATTTAAAGGTCGCCGTCCCATCTCCCTGTGAAATGTCTATGTAGAAAACCCCGCTATCAATATCCCTGGTCATTTTGAAATCCTCGGCACCAGCACTCCAATTATTAAAAGTACCTGCAACATATATCGGATCATCAGGCGGCGTGTACACTGGCAATTGATCCACCACAATGGTCAATTGAGCGGACGAGATGGCCCAAAAGCTCAAACACAGCAGTACGGAAAGCAAATATTTCATGTTGTCCAATTTTGGAGCAAATATAAATGCATTTATGTATCTCAAGTGCCTAGACAAAGTTATGTTATCCTTAGTTTGAGAGGAGTTTCATCTCCAGACGAGGCAAAAAGCACAGATATAGCCATCGCTACAGCACGTATTTTTAACGAAGTGTAAAGGTAAAAGCCGTTCACAATAAGTCATTATTTAATTTATCTAGGCTCTTAAATGTTGGACACGAAAGTATTTAAGATCGGGTTGAAATTCCTGTTCTGGAGCGAAGCTGAGCAATTTTTTTCTGACTGCCATCTCAATTTACGCCACCCAATGGAACTTTATGTCTGTTCTTTAGAGTTGTTAGAATCGTTGTTGATCCTTTCAATCTTACAGTCATGTAATTGTTCAATCAAATAGCAGCTTACCCCTTTATGGCCTGACCAAACAGGCCCCTTCAACGAGTATTTTCAAATTTCGATGCTTCGGCATTCATTTGCTAATGGCCAGTACATTCGGCCAATGGCTAAATCATATCAATGATGAGTTTGTCACGAAAATATGGACGGACTTACCACTATCCCTTTTCTCCTGGGACCACCAGCGACGATCGGATCAACCACCAATATTGGGAAGACATCCAACAGATCGATCAACTGGTCCATACTGAAAAGTTAGATGGTGAGAATACCTGTCTGAATCAATACGGCGTTTTTGCCCGCTCCCATGCCGCTCCAACCCGACACCCTTGGGCTGGCTACCTCAAACAGCGTTGGGAGCTACTGAAAAGTGAACTGGGTCAACTCGAAATCTTTGGCGAAAACCTTTATGCCATCCATTCCATCGAGTACCTTGAATTGGAACAACACTTTTTTGTGTTTGCCATTCGAGAACTCGACCAGTGGTTGTCCTGGGAAGAAGTGAAGTTTTATGCAGCTTTACTGGATTTTCCAACCGTACCCGAAATTGCATTGGCCCAAACAGCTACCAAAGAAATTTTTGAGCAAGATGTTTTAAATATTACGCAACAGCCCAGCGCGTTTCGATCCATCGATGTACACAGCCGAGAGGCTTGTGCGATGGAAGGCATCGTCAGCAGAAATTGCAATGCCTTTGCCGTAGAGGATTTTAAAAGCCATGTGTTCAAATACGTTCGGAAAGATCATGTCAGAACGGATGAACATTGGACCCGGAAATGGAAACGTGCGGCACTCAAATGGGAAAAGTCATGTGGACAATAAGTGAACATAAAAACTGGGATCAGTTGGTCGACAAATTTTCTTGGGTGAGGGATATGCAGGGCGTACCGCAAGACCCCATTTTCCATGCCGAAGGAGATGTCGCCATACACACCCGGATGGTGCTGGAAGCTTTGATGAACCTTCCGGCCTATGCCCAACGATCGGAGCAAGAGCGCGAAATACTGTTTGCAGCAGCCTTGCTCCACGATGTCGAAAAGCGCTCGACGACTATGACAGATGAAGCAGGCAACATCCGGTCGCCCGGCCACGCCATGCGCGGAGCAATGACCGCTCGCAGGCTTTTGTATGAAGAACATGCCCCGGCATTTTCGCTCAAAGAAAGCATTGTCAAACTCGTTCGTTACCATGGACTACCTCTTTGGGTTTTCGAAAAGCCCGATCCATTGAAGGCCCTCTATCAGGCCAGCCTCGAAGTGGATACGGCACTGCTCTGCCTCCTGGCCCGTGCAGATATACTGGGACGCATTTGTGCAGATCAAGACGAGCTGCTGTATCGAATCGATTTGTTCGAAGCCTTTTGCCAAGAACAAA
>JBCCSZ010000204.1:0-14635 GCA_039199225.1 Bacteroidota bacterium
CACTGATGCGCTGGGTTTGTACAGCTCGGTTGCCGCAAGCATCGGTAGCGGTCCAGGTTCGGGTGAGTGTGTAGGTATCCGAGCAATTGCCATCCGCACGCACCTCTTGCAGGTCTACTTGTACAGCAGCATCGCAGATGTCCGTCGCAGTTACTGCTGCTGCAGGTGGAATGGCGTCGCAATCAACGGTTAGGTCGGTAGGGACATCTTGCAAAACAGGATTGATGCGATCTAAGATGGTAAATGTGGCGGTTGTTTCAGAGCGGTTGCCACATTCATCGATGGCGCTGAACGTAACCGTAGTAGCACCACTAGCACCGCAATCATTACCCAGGCTGCTGAAGTTGTTCTCCCATCTGACAGTACCACAGACATCGATGGCGCCTGCTCCTGCTTGGGTATTTAGCCAATTGTTCAAATCCGCAACATTGCCATTACCATCGCATTCAACCGTCAGGTCTTTTGCCTGTATGCCTATGCTCGGCGGAATCGTATCTATGATTTCAAAGGCTGCCGTTGTTTGCGCCTGGTTGCCACATTCATCGCTTGCCGTAAAAGTAACCACTGTGCGGCCAGTTCCGCCACAGCCTGTATTCAAGCTTGTAAAGTCGTTCGACCATTGGATATTGACACCACAGACATCATTGGCCAATGCGCCGCCGATGTTGCTCAACCAGCTGTTCAGATTGATGCTGTTGCTTTGTCCATCACACTGTACGGTTAAATCGGATGCTGGCGTAATAATGGTCGGATTGGTTTGATCGATAATCGTAAAGGTGGCTGTCGTTTGTGCTTGGTTACCGCAATCATCCGTCGCAGTAAAGATCACTGTGGCACTTCCCGTGGCGCCACATTCATCGCTGAAGGCAGTAAAGTCATTGGACCAACTTACGGCATTTCCGCCACAAGCATCATTGGCCACAGCTCCTCCTTGCCTGCTCAACCAGTCTTGCAATGCCAAACCATTGCCGTTGCCATCACATTCAACCGTCTTGTCTTTGGCAGTGCTGCTAATTTCCGGAGCTTTGGTATCTCGGATGGTGATGACTTGCTGTCCAGTGCTGGAATTGCCACAAATATCGGTGGCCGTCCAAGTTCTGGTGATGGTATAATTGAAGGCACTACAGTCGTTCCCACTGCTTTGGGTACTAAGTTCGTTAAAGGCCAATTGCACATTTGGGTTGGATTCATCCGTTGCGGTCAAGTCCGTGTATAAGATCGGTGGTGTCGGAATGGCATCTGTACATTCCAATTCAATGTCAGCCGGTACACCCACCAAGACAGGCGGGATAATATCACAGACATCAATGATTTCCACATCGTGGTCGTCTTCGTCCAGCGTACCATCGTCGTCGATCGCGTCATTGACCAAGCGGTCGTTGTTTGGATTGTCGTCAAAGGTGGCATCTATGTCCAAGGCGGCATCCCCATTGTTGTCTGTTGCGGCGGCAATTTCTGCTGTGTTGGTATAGTTACCAGCTTTTGTATCTGGCAGAATGCGAAGCAAGATATTGACTGCCGTACTCGTCTGCGGCAACAAGAGATTCGTCAGCGTTTTTTCCACTTGATTACTCGTCAAACGATTCCAGCCGTTGGCATCATTAGGACTGAGTATAAAGCCAGCCGGTAGAAATTCATTGATGCGAATGTTTCTAGCACTGACAGTTCCTTGATTGAAAATTTCGATGGTGAATAAAACATCTGTATTGGCTCGAACTGTTCCAACAGCTGTGGTTGTTTTGCGCAGCGCCAAATCGAAACTTTCTACAGTAATGTCTTCCGGGTCGGCATCGTCCTCGTCTTCTCCTTGCTTGCCGTTGCCAGCCGTATTGTCGTCGTCGGCTGTGTTGACTTGACCACCACTGTCGTTGTTTTGAATGTTGTCAGGCGTGGAATCAAAGTCTATAGCTGGACGCCCATTGAAGTCGCGGGCATCAGAGATTTCCGCTCGATTGACCAAGTCACCACGAACGCCACGTGCGATTTTGAAGGTAATGGGAACAATCACCCGCTCCCCTACCGACAGGGTAATGGCTTGCTTGTAGGAAGCCGTATTGTCGCCGTTGTCTGTCCAATCCGAGTCTGCCAACTCCAAAGCTGCAGGAAAATAATCCACGAGGCGAACACCACTGGCAGCAATGGTTCCCTGGTTGAGTACGATGACATTAAAGGTTACTTCACGGTCTTGCAAAATAGGATTGGCCGAACGAGCTGGATCAAATTGTTTGATCAGGGCTAAGTCGAATCGTTCAACAAGTACAGCCTCTACATCGTGGTCGTCTTGATCGCCCCCGCTGTTGTCGATGACATTGTCTACAACTGTATCATTGCCATTGTTGGTATCAGGTGTAGAATCAATATCTTGAATAAGATCGTTTAGATCATCTTTGGCAGTGCTGATTTCTGCAAAGTTGAGCAACTGCCCTTCAACCCCCAAATCAACCGTAAAGGCAATGGAAACGGTTTCTTCCTTTCCCGGGTCTATGCGCAGTGTGGTATTGTAGGAAGCGGTTCCATCGTTGTTGTCAGTCCAATTATTATCAGCCAGCGTCAGACCTGCCGGGAAGTAATCGATGAGGCGAATGGCCGTTGCAGGCACGGTCCCTTGGTTGAGGATGCGCAGGTCAAAAACAATGCGGCGCCCTTGAATGATGGGCGAGTCGGAAGCTGTTGTGTTCAATTTTTTCTGAAGAGCCAAATCGAAAACTTCAACTTGAATGTTTTCAAAGTCGGCATCGTCTTCGTCTCCTCCTGTGTTGTCAATGACATTATTGACCTCGGTATCATTGCCAGGGTTACCGTCAAATTTGGAATCTACATCTATGGGTAAGAAACCATCGGTCGCTTTGGCTTTAAATATTTCCGCCCGGTTGGTAATTTCTCCTTGAAAGGTTTGGGTAACGCGTAGGCTAATGTCCACCTCGGTACTGGCACCGGCCGCTAGACTTGCGACGGTAAAAGAAGCTGTCCCATTGGCATTGTTGTTCCAATCTGTATCGGCCAGGCTCAAGCCATTGGGAATGTAATCCAGTATTTCAATATCCGTTGCGCCAAGTGTTCCTTGGTTGAACAGTTCGATGGTAAAAGTAACGATCTGACCAGGGTACAGGCGTCGGTCGGCTTCAGAATCGGCCAGACGCTTGCGGAGCGCCAGGTCGAAAGACTCGATGCGAACATTGGCATCACAATCTGCCTCGTTGCCACAGTCATCTTCTATGCGAAGCTCTACAATATGGTCTCCCAGGTTGGACAAATCGAATGTATTGGGTGTCAGGCTATTGAGGCGAACATTACCGCAGGCATCATTGGAGCCGTTGTTGACATCTTCGGGTCGGAGGTTGAGGCGGCCGTTGGCATCCAGTTGAACCCGGAGGTCCTGGCAAATAGCCGTCGGAGCAACGCGATCCAGAATGGTAAAAGTGGCCGATGTTTGAACCGTATTGCCGCAAGCATCGGAAGCAGTGAAGACAACGCGCGCTTGTCCGGTGGCGCCACAATCATCTGACAAACCCCGGAAGTCATTGGTCCAGGAGACGGCCGCACAATTATCCGTCGCCTGGGCGCCTGCCTGGCTGCTGAGCCAGTTGGTCAGCTCGGCTGTATTTCCAGCACCATCACATTCGACCGTCAGATCGGTAGCGTTGGCAGAAAGCACTGGTGCGACCTCATCTGTCACTTCTATTTGTTGCACTTGTTGGCTGGCATTGCCACAGGGGTCGGTTGCCTTGAAGATGCGCGTAATGGTATAGGAAAAATCGGTACAAGAGCCATTATTGGTTTGTGTGCTGGTTTCATTCTCCAATTCGACAATCAAATCAGAGCGGTCGACACAATTGTCGGAAGCGTTGGGCAGCACTGGACTTGGAATGGGCTGGTCGCAGCGAAGACGGAGGTCTGCCGGATCACTCAGTGAAGGTGCTTCTGTATCGCGAACCGTAATCAATTGCTCTATGATGCGGGTATTTCGGCAGACATCGGTGGCCGTCCACTTGCGAATCAGCGTATAATTGCCCTTGCAAAGGCCAGCATTTTCTGTTTCTGAAAAAACTACATTGAAGTTTGCATCGCAGTTATCGGTAAAGACCGGAGCGACGACAGGTGGCAAGTCATCGCATTCAACCGTCAGATTGGCTGGTACATTAGAAGCGGTTGGCGCTTCGGTATCCCGAACAGTGATGGTTTGGGTATGTGTAGCTTCATTGCCACATACATCCTTTGCCTGCCAGCGACGAGTAATGGTGTATTCAAATTTTCCACAGCCATTGCTGTCTTGGTCATCACTGACAGAGAAGGTAGGCGTCAGGTTGCCAGTACAGTTGTCGGTTGCAAAGACATTGCCGGGTACCCCTGGAATGTTGTTGCAAGATACGGTTACATCTGCCGGAATATTTCTCAGTACCGGGTCTTCTGTATCTGTTACATCGATGCGAACCTGGGCTTCGCCGCAGCAGGCCGGGTCGTCTACCCCATCGTTGCATACTTTGTAACGAAAGGATACGTGTCCACAGAAATTCGGAGCTGGTGTATAGTTGAACACCCCATCTCTGTTGAGATTGAGGGTACCGCTACTGGGATTGCTTAATTTGGTATATCTAAAATTTTGATCGCTGATGCGAGCGTCGTTGTCTTTCAAATTGCCACCCACAGCATTGTTTGGACAGGTGGTGTAAAAGTCATTTTCTGGTAAGGCATCAATGCAGAGGTTGCATTCCACATCGGCCATGACGACTCCTGCGACTACGTAGGATTGCCCATTCTGATCGGGTTGGACAGGGCATCCTCTGTTGGAACCCGTGGGCGACTCCACTGTAATATCGATACTGGTAATACCCGGCGGAACATCTTCTAGTAAGAGTTTGGGAATGCTCAGACAGCAGTCACCCAGATCGGCATCCGGTTCAAAAATTTGTACACTGCTAGAAATTCCTCCTGCGCGCGCCGAGATGTTTAGTATCCTGCAATCGGTGGTCACCTCGGAAACAGGCACCCGGACTTCCACATCTCTGGGCAGCACACCAGCTGGGATGGGAATGGAAAAAGTTCTTTGGTTGCGGTAACCACTGAAAGCGGTGAATATGCCCGACTGACCAATGGACTGAACGCCTTGGCGGAAGGCGTAAACCAAAATGGACTGTAGACTACATCGATGAGGTGGATTGGGAAAACGGACAACAGATACATTCCTTGGGATGAGCCCGCGATAAACATGGACATTGCTGCTTGTACCACTAATGACTACCTTACGCAGTGCATATTCTGCTCCTGCTGCCGTGACCACCACCTGACTGCCCGGATTGGGCCCCTTGTAAACAATCTCGGTATATACTTGGTAGACATTGGCTGAGTTTGGAATATTGACAAAGGGATTGTTTTCGCAATTGCCTCCGGTCCCGTACAAGTCGACCTTTTTGCCATCATCGCAATCAAAGGAGAAGTTAGAACCTGGTACTGTCGTAATCGGGTCTGTCAAAAAATGCTCCTTTCCATCCGGAGTGGTCTCTGGGAAAAAGCGAAAAGACAAAAAAGCGAAAGAAACGGCGATCAGACCGCCAACGGCCAGAATCCGAAACCAAGAATTGCGAAAAAAGCCAGCTTGACGAATGGAGGGGATCCAGTGTCTAGTTAAACTCATAGTTCTAGGGATTGGTCAAAAATTGTAAAAAGTTGATCCGTTTAATTTTACCTTGTCACAGATTTGCAAATTCGACTATTGCTTTTTAGGGGGATTATCTGCGATTCGTTTCAAGTCTTAATTTTCAGCAAAAACCAAGCCACGGACCGGTTTTTATGCATTTTTATTTATCTCATATTTCACACAACTACCTCATTATCAGTTATATCAATTTACCCTCTCATATGTAAAGAGGTCTGATTCAATTATTGGCAGCAAAGAAACCAAGTTTCAATAAGCTGCAGTAAGGAAGTCATGACGGATGCTAATTGTGGATTTGTTCTCTTTCGAACAGATCAAATATGTGGGGGTAGGATGAGATAGATAACTTTATCAATGTTTTAGCGTGGTTCCAAAGCTTATTCCTTTCTAGAGAAAATTGTCACAAAAACATCGGATTTTTTAATTTCATTCTTTTGTCAGTCCATCGGGCGTCGAAAAAGCCCTGTTTTCAGGTTTGTGACAAAAGTCCAGAGGATGCTACTTGAAAGACAACTGCTCTTAAAATAGGGTAGCTTATTGATTATCAGTGCATTGACCCTAGCCATGGCAGCATTCAAAAGCATTGATTAAAGGGGAGTGTAAGAAAATGTTTTGCAAAAAAGCGATGCGTAGAGCCAAAAGGAGGTGAAAAAAGCCGTATCGAATTTTCTCAAAATCAAGTACAAATGTACGAAAAAATGCTCCTCTCCGAAACAGCTCCGGCAACTCGTCAACGATTTGAAGGCAAGCAAAGCTCACATGACGACTTATTCAATTTTGTAAAAAACTAGAACAGAATGTGTTGCTAAAGAGCAGGAGAAAGGCAGCAACAAAATAAATTTTAAAATATATTTTTTATGCTGTCACAATTGAGCCACAAGTGCAAAACAGCTGTAAATGAGCCAGTAGTGACAAGCGAATAATCGATGCCCAAACAGGCTTCAACGGCCAATTTTAATTTCATCTCAGACAAATTCACACATCTATCGTATTAGAATTACGGCCCAAAAACATAAATTATTTGGGACTACGGTTGAACAAACAATAAGTTAACACCAACTTAATATATTGATAATCAATATTTTAAATAATAAAGATGGTATTGGCATGATGTACAAACTTGTATTAATGTACTTTAACAATATTCTGTTTCAATAGATATTTGTAGTACAAGAATTTAAAATCAAGTATTATGGCTATACTTTCTACTCCCCCACCACAAGTTTTAGAACAATTTCCTTTGTTTGAATCATTGAGTGCAGCAGAGCGCCAAATGTTAGGACAGATGATTGAAAAAAAGGTAATCCCAAAGTACCACTATATATACATGGCATCAGATCCGTCTGTATGCGTTTATTTTCTTTACAAGGGTACTGTCAAAATCGGTACGCACAACAGCGATGGCAAGGAAGTCATCAAGCAAATTCTGCATCCGACTGCCATGTTTGGCGAGTTGTCCTTGGTCGGAGAGGAAAATCGGCAAGACTTTGCCCGGGCGATGAATAACGAAGTAAGCCTATACGTCCTGAAAGTTCAGGATTTTCAAACCCTTATGGAGTCCAACTCCAAACTGAGCTTGAAGGTTATCCAAACATTGGGGACTCGGCTGCGCAAAGCCGAAAACCGCCTGGAAGCACTCATTTTCAAGGATGCCCGCACACGCATTATCGACTTCATCAAAGAGAACGTGAGCAGCCGTGGCAGAAGGGTTGGCTACGAAATGTTGTTGCGCCACAGCTTGACGCAGCAAGACATCGCCAACTTGACGGGGACTTCTCGTCAGACAGTAACCAGCGTTTTGAATGAATTGCGAAAAATGGATCTTATCTATTTCAACCGCAAGAGCATCCTGGTTCGCGACATGGGCAAGTTGATATGAGTAGAAAAATGAAAGGACATTTATTTAGCGTAATAAAGGTTTGAAAATGGTATTTGCAGCCGATCGGTTTTCCGCTTCGGCTTTTTTGTTTGTATGAATACCCTTTCAATCCCTAGTAGCCAAAATTCTTGAGAAGCTGCTCATTGTCCCGCCAATTGTCTTTGATCTTGACGTGCATTTCCAGAAAGACCTTTTGATCCAAAAACTTTTCAATGTCGCGTCGGGCCGCCGTTCCCAGCCGTTTGATGGCCTCTCCGCCCTTACCGATAAGGATGCTTTTTTGCGTTTTGCGCGCAACATAAATCAAGGCCGAAATCCGCACCAGTGGCTCTCCCTTTTGGGTATGGGTTTCTTTGAAAGACTCAATGCCAACTTCACAAGAGTAAGGAATCTCTTGTTTGTACTGCATCAGAATCTTTTCGCGGATGATTTCGCTGACAAAAAAGCGCTCTGGCTTATCCGTCAACTGATCTTTTGGATAGTAAACCGGTCCTTCCGGCAAATATTTCAAGACGAGCTGGAAGAGCTCTTCTACATTGGTGCCTTTCAGCGCCGAAATGGTGATGGTTTCAGTGAAATCGATCTCCTTGTTCCACGCTTGAATCATATTGGCTACCGTGATCGGCTCGGCCTGGTCAATCTTATTAATCACTAGGATCAAGGGGCTGTCCATGGCCGAAAGCTTTTCCAACATACGGATGTCCGCTGGAAAAGGATCACCCACCTCGGCAATCAACAGCATCACATCGGCATCTTCGAAGGTAGTTTTGACAAAGCGGTTCATCGCTTCATGCATCTTGTAGGCAGGGTCTTTGACAATACCTGGCGTATCCGAAAAGACAATCTGGTAGTCGTCGCTGCTCAAAATTCCGATGATCCGATGGCGGGTGGTTTGTGGCTTATTGGTGATGATGGACATGCGCTCACCAACCAAGGCGTTCATAAGGGTGGACTTACCGACGTTTGGGCGGCCGATGATGTTGACAAAGCCAGATCGATGGCCAGTCGTTGAAGCATTCTCTTGATTCGTAGGTTCCGTAATTTGAAAATTTAGTTCAAGTTAGTAATACAACTGTTTGACACCCGTACTAATGAGGCGATCAACCGTTCTGAAGAAAGCCTTGGGCTTGAGGACGCGCCATTCCAGATCGTTGAACTCTCCTCCGAAGTTGACGTATTGTTGCAAGCGGGTATCCTCCATCTCCTGACGCACATGCTCCAGGGTATTGATTAAGCAAATCCAGCCGTTGTTTTCCATGACATCCTCAAACCATTCTTCGTAATAGCAGTCGTCCGAGCCATGAAAGTTCAACACATTGTCGCAAACGAGAATGTACTTAGAAATATCGTACTGCGCCAAGTGATCCACAATATCCCGTTTGAGGAACATCACATCGTTTTGCAAACAATCGTTCCACTCTCCGATCAGTTCGATCACCGCAAACTTTTCGTCATATTCTACATACAGTATTTTCATGTACAAGGTCGCGGAGCCAAAGGCGTCCCACTGTGGATGAATGAAGTAGTTGTAGATTTTTTGGGTGAACTGAAACTCGCTATATTCCCGGCCATAAAAGGGCGAACGCTCGTCTTCCGAGGCCACATAATAATCTCTCCACCTGATAAAAGGTTCTATGTCGTGCATCTTCTAAGGGATAATGAATGATGCGGCAAGGTAAAGCATTCGACCTAGATAAGCAAGTCTTGGCATTTCGACTACGAACCGAATTTCTTGTGAATAAACGCAATAGAAAAGCCGATGACAAAAGCGGAGATTCCTATGGTTACAAGGAAAAGTACAAAAGCAGAGAGGTAACACAATAGGCCCAACACCATTCCTTCCACGAGATTTTTCTTAAACAAGCGCTTGAAAGTCATGCCATACACGATGACATAGGTCAATATACCTATTAAAAAATAAGCCGATTGGAGGGCGGGATTTAGGTATACAACAGAAATGGTCAATAAGCTGATTAGGCTGGTATGTCCAATTACATAGGTATTGAGTACTACATGCTCGGCGAAATACCACTTCTGCTTTTTGAAAATCCAACTGGTAGCAAGGCTCATAAAAGGCAACAGCAGAAAGGGGATGACATTCAAAAAATTGGTCATAAGATTCATGGCTCGCCGACCTTTCGCCTCTTCTTCGGGCGTTTGATACATTCCCAAGCTCTTAAAAAAGCTGATGTTTTGCTCGACCTGCTCGACGAATACCCCCGAAAAGATACTGACAAAAGCTGCCATCGCAATCATTAGAAAAGCGTAACGAAATGGATTGTAATAAGGTCGGGTATTGCCATTGACATAGTCCTGAACCACTTTGCCTGGTCGGGTGAATAGCATCTTTATGGTATGCCATAGGCCCCGATCTACGTTAAAGATATTGCTAAGAGCTGTGGTCAACACGCCTTTGACGGTCAGGCGCTCGGCAATCAGTTTTTGTCCACAGTTGGAACAGTAGGTACCATGTAAGGGTTCTCCACAACTTTTACAGGCTTGGGTTTGCGTTTCCATGCTTTATGTGTATAATGTTTGAAAACTGAATGGCTATCAAAAACCTTTGTCTATCAATTTGTTGGCTTTAGACCCTTAAGCTTGTCGCATCCTAAAGTTACGGTAAATGTTGAAAATTGTCTGTACCGGCCCCGAATCAAGTGGAAAAACAACCATGGCACGCCTACTGGCAGCACATTTTAGTTGTATTTGGGTACCAGAATATGCCCGGGATTTTTTGAATCGCCTGGGAAGAGCCTACCGAGAAAGCGATTTGCTGGACATTGCCAAGGGACAACACAGCGCCATAATGAAGGCTGCCAAAAATGCCCACTCCCTGCTCATCTGCGATACCGACCTGCTCACCATTCACATCTGGGGGATGGTCAAATACAAGCGCAGTCACCCTTGGATCGACCAACAAATGGAGCAGTCAGACAACACACTATATCTGCTGTGCCGTCCCGATATTCCCTGGGAGCCCGACCCCTTGCGCGAAAATCCTGACGACCGAGATGCCCTATTCATCCGATACGAAAATAAACTCCAACAGCTCAATAAACGCTACTTTATTGTTGAGGGAACGCCATCCAATCGAACAACATCAAGTATTGCCAGAATTCAACAAATATTGAATAGCGAAACATACTGAGGGCTTCTACTTTTACTGCTTTTTTCTATCTTCGCAGCGTTTCACTGGGGTGCTTGGCAATTTTGCCAGGCTGAGATTAGACCCATAGAACCTGGGCGGGTAATGCTGCCAAGGGATCAACCTCTTCTGCTGTTGAGGTTTTCTGGGCCTTTGTATGTACATGTGGGTCGCCTAACCCCTGGGCGATGCGATTGGAAAACTTCAAATACTTACGAATGCGATTTTTGCTACTAAGCTGTTGTTGCTTATTATTGCCTATTTTGTTGAATGCTCAGTCTTCTTTGAATGGAACCATCACAGATCAAGACGGTGAACCCCTTCCGGGCGCGTTCATCCTACTGGACGATATCCAACGGAGTACAACGAGCGATGAAGATGGTTTTTTTCGATTTGCCAAACTCGAAAAGGGAACGTATACCCTGGTCATTTCTTACCTGGGCTACGAAAGTCAAACCCAAAAAGTGAGCCTTACCGAAAACCGTCAGTATGTAGACTTTAGCCTGACTGCGACCAGCTATCGCATGAAAGAAGTGGAAATTCTCAGCACTTGGGCCGAAGAAAAAACCCCTGTCACCTATACCAATCTCGACAAAGAAACCCTCGAGAAAAACAACCTTGGCCAGGATGTTCCCTTCCTGCTGAAGTGGACCCCTTCCGCCGTTGTCACCTCCGATGCTGGTACAGGGATCGGCTACACAGGCATCCGAATCAGAGGCAGCGATCCGACCCGTATCAATGTAACCATCAATGGCATCCCGCTCAACGATGCAGAATCCCAGGGGACCTTCTGGGTCGACCTGCCAGACTTTATCAGCTCGACCGAGGGCGTGCAAATTCAACGGGGCGTCGGTACTTCAACCAACGGTGCCGGTGCCTTTGGTGCTACCATCAACCTCAGTACCGGAAAGGTCCACGCCAAACCCTACCTCAAGCTGGTCAATGGCATTGGTTCCTTCAACACCCTGCGACACAACATCCAAGCGGGCAGTGGCTTGATCAAAAACAAATTTACCCTGGATGGCCGCCTGTCGCGCATCACCTCCGATGGCTACATCGACCGAGCGAGCGCCCGGCTGCATTCTTTCTTCTTCTCCGGAGCAATGATCGAGGAAAAGCAGTCTTTGCGCCTCAATGTCTTTTCCGGACACGAAATCACCTACCAAGCCTGGAACGGCGTACCTTACCAGCTGGTGGATAGCCTGCCAACTTTCAACACAGCAGGCACCGAAAGAGCCGGTGAGCCACACGACAACGAAGTGGACAATTACACCCAGACCCACTACCAGCTGTTATTCAACCGCGAATTGAGCAATGAGTTGCACCTCAATTTGGCTGCGCACTACACTCGTGGTAAGGGCTTCTTTGAGCAATACAAAGCCGACCAGGTGCTGGGCGAATACAACATCAATCGGATCGACACCACAGACCTCATCCGTCGCCGTTGGCTCGACAACCACTTCTACGGCCTTACTTACAGCCTCAACTACAATCCCAATGAGCGCTTTCGGGCTGTACTCGGAGGTGCTTTGAGCAATTACAACGGCCGCCACTTCGGAGAGGTGATCTGGACGGCTTCACAAGGAGAACAAAACACTCCTCCGATCTATTACGACAATGATGCAGAGAAGCTGGACTTCAACATTTTTGGGAAAATCCACTACCAGTTGACGGCTAAGACCAATGCCTACGTAGACCTGCAATATCGCATGGTCAACTATTCTTTCCTCGGCTTGGACAGCATCGGGCTGGCGGCAGATCAAGACATACGGTTACATTTTTTCAACCCTAAGATCGGGCTGTTCCACCAGATCGATGCCAATCGAAATGTATATGCCTCCTTTGGTGTAGGCCATCGCGAACCCAACCGCAACGACTTTACGGAATCTACGCCCCTCAGTCGCCCCAAGGCAGAACGGCTCTTCAATACAGAGATTGGCTATCGGGAGCAATGGGAAAAGATCAATTTTGGTGTGAATCTCTACCATATGTTCTACAAAGACCAATTGGTACCGACGGGGCAGCTCAACGACGTAGGGGCAGCCACCCGCGTCAATGTGGACAACAGCTTCCGTGCTGGCGTCGAGTTTGACGCTCGGGTGATTCTAGCCAAGGGGCTGGAATTTGGGACCTCTGCGACCTTGAGCCAAAACAAAATCAAGTCGTTCACAGAGTTTATCGATGTATGGGATACGGGCCAACAAACCCAGATTGAGCATGAAGATTCTGACTTGGCTTTTTCGCCCAATGTCATTTGGAGTGGGATGTTGAGCTACAATTTTTTGGAAGGACGCCTCGAAAATCACGACTTCATTGTGTCACTGATGTCGAAATACATTGGCAAACAGTTCATCGATAACAGCTCCAATGAAAATACTCAGCTGGACGCTTACAGCTTTAGCGACCTACGGCTGCAGTACAACTTCCGCTCTGGCATCCTCAAGGAGCTAAGTGTCAGATTTCTCATTCGCAACTTATTTGACGCTCGCTACTCTGCCAATGCCTGGACTTATCGCTACATCTCTGCCGGCTACGACGCACGTCCGGACGACCCCAGCGCGCGATTGGAAGATGCCAGCACCAGCACTTATAATCTCACAGGGCTTTACCCACAAGCTGGCCGCAATTACTTACTCGGCGTGACGATCGGATTCTAAGGGATCAAAGTCACCACGTAAAAAGCCCTAAGCATTATTTCACGAGGAACGCTGCTTAGGGCTTTTTTGATTGATTCAGGTTATAAGGAAAGGCTTCCCGAGATACTAGAAATTCCAGGTAAAGCCAAAACGGAAATCCAAGGGTAAGTTGATGTTGTCATCCGATTCCATGACGTTGTACAGAATTAGGATTTCATAGCCAAAAAGGCCATTCCCGCTGTTGTAACCTCCTCCGATGTAAAAGTTGTCGCGATTCTCTCTTTGCTTCAACACCTCACCGTTTCGGACGGCCAGCACGGTTCCGCGCGCATTGACAGTGGTAAAGAAAACCTCGGCACTTTCAAATTCGTACTCCACATGAGCAAAGAGATTTTGAAAGGCTTTGAAGCGGCCAAAAAGCCCAACAGAATAGGAAATGGGTTGAAATCTATACGTCTGGTTATCTGTTCCAAATCCTTTGATAAAAGAGTACTGCAGACCGACGCGCGGACCGACCGATACTGTTTCGATGATTTTGTACCCTACCATGGGGGAAATACCAATGTTGAAAATATTGATGTTGTTTCCACCACTAAATCCCAGATTGAAGCCTCCTCCGTACCACAATTTATTCTTCAAACTGCCACTCTCGTCAAAGTATTCATCGTTTTTGCTGCTGCGCTTAGAACTCCTTCTCTGCGCATCTGCTTGGTTGAGTCCCACGACCAGAAAGCAAAGCAGGAAAAGGGAAATCAGTTTGACTAAATTTTTCATCTTTCACTTTTTGATTGAACAATGGTAATACAAAAATAGTCAGGATTATGTTCGTGTGTTAGCGATATACCCAAAAATTAAGTCCACTCCAAATATAAAACCCTTCCCTCGCATGGTTATTTTGGCAAAAGCTGTTAGCAGTATGTTAAATCAGTGGATGGTTTTTCAGCTGGCCGTTTCCAAAAAGCACAACACTAGGGATGCTGCCGACCGCATACTTGCCGCACTGCCTACTGCAAAAGAGCCTAATCCTCCTGACGCATTTGACTAAAAGAAGGTGGGATGGTTGTTTGGGTATTGACTAATTTGTGTTGGTAGAGGTATTCGCGCCAGGCGGCGGCACGTTTGGCGCTCGAAAAGCTGTAGAAGGTTTGATTTTCGTTGAGTTTTTCGTGGAAACCGAGTCGATCATCAAATTTCAGTTCCAGCAACTTAATGATGCCATAGGAGAAATAATCGCGTTTACCCCCTGTCCGGCTGACAAAGGGAGAGACGATGTCGAATTGGAGAATATCGTAGATTTTCTGGAAGTCCATCGATTGACCATC
>JBCCSZ010000205.1:0-14473 GCA_039199225.1 Bacteroidota bacterium
ATTGGTCCTTCCTCGATGAACAGACCAGACATGCGAACGACATCGCGGAGTGAACCACCACCATTGTTGCGCAAATCCAGCACAACGCCGTTGACACCTGTTGCCTGCAACTTTTCCAGCTCATCGGCAACATCCTGAGCGCAGGAGCGGCCGCCCCGGCGGTTGAAATCTGCATAAAAACGAGGCAATTTGATGTACCCAATTTTATCAGCTTTTCCAGGCAAATCCAAAATCACAGAGCGTGCGTAGGACTCATCCAATTGGACAACATCTCTAGTGATCGTAATATCTTCTATGGTACCATCGACCTTTTTGACAGAAAGTGTCACCTTGGTTCCTTTTTTACCTCGGATGAGTTTCACCACATCGTCGATTCGGAAGCCTGTTACATCGACCGCTTCGATGTTTGACTCATCACCTTGGGTCACCTTCATTATGAGATCGTTCTCTTCCAATGACTTTTGCTTCCAGGCAGGTCCACCGGGAACGATGCTGACCACTTTGGTATAGTCTCCATCTGTTTGCAGACGAGCGCCAATTCCTTCCAAGGTACCGGACATTCCAATGTCAAAATTCTCCTTATCCTTTGGCTCGTAGTAGCCAGTATGTGGATCAAAAATATTGGTCATGGTGTTGAGATAATCACTCATGTAATCGGAGCGGCGGCGCTTGCTGATACGTTGGTACCAATCATCGTACGTTTCTTTGACTGCCTCACGCGCTTCTTTCTCCAAAACATCATAAGATTTTTTCTCCTCTCCCTCTTCCAGTTCTTTTTGCTCTTTGAGCTTGTTATTGAGGCGAACGAGGGTTTCATATTTCATGGACTTGCGCCAGTATTCCCTCAACTCCTTGCTACTGCTGGCATACTCTTTCTTTTCGCCATCCAATTCGATGGCCTCGTCTTTTGTAAAATCGAAAGGCTCAGAGAGAAATTCTTTGTAGTAAGCTTCGGTTTCGTCGATACGGGCAGACAGCAATTTGGTAGCCAGATCGAAAAATTCAAAGGAACCAATATTGGCATCATCGTCCAATTGAAGGCGGTATTTTTTGAGTTGGTCAAAGTCTTCTTGTGTCATCCATCGTTTTCCACCATCCAGTCTTTCCACGAACAGATCGTACAGCTTTCCGGAAAAGTCATCATCAATGGCTTGTGGGCGGTAGTGAAGCTGATTCAATCCACTTAGAATGGTTTGCATCAAAACCACTTCTTTTTCGGCATTGTTGGGCGAAGGGTAGTAAGCTGCCCCGATGAGGAAAGCAACAGCAATGATTGAGAAGAAGAAGGGACCCTTAAATCTCATAATTTTATTTTTTTATTTATTATCTCTTCATTTCAAAAAACGGCACATAATCGCAAAAGCCGATATAATCTATAAATATAGATGAAAATACAGATAAATGTTCGGCATTAATCCTGCCAAACTAGCTTTTTAACAAAACAATAACCCTATGGATGATTAGATTGCGAGCCTATTGTAGTTAAACGCAAAAAGCGCCTTATCGTTTCTTGGATAAAGCGCTTTTTGAGCAATTTTATTGCCTCGTAGGAGGGAAGATCACATTAGACCAAAAATGGCGCGATGACCAAAGCCACCACAGACATCAACTTGAGCAAGATGTTGAGAGATGGACCAGAGGTATCTTTAAATGGATCACCAACCGTATCACCTACAACCGCTGCCTTGTGTGGCTCAGAACCTTTGTAGTATTTATCCCCTTGGATGCTTACGCCCTCTTCAAACATCTTCTTAGCATTGTCCCAAGCACCACCTGCATTGGACTGGAAGATGGCCATCAATACCCCACATACCGTCACACCAGCCAACAAACCACCCAACATCTCGGCGCCACCAAGGAAGCCGACAGCTACCGGTGATACAACTGCGATTATGCCAGGAACGATCATCTCCCGGATAGAGGCTTGGGTTGAAATTTCTACACACTTACTGTATTCTGCCTTTCCATCAGCCGCCTGGAAGGTCTTTTGATCGGCCGCAGACCAGTCTTCAAATTCCTTTCCATCGTTTTTGCGCATAACCGCCAAGGCATTTGTCAATTCAGGGATGGACTTAAACTGGCGACGTACCTCCTGGATCATATCCATGGCAGCTCGCCCAACCGCGCCCATGGCCAAGGCAGAAAACAAGAAAGGCAACATACCGCCCAACAACAAACCAGCCATTACAATCGGCTTGGAAATGTCAATGCTGTTGATTTTAGCAGTCGTCATAAAGGCCGCAAACAAAGCCAGAGCCGTCAAAGCCGCTGAACCGATGGCAAAACCCTTACCGATGGCAGCAGTGGTATTACCCACAGCATCGAGCTTATCTGTACGCTGACGAACTTCTTTAGGCAACTCAGCCATTTCAGCAATACCACCCGCATTATCTGAAATCGGTCCATAAGCATCTACTGCCAACTGGATACCTGTATTGGAAAGCATTCCTACAGCAGCAATCGCAATACCGTAAAGTCCAGCAAAGTGGTGCGCACCAATGATGGCAATTGCCAAGATGATGATCGGAATGGCAGTAGATTGCATCCCAACACCCAAACCAGCAATGATGTTTGTAGCAGAACCAGTGACCGACTGATCAACAATCCCTTGCACTGGCTTCGTACCTGTACCTGTATAATATTCTGTGATGTATCCAATTCCAAGACCGGACAGCAGTCCAAAAACAACTGCCACGAAAACACCTGTATTTGAATAAGTCACTCCGTTGAAATCCCACGTGCCTGGCAGCATCCATTTAACAATGGCAAAAGTAGCTGCCAGCATCAAAACAGCAGAAATCAATTCGCCTGCATTCAAAGCCTTCTGGGGATCACCTCCCTCCTTAACCCGGACGAAGAAGGTTCCAATGATAGAGGTGACAATACCAACACCAGCCAGGAACAATGGCAACAAAACAGCATTCAAGCCACCAAAGCTATTACCAATATCAAAGCCTGTCAAACCGATGAAGGCCGCCCCAAGTACCATGGTACCGATGATGGACCCAACATACGACTCGAAAAGGTCAGCTCCCATTCCTGCAACATCCCCTACATTATCCCCAACGTTATCTGCAATGGTAGCTGGGTTCAGCGGGTGATCTTCTGGAATGCCTGCCTCTACTTTACCGACCAGGTCAGCTCCAACGTCGGCTGCCTTTGTGTAAATCCCTCCACCAACACGTGCAAACAAAGCGATGGAAGAAGCACCAAAGGAAAAGCCTGTGATGACTGTGATGACCCGAGAGACATTCGCAGCTGTATCTATACCGAACATATTACTGTAGATCAACAATAGCGTCCCCAAACCGAGAACCCCCAAGCCGACAACGCCCAATCCCATGACAGAACCACCAGCAAAAGCAACACCCAATGCCTGGCTTAATCCATTACGAGCAGCATTGGTGGTGCGGACGTTGGCTTTGGTTGCCACGCGCATTCCGATGAAACCTGCCAGAGCAGAGCAAATAGCACCAAGGATAAAAGACAGTGCTACCAAAGGAGAAGACTCCGGTGTATTACCACTGATACCAAGTAATATGGCGACTGCGATGACAAAGACTGCCAATACGCGATATTCGGCTTTTAGGAATGCCATTGCACCATCGGCAATGTTTTCGGCAATTCGCCCCATTCTTTCGGTACCTACCTCCTGACTGGAAACCCAGGAAGATTTCCAGAAGGTGTATAGCAAGGCCAGCACACCAAAGACCGGAATGACATAAGTAATCGTTTGACCTAAATTCATAATACTAATTCGTTAGAGTTTGTGTACAAATTTGATTCATTTGGCAAAAAATAAAGGCATGCCTTGTATGAAGTTTTCTCTACTTACCAAGATCATGCCTGCGGCCTGTTCCTCAATTGGTGGGCAAAAGTAACAGAATTTTGGATTTTGAACAACAAAACTACAGCTAAAGTGTTGGTTCACAACCATTGGACCTTATCGCCAATGGCTTTTCGCTTGCCTTCAGGATGCGGGCTATCGGTGTAACCCATAAAAAAGAATCCCAAACAGCGCTCTCCTTCGGCCAACTCTACCAGCTCTCCAAAGGCATTGATGGCTCCCGGACTGCTCCAATAAGCACCAATGCCATGAGCCGTTGCTGTGAGCCACATATTCTGTACAGCACAAGATACCGCCGCTACCTCTTCCCATTCGGGCAAGCGTTCTTCTGGATCACGCTGCATGCAAATGGCAATAACACAGGCAGATTGAAGGGGCTTTTTCCGGGTTTTCTTGTATTTCATCTCCGAGAACTTCTCAGCAGGGGTTGTCCGCTGATAATAAGCGGCTAAAAAATCACTCAGGCTCTTTAGCGCCTTGCCTGTGAAGACTTTGAATCGCCAGGGCTCGGTCAGCCGATGGTTGGGCGCCCAGTTGGCATTTTCCAAAATCTCTTCAATAATGCTTTTGTCTATCGGACGATCGTTGTACACAGGTGGAAAGACAGACCTGCGACGGCGAATCACTTCAGTAATTGTCATAGTATATTGTGTGAGTTTATAAAAATTTTGGCTACACAAAGATAGCAATCAGAAAGGTAACAACGGTTGCAATGAAGCCTACCATGAAGATATTGTAAGATATAGTCAAATAACGATACTTTTGGTCGAGTACTTTTCCGAGGTGGTATAGATCGCGCGCCATATTGCCGTAGAGCAATTCTCCATCTCGTAAAACAGCATCCAGTGCCTCTTCGAACTGCTCCTCCTCCAATCGGACAAAGTTGCCAAAGTAAACGATGTTGCGCTTGGCTTGCTCCGGACTGATGCTTTCTCCATTTAAGGAAGTGACTTTGGGACGAATCGACAATACCGCGCAAATCAACGAAGCCAAACCCGTTACTAAGAAAATGACAACAGGCAACAATACCATGGGATTGGTGTCGGGAATGTTGCGGTAAGACAGTATGGAAATGACGACAGATATCAAGATCGCGTTGACACTGATCATGATATTGGCTTTGTTGTCTGCAATCGCACTTAGGTTGATGTGGTTGCGGTAGTTGGCCCGGAAAAATGTCTGGGTAGCACTGGTTGGCATCTTTCGCTCGATGCCTTGGAATGGTCGACTCAGGTCTTCTGGCTGTATCGTCATTGCTCCCTGAGTGCGAGAAGACTTTTCAGCTTTTGATTTTTGGACCAATAGGTTTTGACCAACGATGGGTTCGTACTGTTCTTTGGCGTAAACAGTGTAAAACTGAGCCCCCAATAAGTCCTGCAACTGAAGATGTTGCCACTCATATGGAGAAAGCCGCCGGTTTTCCATCAACTCCCACTCCAAGCGAAGCAAGGGCCTTTCCTGAAAAAACTGATGGGTAAGATTGACGGACTGGATGGCATCTTTGAGCAACTGAGCCTCCGGATGATCCGACAATTGATCGGTATCCAATACTTTTAGGCACTCGAGGACTTTGTCTTTTCCATCGGAAGGATAGTGGTTCGCATTTAGAAAGGCAGTAGCTTCGTCGAGGCTGGCACCTTTGGGCAGTCGATAATTTTTCAAGTAGCCACTGAGATGAAACCAAGCTGCCAGCTCGGCGGTCTCACAACTCGTAGCAGATGCCTCTGTTGCGTCGGCGATCACCCGAAGGCGCTGAACGACTTTGGCCGTTCGCTGGTAGTTATTGTACACCAGTCGAGTGTCGTGGTGCTTGTTGAACAGTTCCAGGACGTAAGCACTGGCTGCGTTCAACACAGCCTTTTGTTGAGAAATGCCTGGTGATTCGAATGTCCCTTCGTTGGCTGTTTTGTTCAAAGCTTGTTGGTGTTTTGATTTGGATGACTCAAGCCGTAAGCTCCTTTGTGGAGTGCTTTACAACTTGAATTGATGTAACCTATTGTGTTCTGAGTTGCTTGACAAATTCCGCTAATTCCAGCAACTTCTGACGAGACAAACGGCTGATGAGCAAAGGTTCTTGGACAGCTTTCATCTCGTACAAGATATAATCATTAATGTTCTGCTTTGCTATTGCAAAACCCAACGACTTCAATTCTGGATATGCCTGCTGCTCAGTGGCATCTAAACGGCCATAAACGATGATGGCATTGAGCAAACACTCCTTTTCTTCCACTTCATCGATGGGCGCATTAGACATACGGCTCATTTTTTCCCGATGCTTTACCTCATGCTTCCAAACCGCCTTACACTTACCGTAGGCTTCCCAGGGTTTGCCAGCGTAGGAGAGCTTTATTTCCGCTTTATTAAGCTGTCCTAACTGATAGGCCGGTTCGAACGAGTAGTCCACAAAATGGCGACCATCTGCCTCGTAATAGTTCTTAAGCACCTCTAAAATAGCAGGATCATTTCGATTGAGCAAATGTGCTAATGTAATATGGCGAACCGCCTTGTTCAGGTCGCTTTTTTCGCGATAGCAAGCAGCCAGTAATTGGTGTGCTTCAAAATCGATGAAATTCACATCCACCGCCTCGTTGTACCACTGGATCGCTTTGTCCAAATCCCCCCCTTTGTGGTAGCTGTCTGCCAACCTTTTCAAGAGGTCCCCATCGCTCTTGCCCGTGGGCATCATTTTCTCATAATTTGAAGCAGCCTTGAGAAATTTTCCCTTTTCATAAAAATTATCTCCCTTAATCCGATACTTTGTGGCACTTACCTCCGTCCTAATATCCGGAGCGACCAAACGAGCGCCATCGGCTGTCAAAACTGCCGACCAGCCTTTGGCTACCAAGGGTCGGTCCACTTTGGGAGCAGCTTTCAGTGAAGCGTCAATGGTATAGCGACTGGTAGATTTTTCCAGGACTTTATCAAAATCAGAAGGCGTATGCAGGTATTGAGCAGAGGTGAAAGTGCATACGACTAAGCATAGGCAGGCTGAAAAAAGGTATTTGTTAATCATCGGTTTTCAATTATTTTTAATTATCCCTGCAAAAATCAGGACAAGATTGCTTAATTTGACTCAAACGGAGGCGAATCAGGTAAAATAGGACGGATTTGACTTCTCGTTCCACAGCATTTACCACTTCTACAATGATTTGTGAATTGACTTATTTTACGAACCTCTTACTTTTTTATAATTAAATAAATCTTCTTTTATGGATTTAATGGATCTACTACAAGGTCAACTTTCTGAGGGCCTTATCGATCAACTGAGCCAAAACCTCGGCGGTGCAAACAAACAGCAAACAGCTGATGCTGCCTCTGGTATTCTCTCCACCATGGTCAGCGCACTGGCTAAGAATGCCTCTACTCCTGAAGGTGCCAGCTCTCTAGCCAATGCCTTGGACAACGATCACGATGGTAGTGTACTCGATAATGTGATGGATATGATCGGTGGTAGCAATACCAATGCACAGCCAGAAAATAGCCGTATGATGAACGGAGCTGGTATTTTGAAGCACGTTCTGGGTGGCAAACAAAGCGGCGCCATCGATATGATCTCCAAAATTTCTGGATTAGAAGGTAATAAAACCGGCAACCTAATGTCTATGTTGGCTCCTTTGGTGATGGGCGCACTCGGTCGCACCAAGCGCGAGCAGGGCTTAAACCCAACTGACCTGGCCGGTATGCTCTCAGGCTCTGTTCAATCAGCCTCTAACAAGCGGGCTGAAATGGGCTTAATCGGAAAGTTCCTCGATCAGGATGGCGACGGTAGTGTCATGGATGACCTCGCTAATATGGGCATGAAACTCTTCGGAAAATTTTTGAGCAAATAATACATTGTCAGCATTAACACACAAGCAAGCCTTGTTCCATTGACAAACAGGGCTTGCTTTTTTATTTTTGCAACATGACCAAGAGTAACTTCTCCCCCATCACATTTTCAGACGTTCAAATACGCCTCATACAAGCCAACGACAATCCGGCGATCGCTCAAATCATTCGGACTGTTATGACGGAATATGAATGTGTTGGAGAAGGTTATTCCATCAACGACCCAGAGGTAGACCAGATGTTTGAGACCTACAACAATGATCGCTCTGCTTTTTTTGTGCTCGAAGATGAAGAGGGGCTTGCCGGCTGTGGTGGCATAGGTCCACTGGCCAACGGAGATTCCAGCATTTGCGAATTGAAAAAGATGTATTTCTACCGGAGGCTCAGAGGAAGAGGATTGGGTCGGAAACTCATCGAGCTGTGTCTGGATCGCGCAAGGCAAATCGGCTACAAACAATGCTACCTGGAAACGGTCGATCGCATGGCGGAAGCCAATGCCTTGTATCAAAAGGTAGGATTCCGAAAGCTCAGTTGCCCCGTCGGAGATACCGGCCACAGCAGTTGCGATGCTTATTATTCGCTGGACCTTTTCTCCCCTCCTTCCGGCCCGTAAAAAATCACCCAGGTTTGGAAGTCCTCCGTAAAATCTTCGAATCGGTGTACATCGCCAGCGGGAACGAACAGCACATCTCCTGTGCCAACTTTCCGACGGCTGCCTTCGTGAAAAAACCAGGAGGTACCATTTGCAATGACATAGAGTTCATCCTTTGAATGTGGTTGCTGGTAATCCTTACCCACAGGGTGGTATAATTCAACGGTCATACTACCATGCCGCATCAATTCGAGGAAGGGCGAAGCTTGCTGCGCTGCCAGCTTTTTTCTAGCCACCTCCAGCGGTAGGTGCCAGGCATCTTTTGCTGCCAGTACATCCAAGCTCCCTAGGATTTGGCTGAGATGATGCTCCAAATGTTGTGTATAATCATCCGCCCACCAGGCCAGCGTACCCTCCTTGTCGCCATAGGCTATGACCTTCCACGCCAATTGCTCTGGACTCAATTGCTTCAAGCGTCGACAAATTTGCCGATTGAGTAGTTGCCAAAGGGAAAGCAATTCCTCCAAAGACTGATTTTGGTAATCATTGCGTTTGACCAGCTCTTCTTGCGCATAGGAAACGATAACAAAAGGCTTTTCCTCAAATTGGATATTGACAAAGCGTTGCCAATTGTAAGTCGCAGAGTCCACCAGGTGTCCCATAAACTCTATCTTAGACCATTTGCCAGGTGCCGGACGATGCTGAAGCTCCTCCTCTGTCAGGCGCCGAATGGCAGATGGAAATGCCTGGATGTATCCTTCCAGTGCCTGGATAGTCGTTTGAATATCTCGCATTTGACCACTTTAACTTTTTGCCACCGCCTGAAAGCCAGAGTAGAAATACACGGCATCGGGATGGTCCATGAATTGTCTGATTTCCTGCTGCACAACTGCTAGGTCCAACTGCTTGATGTAGCGATGTTCAATTAGTTGCTCAGCCGCACTCATCAGTAAATCTTTGAAATAAACCATCATCTGCTGTCGGTTGGCTGGATTGCGCTTATCGTGGTGTTGATAAATAGGGTAAACGTGAATATTTGTAAAACCCGCTTCGTGCAGCAATCCTCCGAGCTGAGCGCCGATGTAGGGGTGGCCTCCAAAATCGGATTGCATCTGGTTAAAAGCATTCCAGTAGGCCATAATGGCCGGAGAGTCCGGATACAAAAACTGAGATTGGTTGTAAACCTCCGTTACAAATATCGGACTACCAGGTCGAAGTACTTTTTTGCAATTCTGTAAGACGCGAAGCGGCTCGGCCAGATGTTCCAATACCCAGCAGATGAAAGCGCCATCCGCTGCGATCTCCTCGGGCATTTGAAAGGAGGCTGCATCTGCTTGTTCCAGAGAATACCGCCCTTGGAAAGCCGCAACTTTGGATAAATTTTCGGCTGCCTTTTGAATTTGCTCCGTAGAAATATCGATGCCATGAATACACATGTCCGGATACTTTTGCAGCATCAAGCGAGTCTGTGCGCCTACGCCAACGCCCACTTCCAGCAATTGCTTTACGCCACTCATATCGAGTTGCTCGTGGATCATGCGCTCCAAGAAATTGGCCTGAACATCCAGCCGCTCCTGCTCTTCTTGGTTTTGTCCATGTATGTATTTACTGGCTCTACCCATTGAAATAGCGCTCTTTTAATATCTGAAGATGGTGTATTTCATGTCCTGCTGTGATGTATCCAAGTCCCCGGACGGTGATGCCTTTCTCGCTGGCAGTACCTTTTTGGTTCAAGGTCTCATGGTCCAGGGTTTCGAACAGGACAATACTGGCAGCCCGAACGGCTCGGTATTCGGCCATCAAAGACTCGGGGCTACGCGAGTTGGCGTTGGAGGCCGGAACGTAAGCATTGTGGTCAAAACCAGGCAATGGCGTTTTGTCGCCCCGTGCAATTCGCAAAGCTCGATAGTTGAATATCCTTTCGGTATCAATGAGATGCTGCAAAACTTCCTTTACAGTCCACTTCCCCTCGGCGTAGCGATAATTCCATTGATCTGCATCGAGGGCCTCAAACCACTGGGGCATAGAGGAGGAAGCGTCGCGGAGTACCTGTAAGAAATCGTTGCCTGGCACCTTTTCGACGTATCCCCAATAGAATTCTGCTACCTCTGATTTTTCAGGGCGTCTCAAATTAGTACTAGCTGTCTGATTCATTTGCAATTGATTTTTCACGCTCGCAGGCAGGGGAATTCCCGCCCGTAGTTTAGGGTCGCTGATCGCTTGTCCATAGCTTCGATGAATGGGCAGGACACCCGCCCAAATGGGAAGCTCATAATCGGGCAAGTCGTCACCCGGCGGACCCGTCCGGATTTTAGCAGAAGCCTGATCGATTGTCAAAGCCAAAACCATTGTCGCCTTCATCTCTTTCTCACTCGGTTGCCGAACTTCTGCCCATCTTCCTTTGAGGATTTGCTCCGAAATGCAAAATAGGGCTTTTTCCTTTTCAGCTCCCTCCAAAATATGGGCTTTTCCAAAAATGACAGCCGAACGGTAGTTCATCGAATGGTGAAAGGCCGAACGCGCCAGCACAATACCATCTAAATAAGTAACCGTCACACAAACCGGGATGCCCTCCTCTAAGTTGGTCATCATTCGGCTCTTGGTGGCTCCATGTAGATAAAGTCGATCGCCAGAGCGGCCATAGGCAGTGGGTATGACAAAAGGTTGTCCATCGACCACAAAGCCGATGTGTGCCACGCAGCCAATGTCCAATATACGGTGGACAGTCTCGCGGTCGTAATGTCCTCTCCGAGGGACTCTTTTTACCTTGTTGCGTTGATTTACTGGATAAGATTCCACAATTTTTTGCTTTTGATGTCCAACAAATGTATTATTTTTCTGGACCACTAAAATCATCCAGTTTTATCTTTAACAATGGTCCAGTTATGATTCCATTAAAAGCGCATTTGCATATAGATCGAAAGGCCAAGGGAGCCGTTTACCTACAACTTGCCAACCAACTCATCCACCTGATACAGTCTGGAACGATCCGACCAGGAGACAAACTGCCTGGCAGCAGAAGTCTTGCCCAAGACCTAAAGGTGCATCGCCAAACGGTCGTTCATGCGTTGGAAGAACTGGAATCACAAGGTTGGGTAGAGATCATGCCTCGCCGAGGAACCATTATCTCCAAGGAACTACCAGAGTTGAAAACCCGTAGCATCACAAGCCTTCAGCCTGAAGCGCCGCCCGTCCAAACCGGCTTCGAGCCCTATGGATTTCCACATTTGAGTCCCCCCTTTCAATACAATTATCCGCTGGCCTTTGATGATGGTGCGCCGGATACCCGCCTCGCTCCCGTTCGGGAATTGGCCCGAGCGTATGCCCGAAACCTGCGACGGTTCAATACCCGTAACTACCTCGGATACGGTGATGCACGCGGTAGCCAGAGACTTCGCACGATTCTAGCCGAAGATTTTGCCAGCAATCGAGGACTGCGGTGTACAGCCGATCAAATTATGATCACCAGAGGGAGCCAGATGGCAATTTACCTAAGCGCCCGTTCTGTCTTGAAGCCCGGAGATCAGATCATCGTCGGGACAACCAATTACTTTACTGCGGACATGACCTTTCGCCACCTAGGCACCATCATGCAAAGGGTCAGGGTAGATGAACACGGCCTGGTGGTAGACGACATTGGCCACTTGTGCGATCAGCACCCCATCCGCGCTGTGTATGTTACCTCCCACCATCACCATCCAACAACGGTCCCTCTTTCGCCAGAACGGCGATTGAAGCTATTGGAATTGGCAGCTGAATACCGCTTTGTCATCATCGAAGATGACTATGATTATGAGTTCCACTACGACAACAGCCCGCTTCTGCCGTTGGCCAGTGCCGATCGACACGGACTGGTGGTTTATATTGGCTCCTTTTCAAAAAGCATCGCTCCTGCTTTCCGAATCGGATACATCGTGGCACCACAAAGGTTCATTGAACAGGCCGTATGCCTCCGGCGCATCATTGATCGGCAGGGGGATTGTATACAGGAGCTGGCGCTAGCTGATTTGATCGACGAAGGGGTCTTAAAAAGGCACCTCAACAAAGCCGTCAAGCAATACCGCAACCGGCGGGACTGCTTTGCCAACGGCCTGCAAAGGCATCTTGGGGATTCGGTCAAATTTCGCTTGCCTAGTGGAGGGATGGCATTGTGGGCGCATTTTGCTCCAGAAATCGATCTGGTTCGACTGAGCCGGGAGGCGAAGGCAAATGGCTTGTATTTATCAGATGGAACGAGCTTTCGGCAGCAGCTTCCCTCGCTCAATGCCATTCGAATGGGATTTGCTTCTATGACGGAGGAGGAAATCGAGCGGGCGGTTCTTCAGCTGAAAATGTTGCTGTGAGCTTGTCAACAAATGATTTAAAAGAATTATTTGAAGCTTTTTAGACCAAGAATTGCTTGAAAACAGGCCAAATTCCTCCTTAATCTTTTGTTAAATGTTATTAAAGTTGTACACCTAACGCTAACTTTGTAGTCTTATTCAATGAATCAACTTTTATATTACTTATGAAGAGACTACTCTATTTAAGCGTCTTTGTTCTGGCGATGTTGAGCATCAGCCAGTCTGCTATAGCCCAGAAGTACGGCCACATCAATGCTGGAAACTTATTGGTCCAAATGCCTGCCACCAAGGCTGCTGACTCCGAGTTGGAAGCTTATCAAAAGCAATTGGGTGCGGCCTTTGAAAAAAAGGTCAACAACTTCCGGGAAAGAGCTGGAAAATTTCTGAAGGATGCCCAAGGTGGTGTATTGCCTCAGATTGAAATTCAGAAAAAGCAGGCAGAGTTTGCCAAAGAAGAGCAGGTACTAGCCCAGGAAGAACAAGATATTCTGACTAAGGTGCAAAAGAAACGAGAGGAATTGCTTAAGCCAATCCTCGAGAAGGTCAATGCTGCCATCAATAAGATTGGCAAGGAGAAAGGCTACTCCATGATCTTCGATACCAGTGTGATGAATACGGTACTATTTGCGCAAGACTCCGATGATGTGATGGCGCTTGTCAAAGCAGAGTTGGGCTTGTAGGAAGCTCAAAGTCAGATAATATCGTTACAGTGATCCCGAATCTTCCTTGTGGAGGTTCGGGATTTCTTATGTAGACCGTTTTTCTCGGATAAAAGCATTCATACTTCTTACATCAACAACCCCGACCAAGCTATTTTCCTCATAAACAGGCAAGATACTGTAGCCGTGCTGCTGCATCTTTTGCAAAACCACCTTCAGATTGTCGGCAGGTTCGAGGGGCTCGTAGTTTGAACTCAGGTAGGACATCAGGGGAGCATTGGTATCTTCCTTTTTAATGGCTTCCAGGACAAATGCCTCGTGTAAGACGCCGACGACTTTGTTCAGCTCATCAAAAACAAGGAAACTGCGTTCCTTTTCTTGTTCAAAAACCTCCAGCAGCCGATTGATTGGATCGGATAGAGGGAAGCGGGAGAATTCTGTTCGCATGATTTGGCTGACTGGGCTGGTGGCCAGTATGTGGTCCATCCACACCATTCTGGATTCGTGCCGAGCTGTCAAAAACACGAAAATACTGATCAAAGAAAGGATCAAATGCCGATCAAATAAGCTGTAGACGAACAGCAGGACTGCTATGACTTGCCCGATGATGGCAGCAATCTGTGTGGCCCGAAGCCGCCCCAAACGAGTGGCTAAAAGAGACCGCAGCATTCGACCACCGTCCATCGGAAAAGCTGGCAGTAAGTTGAACAGTACCAAAAAAACGTTCATCCAGAAGAGGCCCGGTAGAAAAAAGTCGGTGAGCTCGCGCATATCAATCTCCTCTATCCAGGGGATTCGCCCTTGATCCAAGAAGAGCCATACACCTAAGAAAAGGGACAGCACCACATTGACTAGCGGGCCGGCCAAAGCAATTTTAAATTCCTGCATGGGCTCATCTGGCAGGCGGGTCAGGCGCGCTACCCCACCCATTGGAAAAAGGATGATGTCCAAGGTATCTACATTGAACCGACGAGCAGCAATGGCATGACCATATTCATGCAAAACGACACAGGTGAATAGCAAGACCACCAAAAGCCCCATCCAAGCCATACCTACCCAACCGGCACTGAATGAGATACCCATGTAGAGAATCCACAGCAGTATCAACCCGAAGCTCCAATGGATCATCAGGGGGATGCCGGCAAACACAGCGATGCGAAAAGCACCTTTCATTTAATTCTTTTTGGATGACATGATTAATACG
>JBCCSZ010000206.1:0-14463 GCA_039199225.1 Bacteroidota bacterium
TCCTATCTGGATTTTTACGATGGACAAACAGGGGCGCAAACGGTCGCCAGCCCAGGGGCTATGCTCCATTATTCCATCAATCAACACACCCTCTATACCTTTTTTCGCGAAATGGGAGATGGGCGTAGCAGCATGGAGATCATCATTGTCGATAAGGATGCTTTTTCGGTGACTACCCAAGTGCCACAGCCCGCTTTTTCCCATCCGGAGAATTTGCTCGCTGTATCCAAGCCCATCCTTCAACCCAATATCATCCGTAATTTCAGTCGTTTGTCTTTTTATCTTTCGGTGGAAGGCCGCCTTCAGCTTCAGATTGTAGAGACAAACACTGGCCGCAAACATGCCATTCAGGCGCCTCGCAACTATTTCCCATCCGGACCAAATGAGCTGGAACTTGATTTGTCTGATTTGCCAGCTGGACACTACCAATGCCTTTTATTCGATGGTACCCACCATCAAGTCACCCCCTTTGTCAAGCTAGAGTAAGCAGCTTGTTTGTTGGTGGAGGCAGTTGTTTATTTGTAATGGACTTCGAGGGTGCTTCTTAAGATTTTTGGATCGAATTATTACTCATTATTCATCAAAATCTTAAACCATGAAAAAGCTACTGCTACCCATGCTTCTATTGGGGCTTTCGGCTGTGTTAATCGTTTCTTGTCAAAAAGAAGAATTGGAGATTAAAGAGGTCAGCGATGCACCCGTCGCAGCCGAAGAAAGAGGCGTTGGCCCGGCGGTCGACCTTGAAATCGTTGGCTACGGCTCCAACATTACCGGAACGACAACTGTCTGCACTGGCGCGCCACTGCCAAATATCAGCTGTGCTGGTGGGCAACGTTTCTTCACTGCCATCATTGCCATCAGAAACAATGGGCCAGACGATCTGCCTCCTGGCACCATCAAGGTGTTGTGGGCCGATCTGACCACCAATTCTCAACAGCAAACGATCGTAACGCACCAGGGCATCCCTGCCGGAACATCGATCCGCGCCAGCCGTCCCTATTTCGTTGGACCATGTGATTGTCCGCCACCATTTACGCCATTTGTCCATTCCTTCATGGCATTTGTTGATCCAGGAAACTGCATTCCCGAAACCAATGAAGCCAACAACCGCTCGCCGCAATACGATACTTGCGACGGTTGCTAAAAAACGGATAAAGACCAAAATAGACTCTAAAAGCCTGCCCACTTACACGGGTAGGCTATTTTTTTGGCAGCAAGTACCTTGCACTCGTATCCCACTACTTATCTAAAATGATCTTCGGATGCAATGGAATTGGTATAGCATGAATAAAACATTATCTTGTATAAATGAATGATCGGCAAACCTTCAAGTCACCAAAACTTAGTGTCGAAGCTTACATTGAGCAGGAAATAGACAGCGGTATAAAATACGAATACCACAATGGAGAAATATTTGCGCTCGCAGGAGGAACCATTAATCATGGTATCTTGTGCAGCAACATCTTTTCTCAATTGGCTATTCAACTGACGACAAAGAGGTCATCCTGTAGACCTTACACCAGCGAAATAAAGCTACACATTGTGGCGGAAAATAGCTTTGTATATCCGGATGCAATGGTGGTTTGCGATGAGTTGGAGGTCTCCCCATTCGAAAAAAATGCGATTGTCAATCCAATACTCATTGTAGAGGTACTGTCAAAATCTACTGCCAATTACGATCGGGGAGATAAATTTTTCAAATACAAACAAATTCCAAGCCTGCAAGAGTATGTTTTGATCGAACAAGATAAGGCCATTGTTGATACCTATTTCAAACGGCCCGGTGTTGATCTGTGGCGGATTTCTCGCTTTGAAGGCTTAAACAGCCTTGTTCAATTGCAATCCATCGGGATTCAGATGCTTATGTCCGATTTGTACGCTGGTGTAAAAGACCTCGCC
Source organism: Bacteroidota bacterium (assembly GCA_039199225.1). GTDB lineage: Bacteria > Bacteroidota > Bacteroidia > Chitinophagales > Saprospiraceae > JBCCSZ01. The sequence continues at coordinate 1,900 of JBCCSZ010000206.1, forward strand.
GACGAAAAATCTGCTGATTAAAGCGCCCAGTCTATCGAAGTAAATTACTCATCGGATCAAGGTAAAATCTCCTTTGTAAAAGCGGATGGCTCCTTCATTGATGCGATAGCGAATCATGGCGATGTACACATCGGAGGGCATGGGTTGACCCTTGAAGGTGCCATTCCAGCCGTAGGATAGGTTGTCGTTGTGGAATACCTTTTTGCCGTAGCGGTTGTAAATCTGCAAGTCCACAATTTCGATCTGTCCCTTTATAACCGGAAAGAAATGGTCGTTGATTTTATCTCCATTGGGGGTAAATGCATTGGGAAATTGAATAATGGCTTCCTCCGTACCGATGTCGATGCTGGCCATCCCCAGACAGCCTTCTGCATTGCTGATTTCCAATAGAAAGCTGGTACCTCCCTCTGCCAGGGTGTATTCTAACAGTCGGTCGGTGCCGACCAACGCTCCATCGACATACCACTCATAGCGTAAGTCATTGGTATCCATCGAATCGCTGAAAACAGGTGCCAACTGTATGGGATCGCCTTCATAAAAGGTACTTGTGCTGGCCGGAGGGTTGGACTGTAGCACAAAACTTGGCGTCGCAACGACTTGAACCGGCACTTCGATCAATTGGGTATCGCAGATTGAACTAAGTTCAAAAAAGTAAGACTGGCTCTCAAGAGGGGAGACCTCCAAGCTTAAGCTAGACGAGTCACCCGCCAGCCACCGGCCACTTCCTTGACCAAGCACAACAGCCTGCAATTCAATGCTTTCACCTTCGCAAATGATGCGTTCTTCTGGCAAAATTTCATAGCTCGACTGGTAAAAATGCAGATAGACAGAGTCTCGCTCTTCGCAAGCACCCGTACGCCCCTCCACATATACCCATGCCGCCTGCAAGGGACAAGCTTCGACAGATTGACTGTCTATCAACACAAGAGGAAACTCGGACTGCCAATTGTAAGTCAAAGCACCTTCTGCACTTAACAATAAGCATTCATCCGGACATAGTAGGAGGCTATCTGTACCGTTTTCAAGCTCTAGGACGGGCCTGTCGAATAGTTCGATGCGTAGACTGTCATAGACATAGCGGCCACAGCCAAAGTCGTTGCTCAAGCACAGGATGATTTCTTCGGTCCCTTCGATCAATGTATCTTCCAGCGGCTGTATTGGGATGACCAGTTGACTTTGTCCGGCTACCATTCGGATGCTATCTGGTGCATCGATGACATAATCTAAACCCTCGACGGCTATTCCTTTCCGTTCCAATTGAAATTGAAAGTCTTCTGTCAAGGCTTGGGGGAAGTTAATGACAATACTGTCCTGATTGCCGCTGCAGCCCTCGACCAAGCGCCCCAATTCATTGTTGTATACAAGCTGTAATTCCGGCCGTCGGCTGCCCAACTCGGCAATAAAAACGCCAGAGTCAAACTGTGGATCGCCCCGGTCTGCGATAGCGAGCTTCAGCCGATAGGTGTTGCAAGGCGTAACTTTTGCCCTGGCTGTCAAACTCTTTTTGCGACCGAGAGAGTCGGCCGTAAAACCATCGTATTGTAAGCTTTGGCCCCCAAAGTTGTCTCTGAAATAGGGCCAATTTTGAAAATTATTGACGGAGTCGATCTGGACAGGGATGGCGGTACCTGGTAGTACAGCAATGTTTCTCTGGTTACCGATGTTGGGGTCTCCATCGATGTCCTGACCGGAGATGAGAAAAGCAAAGATGTCGTTGAAGCCCTGGTTGATCCATTCGGGATATTCCTCGGAGCCAAAAATAAATTCAAATTGCAGTTCATCGGTGTTGGCAAATACCTCCAATTCCAATACACAAGCATCGACGGATGCCAGGGGACTGCCATAAAAGGTCGACAAATAATCCAAGTCAGCATCCCCAGGACTGTTGATTTCCAGGGAAGCATCCGTCAGATCGTTGGGGCCGACCATGTTGAAGGCCGTGCCATTGGTCAGTAGGACACCTTTGGACAGCCCCAAGTCTGTATCGTCGGCCTCGAACAAAGCGATCTGTCCGCCGACACAACGGATGCTATCCACTTGAATATTGGTTTGTGGCCTGGCCAATGCTTCGGCGATGCTTTCTGGTGTCACGAGGGTATTGATGCGCAGGGGAGCGGGAGGGGCGCAATCGCTGCTGCACGTCCAATAGCCAGCCCATCCTTCCCTTTGTTCGCTGGCATCGGACTGGAAAGCAATGGTCATACAGCCGCTGTTGGCCTGCAGTCTGAGACAGACACCTCCACCGTCGGTCGGTCCCCCGTTGGACAATTGTCGGATGAGTGGCGCATTGGTGTCCGGCCCATCGTAAAAGGTTAGTTGGTCGGGAAGCTCTAGGTTGTAGTATTCAAATTGAAAGAGCAGGCATTCCGGTGCTGGGTCCGGGCAGATGGTAAATTGATGGTTTTCGCTGCTTGCATAGGGATTGTCAGGACCTCCGGAATCGTAGAGCCAGGCCGAACAGTCTGTTGCACTGCCTTGATCTACTGTATAGCTGGGGGCATCTGTTGGGGGTTGAGCTGCCACATTTCCGAGGAAGATCGCCCAGCAAAACAATAGGAACACAAAGTGTTTGGCCAAACACCTCTTCATGGCATTTTAATTGATTCAGACACTGCGAAGTATCTGAACGATGAAACGGTCCAAGGGCTATGTCACTGGCATTCTTCTAGCTGCGTGCGGACATCTTCCGGACTGATGTACGTTTCGACATTGCGCCACTTGTAGTTGATGAAATTGATCAGATTGGCAATTTCAATGTCATTGATGTCTTTAATGGCAAGCATTGGCTGATCATAGGTACGACCGTTGACCACGATTTCACCGACCAAGCCGTTCTTAATGATGCAGGACAGCTGGTCAATGTTAGCCTCAAGATAGTCCGAACCTGCGATGGGCGGGAAGAGGCCCTTCAGCCCCTGTCCCTCCTCCATATGACAACTGGCACAGTAGTGCAAATACAGTCCTTCCCCTTGCTTATATGGATTTATATCACAGCTAAAGTAAAGAAAAGCAAGCAGAAAACAGAGTATGGCAAAACTTGATTTCGTCATTGAATAGCCGTTTCGTCCAACAATTTTTGGATGTCGCCCATGAAGCGATCGACATCTTCTGCATCTACGCCATTGGCAAATCCACGCACATATCGGTTTTGGTCTACCAAGATGATGCGGCCACTGTGGTCGAAGCCACCTGGTGCGTCGGGGTCTTTTTGTGCAACGATAAAATACTCATCTGCCATGTCATAGATATGGTCTTCATCTCCCGTTACGAAATGCCACCGGTCGGTGTCAACCTCAAGTTTTGTGGCAAACTTTTTCAGTACGGCGACAGTGTCGTGGCGCACATCAATGGAGTGGGAGAGAAGGACTACTTTGTCGTTGTCCTTGAACTTATCGTGAATGCGCAGCATTTGCTGCTTGACCTTTGGACAAATGGTCGGGCAAGAAGTAAAGAAAAAATCTGTTATGTAGATTTTGTCTTCAAAACTGGCGTTGGTAATGATATTACTGTCTTGATTGACAAAAGAGAAGTCTTTGATGCGGTGATAAACCGTATCACCGTTTTCAACTGTGCGGTTGCCAAGGATTGGAAGCTGGCCATCTGCATCTGGGTTTTTGACACAGGATAACAGTAGCAGGAAGAGCGCTGCGCTCAAGCTGCCCAGTAGAAACAGGAAGCGTTTGTGCATAATTGGGTGGTTTGTGAAGTTATTTGGCGGTACTATTATTCCGCAAATCATCTATAAATTTGTTGCCATCTGTAATGGCTGTCTCGATGTCTGACTTTACCTTATTGACCTTTTTCATTTCTTCCTCCAAGTACTTCATCACTTCGTCTTGGGGGTCCTGTGGAGCGGGATGTTTAAAAGAATGCATCCAATCCCACATGCCTTTGTTGGCACTTTCCACCTTGTCAAATTCTTTTTTGAGCTTTTCTTCCAGCTCTTGATTCTCTTCATTTTTTGCTGCCCGAATGGCCTGCGCCAACGTACGACGGAGTTTGGTGATTTCAGTCATTCGAGGCATTACTTCATCGTGGGTATTCATCACCAAGTCGTACAACTTAGCACGTTGAGTAACAGGATCTTCCTCGGCGTTCATTACCACTTTATAGTCTGCCTCACCAGCAGCTTTGTCTCCTTTTTCAATGCTTTCAGGCTGGTATTTGTTGTCAAAGGCTTCCATAAATTCATCCTTTTCCTCTTCGGGTTTATCCTGTGGTTTTTGACTGTTCGTACAGGCGATTGCAAGCGAGAGGATCAGAGAAGCCAATAAGAGCGTTCTTACATTCATTTTATCGTTTGTTTAGGTCGCTTTGAGTGTGCGACAAACCGGTTTAAAAAATTCTTAAAAGCACCACAAAGTTAAGGGATAAATCACTTTTATGTGGTGAAAAGCGAGCAAATTGGTTTTTGTTCAGAAACAATCTGAATTGACGGATGTTGTGAACAAACTGACAAGAATTCCATTTTCATTCCAACTTTCCCAGTCACAGATCGCTGTTGGTAAATTATAAACAGTATGTTGAAAAAAATTGCAACCAAACGCAAGAGTTGTTGTTATACTTGAGAAGGGGTAAAGGAGGTTCAATGTAGCTTTACCCCTGCCGCCTTTTCCATATTATCACATACTTTAAGACAACTGATACGATTGAACCAAGGCTGAGCAAGGATGAAACAGCCAATTCGTATACCCTTGCCTAATATTTTTTAACGTTCAATTACTTCCGGGTATGAAACAAAAACGAGTCATAGTTTGGTTTCGACAAGACCTTCGCCTTCACGACAATGAGGCACTTGCACATGCGATCAGCAATGCGGAGGAGATTCTTCCTGTATTTATTTTTGATCCAAGGGTGTTCGAAGGGACAACGCGCTTTGGTTTTCCCAAAACTGGCCCTCATCGCGCCAAATTCATCATCGAAAGTGTTCGCGACCTTCGCCAATCTCTGCGCAGCTTGGGGAGCGACCTGTACGTCAGAGTCGGTAAGCCGGAGGATGAGTTGTTTCATTTGGCCCGATTGATGAAGTCCAGCTGGATTTTCTGCAATCGCGAACGTACGCAGGAAGAGGTAGACGTTCAGGATGCCTTGGAACAAAAGCTCTGGTCTGTCGGTCAAGAGATTATATATTCCAGGGGTAAGATGCTGTATTACACACAGGATTTACCTTTTCCTGTTACGCACACACCCGATGTATTCACGACTTTTCGAAAGGAGGTCGAGCGATTCGTGCAGGTACGCGAGCCGCTGCCTTCCCCACGGGCATCAGATTTTCAGCCTCTTTCCATCGAGTTGGATATGGGCGAAATTCCGGATGTTCAGGACTTTGGCCATGATCCTGTGGAGCCAGACCATCGAGCAGTCCTCGATTTTAAGGGGGGCGAAACGGCTGGTTTGGAGCGACTGAACTACTACCTTTGGGAAAGTGATTGCATCAAGGATTATAAGGAAACCCGCAATGGCCTGCTTGGCTCGGACTATTCTTCTAAATTTTCGCCCTGGCTGGCACAAGGTTGCCTTTCGCCCAAGATGATTTATACCGAGCTGAAGCGATACGAGCGAATCCGCGTCAAGAATAAATCCACCTATTGGATGTTTTTTGAACTCCTCTGGCGGGACTTTTTCCGCTTGATGGGTAAAAAGCATGGCAATAACATCTTTTTGCGAGGCGGTACTCGTCAAACCATCGATCGCAGCTTGCGAAACGACCACCACCTGCTCAACCTTTGGAAGGAAGGCCGGACTGGTGTGCCATTCATCGATGCCAATATGCGGGAGTTGAAACATACCGGCTTCATGTCCAATCGCGGAAGGCAAAATGTAGCCAGTTTCCTAGTCAAAGACCTCTCGGTCAATTGGCAGATGGGCGCAGAATACTTCGAATCGATGTTGATCGATTACGATCCCTGTAGCAATTGGGGGAATTGGAACTATGTGGCTGGCGTTGGAAGTGATCCGCGTGAGAATCGCTATTTCAACATCTTGAAGCAGGCCAAGCGCTACGACCCACAAGGGAAATTCATCAAACATTGGCTACCCGAACTTAAGGGCGTGCCTGCAGATAAAATCCATTCGCTACAAAGCTTGTCTGAGGCCGAATTGTCGCGCAGCCGTGTGCGGATTGGTGCAGACTACCCACGAGCGATGATCAATATGTCTCGCTGGCGGTAATTTCAGATGAAACAAACTATTTGTTGATATGCCTTTATGATCGCCGGGCGGTCAAGGTATTTTTTCCATGCGGTGGGGGGACACAGACGACTTGTGTCCCCCCTTCGTTTTGGTGAATTTTCTTAAAATGACCCCTCACCGTCAGTCTGCCAGCCCAATCACTAAATGTTTTCCGTATTATTGTACAAGCTTTTCGCTTTCTAGATCGTTTTTGAAGTACCTTTTGTTAACAAAATTAGCGACTTTAGGGTCGCCTGCCTATGCTACAGCGTCTACTTCTTTTTTGTTTTATACTCGCTTTTTCAAATGTTTTTTCCCAAGATTTGTACGACCTCAACAGCATCAAGGAAGTCCGGCTAAACTTTGAACAGGATAATTGGTTTGAGCTACTCAATGATCTGAAGGATGCCGGAGAAGATGGTCGCCTACTGGCTCGGCTTACCCTGGATGGTGTTCAATACGACAGCGTCGGAGTACGCTACAAAGGCAATAGTTCCTTTCACAATGTTCGTAAATCGGAGTCTTCCAAATTGCCATTCAATGTAAAAGTCAACTATGTTCGGAAAGAGCAAATTTTGCCAGGTGGCTACAAGACCCTCAAATTGTCCAATGTTTTTCGCGATCCCAGTTTTCTAAGAGAGGTGGTTGCCTACGAAGTGGTCAGAGATTACATGCCTGCCCCCAGAGCCAACTACGCGCTGGTGTATGTGAATGACAAAAAACTGGGGCTGTACAATTTAACGGAGTCGGTGGATAAAGCCTTTCTGCAAAAGCATTTTGATTACGCCAAAGGTTTCCTTTTTAAATGTGATCCAACTTGGGATGCACAAAGCATCAATGGTTGTCCAAAGGGGGAGAAGGCGTCTTTGATATACCAAGGCACAGATTCTCTCTGCTACATGGGCAATTACGAGCTGAAGAGTAAATGTGGTTGGTCTGATTTGATTCGTCTGACTAGGGTATTGGAGAAATCGCCAGAGAAAATCGAAGCTATGCTCAACGTAGACCAGGTATTGTGGATGCATGCTTTTAACAATGTAGTGGTCAATCTCGATAGCTACACCGGTCGTTTGTGTCACAATTACTACCTGTATGAGGATTCTTTCGGTATTTTCCAGCCCATTGTTTGGGATATGAATTTGTCATTTGGTGGATTTCGCTTTGATGGCAACAAGCCTTCGCCCATGTCCAATGAAGACATGCAAAAGATGGGCTTATTCCTTCATTACCGCAACGATTTTCGTCCGCTCATCAGCAAGTTGCTCAAGAACTCGCTCAATCGTAAGATATATGTGGCGCATGTTAAGACCATACTCGAAGAGCAATTTTTGAGTGGAAAATTCAACGATCGGACCATTGAGCTCCAAAAACAGATCGATTCTTATGTCAAAAACGATGAAAACAAGCTGTATGCTTATGAAAGCTTTACTGGAAACCTGACACAAACGGCCATGGCTGGCAAGTCAAAAATCATTGGGCTGCGGGAATTGATGGACGCTCGTCAAGTGCATCTCCAAGAACATCCGCTGCTCAAAAAGGAGACACCAGTGATCCGTGATGTTGAACACCTCAGTGAAGACAATAAACTCATCATCCGAGCCAAGCTGGAAAAGGAGAAAAATGTCTACCTAGCGTATCGATACGAACCTTTTGCCCCTTTCACCCGCATTGCCCTGTTTGACGATGGGACACACGACGATATGCAGGCGGGCGATGGTATTTATGGCGTGGCAATCGAAAAGAAAGAGATGTGCCAATATTACATCATTGCAGAAAACGATCGGACGGCCAGCCTGTCTCCACAAAAGGCGGCCTATGAGTTTTACGAGTTTAAGTCCAGTCTGCAGGCTTCTCAATAAAACGAATCACACGCAACTTGAACAAGCTCAAATAAAAATGTCCGCTCTAATGCCAGGATGCTGACTTTCACGGCATTGAGGCGTTGGTGATGGCAGCAGAAATTAGTAGCTTTACGCCCGCTTAACAACAGATACATGTCGGTCAAGGTACAACAACTTACAAAGATATACGGTCAGCAGCGCGCTGTCGACAATGCTTCTTTCACCGCAAAAAAGGGAGAAGTACTGGGCTTTTTGGGACCCAATGGTGCTGGAAAGACTACGACCATGAAGGTCATCACCTGCTTTTTGCCAGCTACCGAAGGCCAGGTTGAGGTTTGCGGCTTTGATACGGAGAAGGCACCCATGGATGTTCGTCGGAACATCGGTTACCTGCCAGAACACAATCCGCTCTACAAAGACTTGTATGTGCGGGAGTACCTACAGTTTGTAGCTGGTTTGCACCATTTGTCGAACAAGAAGAAGCGGATTGATGAAATGATTGAGCGGACGGGCCTGGAGAGGGAGCAATACAAGCAAATTGGTGCTTTATCTAAGGGATATCGCCAGCGGGTCGGCTTGGCCCAAGCCTTGCTACACGATCCACAAGTGCTTATCCTTGATGAGCCAACCTCTGGTCTGGACCCCAACCAATTGGTTGAGATTCGACAGCTGATCAAGTCCATTGGTCAGGAAAAGACCGTTATTTTTTCGACGCACATCATGCAAGAAGTCCAGGCGCTTTGCGACCGGGTGATCATCATCAATCAAGGGAAAATCGTGGCGGATGATCCCATCGAATCCCTACAAAATCGAGTATCAGGCGAGGCAGTAGTCATCGTAGAATTCTTGGAAAAAACCAGCGCCAAGGCCCTGACCAGCATCAAGGGGGTCAAGCGGGTGAAGCTGCTGGAAAACAGGCGTTGGCAATTGATCTCGGATACGAAAAAGGATATTCGGTCGGATATTTTTAAATTTGCAGTGGACAATGGGCTGACGATGATCGAAATGCGCAAGGAGGTGTTCAGCGTAGAGGATGTTTTCCAGACATTGACACAAAATTGAAACAGAGCGAAGCGATTTCCAACTACAACCATTGATGAAGTAAAAGGCGATTTTTTGGTGAAAAAACTCAATGCATACCTCATCCTGTTTTTGCTGCTTGGCCCTTGGAGCAATCCTTTGTCGGCACAGCGGGATACCTTGGTCGAGCTAGGAAAGAACTTCCTCTTCGAAGATGGCATCTACCTTTCGTTCGAATCCTTTCGGACCAATAGGCCCGATTTTACCTGGAAGGAGCTATCTGCCGATGTTTACACCAATCCACAGACTTTTCTCACACAGCTCGGTCGGGTGAATGTACGCGACTCTGCTGGTTTTTCCATACATCCCGACAGCCTTTGGGGGCTTTCCCTGGGAGGAATTCCCTACGTACGCCTGGCTCATCGCCCTTTCAACAAGCCCATGAGCGTTTTTGCCGGCTTGCAACTGAGGGGCAACATATGCTATTTCAGCTTTGAGGATGAGAGTGTTCGGAAAATTCCAATGCCAGTCTACAATCCGTTGACCGGAAAGCCTTACAAAGTAGGTTTTGTAGAGCGGGTTCAAAAATTGATATACGAAAAACTTATGCGCTTTGAAGATGGCAGCATCGTCGACTTTACCCTCGAAAATTTCAAAGAGTGGATTAAAGACGATGAAAAACTCCTTAATACGGTCAACGATTTTACCCAGCAAGAGGTGATCGATAAGCTGTTCAAGTGCCTATTGATCTACGACGACCGCAATATCGTCAAGATTCGGACAACCATCGAGGAGCCATCCAAGAAACGATCATCCAGACAATAAATTACAGAAACACAAGCCAAGACATGCTCAGCATCTTTTTAAAAGAAGTCAATACCTTTTTCAGTTCTCTTATCGGATATCTTGTCATCGGTATTTTCCTGATCATCATGGGGCTGGTGATGTGGGTCTTTCCCGACTACAGCATTCTGTTGTACGAATATGCTACGATGGAGCAGTTGTTTGGAATCGCACCCATCATTTTTGTCTTTTTGATTCCAGCCATCACCATGCGGTCTTTTGCGGAAGAAAATCAAAGTGGAACCATCGAACTATTGGTGACCCGCCCGCTCAAGGATTGGGAAATCATCAGTGGGAAGTACTTGGCTTGCCTACTGCTGGTGGTCTTTGCCATCCTACCGACCCTCTTTTACTACTACTCGGTCTATCAACTGGGCGCCCCCCAGGGCAACCTCGACAGTGGCGCCATCATGGGGTCCTACTTAGGGCTGATCTTGCTGGGAGGTACATTCGTTGCCATCGGCATTTTTGCCTCTTCCCTGACCAATAACCAGATCGTTGCTTTTGTGCTGGCTACTTTTCTGTGTTTCTTTTTTTACTATGCCTTTTTTTACCTGAGTAAACTGCCCGTATTTGTCGGTCGAGTCGACGATTTGGTGCAGATGCTCGGCATTGATTATCACTATACATCCATCAGCCGGGGGGTGGTCGATACCCGGGATTTGATTTACTTTTTTTCGATCATCTTGTTTTTTGGCTTTTTGACACAACTCTCCCTGTCTCGCCGCAAATGGTAGGAAGCAGGTCGTCGATTTTTGAAGAATTAAGACTAAATGGCTAAGAATAAAAAAATACAATCGTTTGTTCAGCTGGGTTTGATGACTGGCATCTTGATATTTCTCAATATCCTGGGTTCTGCCGTCTATAGCCACATCGACCTGACAGAAGACAAGCGGTTTACCCTCTCCGAACCGACTGTAGAAATGATCGAAGACCTGGATGAGGTGATCTTTGTGAAAATATTGCTCCAGGGCCAATTTCCCGCAGGTTTTAAGCGCCTACAACGCGCCACTGTGGAGATGTTGGACGAGTTTCGGTCGATTTCCAGCCTCATAGAATACGAGTTTGAAGATCCCAATGAAGGTACCGTTGAGCAAAAAAACCAAGCTCGAAAAATGCTGGAGGAACAGGGCATCCGGCCGACCACCTTGTTTATTAAGGACGGAAGCAGCTCCAAAAACATAGCGATCTATCCATTTGCCATCCTTTATTACAAAGGCCGCCAGTTTACAGTCAATTTGTTGGAGAGTGAAATGTTGGGGGTTCCCAATCAGGTGGTGCTCAATAATTCTGTCAGCCTACTGGAATACAAATTTGCCAATGCCATTCAAAAGTTACAGCTCTATCGCAAGCGCCCCATCTTGTTTTTGCAAGGCCATGGTGAGTTGTTGGAAGTGCAAACGGCCGACCTGCGAAAAAGCATAAAGCCCTACTATAATTATGGTGATGTTCGCCTGGATTCCATTTATTCCATCAAGCCGGAAGTAGCGGCGCTCATTGTTGCCAAGCCACGTACACCTTTCTCAGAACGCGACAAATTCATCATCGACCAATACGTGATGAATGGGGGCAAAGTTTTGTGGTTAATCGATGCGCTGAATGTCAACCTGGACAGCCTGCGACGACAACGGGAATACATCCCGCTGCCCTACGACCTGAACTTGGAAAGCATGCTGTTCAAATATGGCGCCCGCATTCAACCCAACTTACTACTGGACTGGTTTGCCACTCAGATACCGATGGTGACCGGAACCTTGGGCTCGGGCAATCAATTCGAACTATTCAAATGGTTCTACCACCCATTGGTTTCTTCGGCATCCGAGCATCCTGTGTCCAAGGGCTTGGATCGGGTCAATATGTTTTTTCCAAGTACGATTGATACCATCCGAACTAAAACACCCGTGAAGAAAACCGTCCTGTTGGCCTCTTCGGAACGCAGCCGGATGCAAAAATACCTGACCCGTCTCAATTTCGAAATCCTCCGTTACAAGCCGGATGCCACTAAGTTCAATGCTGGACGACAGCCAGTGGCGGTGATGCTGGAAGGGATTTTTCCCTCTGCCTTCGACGGCCGGGTGTCCGAGTCCATGCGGGAAGGACTCCAACAGATCAATCAAGATTTTAAGCCCCGCAGTGAACCCACTCGAATGCTGGTGGTTTCGGATGGAGATGTTCCCAAAAACCTATACGACCCTCGAACCAAGAAGATCAGCCCCATGGGCTACAATCAATTTGAACAAGTTACCTTTGGTAATAAAGACTTTATGATCAACGCCATCGAATATTTGCTGGACGATACCGGTGTCATCGAGGCGCGTTCCAAGGAAGTGAAACTAAGACTGCTCGATACGGCCAAAGCTCGGGAGGAAAGTACTAAGTGGCAGGTGTTCAACATCGGTATGCCGCTGGTTTTTCTGGCGATCTTTGGTTTTATTTACCTATATATTCGGCGGCGCCGCTTTGCGCAGCCTTAAATCGGAGACATTATGAATAAGACCTTGATTTTATTATTGTTGTTCGTGGTACTGGGAGGTGGAACTGCCTGGTTTTTAATGCAAAAACCAGACGCCAAGATGACTGTGCTGCAGGAGGAAAGAGCTTTTCACATCGACAATCCCGATGAAGTGTACAAAATCTTTTTGGCCGACCGAAGAGGCAACAAAACGACCTTGGAGCGCAAAAGCGACCA
>JBCCSZ010000207.1:0-14248 GCA_039199225.1 Bacteroidota bacterium
ACCAACTCGGCTTGAACCTCGGGATTTTGATGCATCAGGGAAAGCTGTCTCGCAATACCTTCACCCTCATCGTCAGCGCCAGCAACACCAAAGGCAGCTTCGATTACACCCAAAAATTCATTGAGCACTACGTAGGCCACCTGGACGAAAGCATACAGACCGATTGTGCGCAATGGGCCAAGGCACACACCGCCTATTGGCAAAAGGATTTGGAAGTCAGTTTGGATTTACTGCAAAGGTATCGCTTCAAAATTCCATACCTTCAGCTCATCAGTAGGGTGTTGCACACACAAGTCTATTTCGACCTCTTCCTTCAGGATACCTCCTATCAATTCTATCTGTTCAATTACTTCGATGCTTTTGAAAAGCGATTGAATCGGGAGCAGCTGTGGTCCAAGCTTAATAAGACATCCTTCCTACGCTTTGTACAAAAGTGTCGGGTGTTGGCGCGCTATTATGTGGATGAGTCGATCGGTACAAATAAAGTTCTGAAATTGTTGGAGGGCAACTTGAATGTTCAGGCTTACAATTGGTTGCAGCAAAAAAGAACGGAGGTCTTGCAAAAAAGAGCAAAGTGATCGCTCCGGGGAGGAACGACCACTTTGTAAAATTAAGGTTTATTTGGGGTTAGTTGATGACAATATCCTCTATGATGATTTCCTGTAGCTCCATCAATTCCAGATTGGTCAGGGACTGTCCATTGAGCAGATAAACAACCTGCAAAGTATCGGAATGAACGGACTGGTCATCGATCGTGACATTGAGTGTTTGGGTTTCCTCTTGCGCATCTTTAAATTGGAGATGCTGTTCTGTTTTTAATTCAATATTGGCGAGGTCTTCATCGTCGCTGATGTAGTCAATTGTCAGTGTTACAGCTGTGTTGGATAGTTGGCTGCTGGACACTTCTACTTCGATGGTGAGATCGGAGCCTTGTTCGTCACCACCGGATTGTTCATACGCTACACCACCGGAAACGGATGGCGTACTTCTTAGCTGTGGTCGTTCGGTATTTGGAGAGGCTTCAGAAAGAAGAGGCGCATCCTTAGAGCAAGAGATCAACAAAAGAAAACTAGTGAGAGCAGAGATTAAAATCAGATTTTTCATATCAATTAGTGAGGTTATGCCCCATTTCAGTTCGGAGCGGTTTAGAAAATGAATGTGTTGTCCGATCCGTGGAAAAAGATCGAACTCATTTCCGTCCCCCATTTCATCATGTGCACCTGATAGCTTGGAGTGCTGGACACAGCCCAGTCCTGTGAGCAAAGAGCGACTTTTCTCACAACTGTCGGATTTGAAAAAATTGTTGACTTTTAAAACTCGTTGAAAGGGTCAAGTGATCGGACCAATGGTGTTTGTTTATCCAAGCACTTAACTTGTTTGATGGGTGTTCTCTTCTTTTTACATAAGCACATTCCCTTCTCTGATTAAAAGTGACCTAGCTGGTGAATTTTTTTTGAATTTAAATTTTTAAGGAAGGTAGGTTTACGCCTTTGAGCCTCCTCCAAGGAAGCAAAATAAGTGCCTGGACAAAATGGTGTTATCCTTAGTTTGAGATGAGTTTCATCGGTAGACGAGGCAAAAAACACAGGCATAGCCGTAGCTATGGAGAGTATTTTTAACGAAGTAGAGAGGTGAGAGTCGTTCCAAATAAGTCATTACTTAACTAGGCACTTATAGCAAAGGATTTGTTAAGATGTATAACAGCGTACAGGCAGGAATCTCAATAATGTGATTTCAAAATTTCAGTAACAACTCCCTGATTATGAATCAATAAGCTTATATTTGATTCCCCTGAAGTAGACAATAGATATTGAGTAACAACTCCATTCAAAGTGATCGTCCAAATACCCGATTTATTAAAATCTTGTTAAAACGTATCGCTTCGATACACAATTCCTCTTTTGATTCGAGTGTAGTCTATAAAGTCAACACATTATGAACAAACGACATCTCATTCATCTGGTATGGCTTTTCTTAATTGTGATCGGCCATGCAACAGCCAAGACACCTCTTTCCAAACGACAAGATTCACTCAGCCTAGACCATCACTGGAACAATAGATACTACAAACGGGCCACCGAATTGGAACAGGCTGGTAAGCCTTTGGCCGCCGTTTCCTTTTACCAAAAAGCGCTTCAAAGATTTGAGAAAAAGAAGCAATGGTATGCTTACATGACCGCCTCCCATCGCCTGGGCCGCAATTGCCTGAACCGGGAGGACTTTGCATCTGGCATAGAGGTCATCAATACCGCCTTAACGCAATTGGAACGAAACGCTCCTGGCTCTTTGAAAAACGGACAACGACTTTACCAGCTGCAATTCGATTTGTACAAAAAGGAGCAAAAGACAAAGGAAGCTCTCACAGTTTCCGACCGACAGTTGTTGCTACTGCACAGCCTCTACAGAAAAATCCCGCATTGGGATTTGGTGAAAGCTTACCACCACCGCGCACAATTGCAACAACAACTAAAGACGTATAAGGAGGCCGTTGAGTCTGCCTTGAAAGCCAAGGAAATCGCAGAAAGTCTGTATCGCGAAAACTACGGGCTGACAAGCCGTACCTACAAATTGTTGCATTACTTGTATCGACAAACCGGCGCTTATACCGAAGGCGTAGAGCTGCTAAAAACAGCCCTTTCCTACGCCTCCTCACACCCTCGGGCCAAGGAGGAAGATATCTGCTTGTACTACCTTGAACTGGGCAATTATCAAACGACCTTCAACGAATCTCGCCGAGCCATAGAATACTTCGAAAAGGTCTTGTTTCTCATCCAGGAAAGTGAGACAGCCAAAAAGACCGTAGAAAAGCAATATGGTTTATCCAGATTATACAGCAGACTTGGTGTGAATTTTCTGAACATCAAAGACTGCAGCCAAGCATCCCGATACTTCACAAAATCCATCGAACAGATAAAGAATCGGACCGACAAGATGGCCATCAAGCGGATCGTTCAAAACCTGACCTCCATCGGCTCCATCTACTCCGAAAGAAATCTCTACGACACCGCCACCTACTACTACGAGCAGGCCGATAGCTTGCTAGACATCGCCATAGCAAGTGCGGCAGACGCCAATGCTTTTTTTCACCAAAAGAGGCACATCCTTTGGCATGCCGGGTCCAATGCCCTGAATAGAGGAGATTTGGATCAAGCCAAGAGGTACTTTCTGGAAGTCCTTGAAAAGTTTTCTGTAGAAGACCGACAATGGGACGACGTAGGCACACTATTCTATCTGGGCATCATCGCCGAAGAACAAAACGATTGGCCAAGCGCCCTATATTACAACCACCTAGGCATCATCGCCCTCTGCCGAACGTTCAACAATCCAGATTATTTGCAGTTGCCGGCCTTGGAAGACTTTCGGGAATTGGGCAACACCTACTGGCTGCTGAATCAAAAGGCGCGATACCTATCTTTATCTGCTCAACAAGAAGCAGATTCTGTAAAAAAAGAGCGCCACTTGGAGGCAGCCATCCGAACCGTCGACCTTTTCGATCAGGTACACAATCGCGGCTTGAAGAAAATGAACATCCTCAGAGATGGTCAGAATACCACCATCATAGAAACTTCTCTGATGAACTACAAAGAAGGGATCAGCATTGCACACCGCGACCATCGGTCCCAGACTTCTCATGAAGTGATTGAAAAAGGATTTTACTACACCCAAAAAATGAAGTCTCAACACCTTTGGATGAATTTGCTGATGAGCGAAGCAACCACCCACGGCAATGTACCAGAGACATTCGTTGAAAAGGAGAAAAACCTACAGGAAGAAATTCTTCACTACGAACAAAAACTACTAGAGGCCGAAGAGGCTGGCGATAGCAACATGGTGGCTGTATACGAACATCTGTACTTGTTTGAAAAGCGCAATGACTATCGGGAGTTGATGCTCGAAATGGAAGCACACTACCCTGCTTACTATGAGTCTAAGTTTGCCTTTACCCCTCAAAGCAGCGCTTCCCTTCAACCTATTTTGAAAGGCAAAGAATTGCTCATCGAATACGTTTTTTCAGACGAAGCGCTCTTCGCTTTCACACTCAGCCACGACCAACCCTTGCGCATGCATCGACTGCCATTGGACAAGCAGCTGTTTTCGCGCATCGACTCCTTACACGAATTGCTGCAGGCTTCCTCCTGGATGCGAAAATCCAGACGGGAACAATTCATAAAATTGTCTCATCACCTTTACCAACAACTATTGGAGCCCCTCGAAACACAACTGCAGGGAAAAGAACGCCTGATCATCATTGGAGATGGCATGATGAATTACATCCCCTTCGAGGTACTGCTGCCCAATCCGACCGTGGCGGCCTTTCACAAACTGGACTACCTGATTCGTCGATTCGAGCTTTCCTATCACTACTCGGCCAGCTTGTTCGCCAGGGCCAGGCAAAAGGAAAAATCAGCACAGTCTGGCATCTTTGCTTTCGCACCCGTCTACGAGCAATCGGAGCATAAGGTGAAGCAGGTCGCACAGACGACCATCCCTTCCAAGCTGCGCACCTTTCGGCAAGATTGCACCTATGCACCACTGCCCGAATCCGAGCGAGAGGTCAAAACCATCGCACAGCTTTTTGGAGAAGCCGAACAGGACACCTCCAATCAGTTTTTGGCCATTCGACAAAATGCAGATGAGACAACGCTCAAAAATCATCTGTCCATGCCATACAAGTACATACACATAGCCGGCCACAGCTTCGCCAATTTGGAGCATCCCAAGTTTTCGGGCATCGCCTGCTTTTCCGAAAAGGAGTCGACGACATCCAAGGAAGATGGCGTGTTGTATGCCGGGGAGATTTACAACATCAAGACCCAAGCAGATTTGGTGATTTTGAGCAGTTGTGAAAGTGGCTTTGGAAAATTGGAATTGGCAGAAGGGCTGATGGGCCTGAATCGCGCTTTCATATTCAATGGGACACCCAATGTGGTTTTCTCTCTTTGGAAGGTCTACGATAAGATCAACGCCAAGGTGATGATCGACTTTTATCGGGAGGTATTCTCCGGACAAAGCTATTCTTCTAGCCTACGCCAGGCCAAGCTCGAATTGTTGGCTAAGCCGGAAACAGCAGCACCACATTATTGGAGTCCTTATCTATTGATTGGCTGTTAGCAATGAAAGTTTATCGGACGGTAAATTTTTGGACAAACAAGGTATTTTCTTTAGCGTCTTCAATCAGGTAGTAATACAAACCAGGGTCGAGGGGAATGGCCATCCGTATATTGAAGGCATAGGTATCTTTGCTGGTGGTCGTCAATTTCAATGGCTGTTTCACAACCCCCTCAAAGGCTTCGAAAGCGATCTGGTCATTGGAGAAGATGTGCAGCTTGCAGCCGGAGACGGAAGATGGGGATGTCAGTGTCCCGGAAAAATGAAAATCGACAGAATCCTTGCTGCGGCTCTTTCGGATATTCTCCTGCAAATGACTTGCTTCAATGCGCACATTACTGCGCAGGGGATTGTCGATCAAGAACTCCAACTCGGGAATAGGATCAAAGTTGGCGGCAATCGGGCGCTCCTTCTTGGATGGGCGCGACTTGGGAGGTGCTTCCTTCTTTTGAGGTGGCGAGGCAGCATCGTCGGGCGGAGGTGCGGATTCCGTAGGTTCCTCCATAGGTGCGGTGCTTTCTGGCACATCCTCCTGAGTACCTTCCTGCTGCACAGGGGTATCGCTGGCCGGAGGTGGGCTACTTATATCTGGGTCAGCGGCCGGGCGCCCAACGAACCACCAGACCAACAGCAGCAACAAAGGCAATAGCAACCAATAGAGGTAACGGACCGAACCACTGCTTGCTTGCGCTGGCTCCACTTCAACCTGTCCGCTCAGTTGTTGCAAGCTTTTGCGCAACTCATTTTCAGGCGAATCGGCCAGCAGCTCCTCCATGTCCTGGTGCAATACCAACTCACGGGCCAAAGCTTCATCGGACTGGATGTCTTTTTCAAATTGCCGACGTTCCTCCGAATCCAGCTCCTCTTCCAAATATCTTTCAACTCTCTTTTGTATATCCTCCTTTTTGGCCATTAAACTATTGCGTTAAACTTTTGTATTCCGGGCTTGACCGGATCAAATCGGCCAGCTTATTTTTGCATTTGTATTTCTTTCGTTTGGCATAATCTTCTGAGTAGCCCATCGCAGCAGCGATCTCCTTGCCAGACTTTTTGTTGAAAAGCATCTTTAGCACCTTGCGGCATTCCTCTGAGAGCCTTTCAAACTGTCGGTTGAACAACGTCCATTTCTGCGACTTGTCCCAGTCGATTTCGAGGGGGTCTTCCATCATAGATACCTCTAAGTCTTCAAAAGGAACCCTCTTGAGGTTCTTTTTTTTCAACTTTTTTAGCCAAATCTTCTTACATACCCCAAAAAGGTAGTAATGGAAGTCGGTTGTCAGCTCCAACTCGTCGTTTTGCACCTTTCTGAAGACCACCAATATACCTTCCTGAAAGACATCCTTAGCGTCGTCCAGCTCCCCAGAATTCTTTTTGATGTACTTAGCCACCTGGGGTAGGGATTCACGATAAATTTCTTGTAAAACGGAAAAGTTGTTCTCTTTAATGCCTTTTAAATACTTTGAATTTAACTGGGTGTTCATCTGTTTGCTATTGCTTTCCTTCCTGTGGAGCCACAAATATAGCAAAACCCTTTGCTACTGTACAAACGATGCATGTGATGGCGCGCTTTCAGTGACCGGCCTACAGCTAATTACACGACATACAATCGCTAGGGTCTCTTTATCACTTCTTTTAGGACAGTTCATCCAAGCCAAGCAGCTTACATGCTGGCAAAGGCAAGGTATAAATTCCTTAACAATTTTTATTAAGATTAAATCTAAACAAGCATTATATTTGCAAAAATTTCAAAACACATGAGAAACATATATCTAGCATTTACATTGTTAATCCTCTGTTTTTCTTGCTCGGATTTTGACGAACAAGAATTCACTGTATTACTTCCCAATGCCGGTGTGGACCAGGTGATCTTTACGGAAGATTCCGGTACGACCATTCAGTTAGATGGCAGTGCATCGGCAGATGTCAACCAATTGGGATTCGACGTACGATGGGAGTTGGATGAGTTCCCGGATGGTGTATCCGTTGTCTTGAATGATCCTGGTAGCCTTATGCCCACCTTTGAAGTAACCAACGAAACAGCCGGAAGATTTGTCTGGCGCCTAATCATAACACGCGGCGATCAAATATCGCAGGACATCACCCGCGTCGACATCAACCCTGCCAATGCGCAGGTCCTGCTGTTCAATGCAATAGATGGAGACGAGACTGCCTCCTTGAAAGTAGGGGCCGTGGAAGTCTCAGGATCGGCGGTTTCTGCTCTATCTGGCGATGTTACCTACCACAACATCGACATGAACATTGCCGAAGAGGCCAACGGCAGTGTTGCCGTAGAGGTACTTTATGGCAACCAGACCCTGCGCTTGGACGCCAATATGGAAGCCTTAAAATCCTATACGCTATATGTCGTAGGCACATCTGCCGCACCAGAATTATTGCTGCTGGAAAAAACTTTGAACCAAAATACCTTGCCTCCAACCTTTGTTGGCTTAGATGCAATAGTACTCTCGCCGGGCGTCAATGACGTTCAGCTCTTTATCGATGCTACCTCCATCGGCTTTGGCGTATTGCCTTTGGATAACTTGTTTATGGGTCTTGGATTGCCAGATGTCATAGGCTCGCTCGACTACAAGGGGAACAAAGAGATCGTCTTTCCTTTTCAGTCAATCATTCCACTGTCTATTTGGGCAACTGTCAATGGCCAACGCATCAGCGATGATACAGCCATCGGGCTACCCAACGGTGAAGATGGCAACTTTGGCACGTTTGTCCTAGTGCCAGATGCCAGCTCTCAATTCGGGAACAAATTGATGTTCCTCAACAATTCAGACCTCTTACCTTAATAAACAAACATCAAGCATGAAAAATATTTTATCGATTCTAGTACTGCTATTTCCCCTCTTTGCCTTTTCCCAATCAAAGATCACGGGAACCATAACCAACGAAAGCGGAGAGGCACTTGAATTTGCCCAGGTCTATTTAGTAGGTACGACTAAAGGAACAAATACCAATAAGGATGGCCAATACGAATTAAAAAACGTATCCGATGGCTTGTACAACATCGAGGTAATTTACATTGGCTATGCTGATTTCAACCAACAAATTACAGTATCGGGCCAGGATGTAGTCATCGACGCTCAACTACTGAAGCAGAATGTAGAACTACAGGAAGTGGAAATCGTTGGCCGTAAAACAACGGATTACAGACCTGACATTACCTTCTCTGGAACCCGAACAGGTGCCAACATCAAAGACGTTCCTCAGTCGATTTCCATTTTAAACAAAGAGATCATTAAGGATCAAGCACTTTTTCGCCTCAATGAGGTAACTGAAAACATTGCAGGCGTAACGCAAACGCGATCGGGAGATAACTTTACATCGAGAGGTTTTCGGGTGAGGCACGATTACATCAATGGCAACCGGGCTTTGATTTCTCCTGATTTTGCCAATTCGACCATCGCCACACAGTACGAGCGCATAGAATTCATCAAAGGTCCGGCCGCAGCTCTATTCGGCAATAGCTCTCCGGGAGGCGTTGTGAATGCTGTAACCAAAAAGCCCTTGGATGTGAGTCGCGCATCTGCTACCTTCACATATGGAAGTTTTGATACCAGGCGGGCAACGGCAGATTTCACCGGGCCGCTCACCAAAGATAAAACCCTATTGTACAGATTCAACCTAAGCCATGAAAACGCAGAGACATTCCGAGATTTCATCAAAAATCAAAGCCTGCTCTTTGCGCCCTCCATATCTTACTTACCAACAGATAAAACGCGAATAAATATTGACCTGGTCGGCTCGATGAACAACGACCAGGCTGGTGTCGACCGCGGTATGCCAGTTTTGCAGGAAGACCTATTTGCCTTACCCATCAGCTTTAGTGCTGCCGAGCCTTACGACAATCGCCAGAACACCCAGGTTTTCTTCACTGTATCGGGAACGCACGAATTTAGCGACAAACTATCTTTAAACGCATCGTATACCAGATCGGATTTTGATCAAAACTTTTTGGAAACCAGGTCTTCTAACCTATTCACCTCCGATGGTACAGAACTCATACGCAACATAAACGACCGGCAAACAAATGGAAGCTCCGATTTTGTAACGGCCTACTTGGTGGGCAAATTCAGTACAGGCGCTGTCAAGCACGAAGCGGTCGCAGGATGGGATTACTATGAGACCTTTCAGGATGGCAGCACCAGAAGTGCACAGGGAGAATCCAATGGCGTACCAAATTTGGTTTTCAACAACCGCGTAGAATTTGATGAAATAGGCCCCTTGGGTGTTAACTTCAACGACTTAACTTCATCTTTCACCACAGAGAGTAAGTACTTGGGATTTTACGTCCAGGACCTCATCACTGCCGGCAAATTCAAAATATTATTGGCACTGCGCTATGAAGACCTCGATCAATCGGGGGAAATTGGAAATGATGTCAGAATTGAAGATTTTGTAGACAACCAAGTATTTTTGCCTCGGTTTGGACTGACTTATGCGGTAAACGACAACTATAACGTCTTTGCCAGTTATACCCAGGCATTTAGTCCTCAAACAGTTCCTTTTGGTTTTGACGACCTTGGTGATGTTACTTTCGACCCTTTGGAAAGCAATCAAATTGAAGTGGGTACCAAGGCGACCTTTTTTCAGGAAAGACTACTGGCACAACTGAGCCTTTATACAATCAATAGATCAGGTCGCTTGATCGAAGACCCCAGTGCTGCCGGACTCATACCGCGCTTGATTCAAATAGATGATGAGGTGAGCCGCGGGGTAGAGTTTGAAGTACAAGGCCGCATCAGCAGTAACCTCACACTTACAGCCAATTATTCCTTTAACCAAATCGATGTGGAGCAGGACATAGAATTTCAGGGCTTGGAATTGGAGAACAACAATCCGCAACATACGGCTGGCTTTTGGGGCAAATACACCATTACGAATGGCGTGCTAAAAAATCTGGGCATCGGCCTGGGTGGTCGCTATGTGAGCAGTAGCAGAGTACCATCGAGCGTACCCAATGCTGTCCGACCGATCATAGAATTCCCGTATTATTTCACAGCAAGAGCTGGTATTTATTATAGGTATGAGAATTTCGACATTTCGGCCAACTTCAATAACTTGTTTGATGAACGCTATTTTATTGGTGGCTTGAATGCGGGTCGCGTATTCCCGGGAGCACCACGCAATTATCTATTATCCATCGGATATTCATTCTAGCAAGAGATGAGTCAATTATCCAAACGCCTGCATAAGAAGATATGGTCTGTCCACAATTGGGTTGGCCTTTATGCAGGTGTTGTGATAGCCATCTTGAGCCTTACAGGTGTGGTAGCACTTTTCAAATTCGAAATAGATGAAGCTTTAAATCCAAGCCTCTACAAGGTCCCCATTGAGAATCAAAAGGTAGATTTGAATCCAATCATCGATAGCCTCAACCATGTTTATGGCATAGAAAATTTTGGGATACTTGGCATTCCACAGCAAGAAGGGAAAAGCTGGACTGTTAATTACTTTGTCAGAAAATCGCAATTTGATGTAAAAGACTGGCAAATTTTTCTCAACCCCTACAATGGAAAAATCGTCGGTCTCCGGGACTACTACAGCTCTTCAGGTTTTTTCATTAGAAACTTACACGTCAGATTGTACGAAGGTTTTTTCGGTCGGCAAATCGTTGGTCTTGCAGGTCTGGCCTTGCTCCTATCGACCATCACGGGTTTCTGGATTTATGGCCGCTTTATGAAAAAGCAACTCTTCGCAAGCATTCGCGCAAAGAACCTCCGCGTCAAAATGGCGGACTACCACAAACTCATCGGAGTCACCACCCTGGTTTTTAATCTGATGATAGCCATAACAGGTACTTGGCTGGGTTTACAAAGATTCTTGCAGCCAGCCATCGCAGGTGGACGGCCGGGACTTTACAAAAATGATAAGCCCCCCATATCTAAAGAGGAGGATGCCGCTTATACCATTGATTACCACAAAGCCTATGAAAAGGCTAGAGCTATTTTTCCAGAGCTGAAAATCAAATCCCTGACGCCCTCTACCAATGGAAACAGAACCATCGAAGTGCGAGGTGATGTCGTCAGAACAGCCTTCGAGCGAAATGCCTTTCGCCTTCTTTTGGACAAAAAGAATTTGGAGGAGATATATAGATACGATGTGCGAAGTGCCTCTTTGGGCGATAAGGCGTTCTACATCCAGGAATCCATGCACTTTGGAGATTGGGGTGGAATCTGGTTGAAAATATTGTACGCGTTTTTTGGCGTTACCTCGGGATTTTTAGCACTGACGGGATTTGTCGTTTATTTAAAACGCACAGAAAAGAAACGGAAAGAGCATCCCAAATTCGTCGAACTCAAGCCATTGTTGTGGCGATGGACCATCGGTATCACCGCAGCCGTAGCTTTGCTGGCGATACTCAATACACTATATGGCGTTGTTATTCCTACTGTGATAATTGTCGTTTCATTGTACAGCTCGATCGTCTTCCTACTGCTAAGAGCTTTGTTTCTGTTTGCCAGACGAAAATGGCAGAAAAGAAAAATGTCAATCAACTAAATGAAGGATAGCTTTCATAAAATAAACGAACACTACCTGATTCCAATCTTATTTGTATTGAGCTCTATGTCTGTGATTGCACTGGTTTATTTTGTGAATGAATGCTTGCACTCAGAAACCTACTTCAAAAGTTTTTACGGCTTCGACGCTACTCAGATTGCAGCATACAAGACGAAGATGCAACTCTTTATCGCAGCATTGATCGCAGTGCTCGCCTTGAAAGTACTAACATTGAAGTATAAAAGCTGGCTCTTTTCAGTAGCCATTATACTGGTTAATACAATCCTACTAATTGTATTGATCCAACAAGCTTGAAGACCAGCATCGCCGTTAAGAACTACCTGAACTGGTCTACAAGCAGGCTACCGTTGGGCGTGCTTACTGTTTAATCAGCCTCAGCACCTGATGCTCCTCATTCTCCCCTTCGATCTTCACCAAATAGAGGCCCTTCATCAAATCTGCACCGACTTCCAGGCTTCCACTAGCAGCATTCAGTTCAAAGGATTTCAATTCATTACCCAAGACATCGTAGATCGACAGGCGCGCCGAATAGTTGTCCCTCGGCAGCTCATAGCTGATCGTGCTGAAATTGTTGAAGGGATTGGGATACAGCTCGATGTTGAGTCCTTTGTCTGCAGAAGCGCGATTCAAAACAATCACGGAGGAGTAAGAGAATTCGCCCCCCAGATCAACAGATTTCAGGCGGTAGTACACCAAACCTTTGACCAGCAGTGCGCCATCCATATAGCTGTATTGCCTGGTGACCTGGCTGTTTCGATGGCCTGGCACCTTTGCAACAGTCTCGAAAAACTGGCCGTCCAAGGAGCGTTCCAGCACAAAGTGGTCATGGTTCCATTCCGAAGCCGTTGTCCATTCGAGCAAATTGCCGGCTGTTTCGACAGCCCCCTCGAAAGCCACCAATTCCACCGGAAGCGGCGCTTCCGACGTAATTCTAAAGACATCGATGGCGGCCTCTGTCACGTGACCGGGATCAACGTCGATGGCCGTAAATTTGATTTGCATGTTATCGGTGATCTGAATAAAATTCGATAAATCAAATGCTGGGGAAGCAACCCACGCATTGGTCGAGTTGGTGATCCGTTGGAGTACAACCTCCCGCTGGCCATTGGAAACACTGACGATGAGCGAGTCGTTGGCCGGTGGATCGCGGTCTACGTTGGCAAACCAATAATCAAAGTTCAAAGTGGGCTCATTTATGGCACTCAAATCCATTGGTGGCGAGATCAGTACAGTGGCTCCATTGTCGACATCGTCTGTTCCGATGCCTCCTCCCCCATTGCCCGTTACGAAGCACTCAACGCCCAGGTCAGTTGGATTGTCTTCATCCGGATTGATGGGCGTTTGGCCAGAGAAAGTCCCGATGGGTTCCCCTCTTTCCCAAATACCAGTTGTAGCATTCCCTTCAACCGTCCAGCCTTTGTCTACGACGAACTCATCCTGAAAACCCTCTTCTAACTGTAACTGGAAGGAAGGCGTAATACCATCCAATACAGCCACAGTAAAACCTGTTTGGTAGCCCCAACTCCCTGCATAGATATTGTAGGTTCCTGCCACAATGCCTTGGGCCTGAATTTGGCCAGAAAAATCAGTCAGAAACTTGTAGGTAAAGCTACTGTTTTGCAGAATTACTTCTGCATTAAAAATCGGTGCTTTGTCCCGCCTCCTGATGACGTTCCCAGATAAGGAAAAAGTACTTCCCAATGGACTCAGTTCAATATCCTCCGTAACCACTACCCCATTTGCCAAATTAACCGTCACCGTTTTGCTTTGATAACCCGCTTTGCTGTAGGTAACTTGGTAGGTGCCAGGCGTCACCAGCCCTGTCGCATATTTACCGTCAAAGCCCGTTGTTCGGTCGTATAACTCTGTGGTGTTAATACTGATATCAACATCCGCTAGCGGCGTCCTTCTAAAAGTATCAATTACACTACCTTCCAAGAAGCAAGCCCTGACATAGGTAGGCTGAAAAACAAATAGACCATTGGTAATGTCTGTTCCGAGAATGGTTCCCGAAGAAAAGAAAGGATAGACTCCCCAGATACCCCGAGAGGTCCCATCGCCACCAATAAAGGTGTCAAAGTTGCCCACTTCAATCAGATTGCTGGGCCGGGAAGCATCTACGATGATACAGCCGTCGGTATAGTAGGAAATAATCAACCAATCGTTCAAGACATGGACATTGTGGGGTATGACACCATTGCCCAGGGTCAGTAAGGGCCGAAAGCGATCCAGCTCTATAATATCGGTAGGATCGGAGACATCGTAGGCAGCAATGGGAGCATTGCCGCGCTCGTCAGTTGTGTAAGCGACATTGCTATTGTCCGACAACCATACATTGTGGGTAAAGCGGGAAGGTGTGAACTGTCGCCCCAATACCTGAATATTGTTTTTATCCGAAACATCATAGATCGACATGCGGCCTGCAAATATCTCGGAAGAATACATTTTATTGGCCCGAGTGTACACATCGTGTGCGTAGACCGCTGGTCCGAGCCCTTCGATGGTTGGATTGGCTCCATCGTTTACATCGATCATAACCATACCACCATTGTTGCCATCGCAGCCCGCCAAATAGGCAATCCCAAACTCATCGATGTAGATATTA
>JBCCSZ010000208.1:0-14217 GCA_039199225.1 Bacteroidota bacterium
ACTAGTGTTGTGGCCCAGTAGGGCGGCATTGTCATTGGCACCAACGGGCGGATTGCCAGTTGGAACGATGCCATCGATTTTGTCGAATGGTTGGCCCAGGGTGAAATCGCTTACTTCCGAAGGAACGCAAAGCCAGTCCTGTAAGACGGTTGCATACACTTGTCGGAAATCCACATCGAATAGTGGATCGCCATATTGATCGACATCTCTCAGGTTGGGATGGGTACCGTGGAATCCTTGTCCGATCTCTTCACCAAAAATTAGCATGGGGCCACCCGTACCATGGTCGGTGCCTTCCGATCCATTTTCGAAGATGGTTCGACCAAATTCGGAAAAGGTCATGGATACTACCTCTTTGGCAAATCCATCTTTTCGCAGGTCGTCGTAAAAGGCTTTCACAGTAGAAGACAAGGCATTCAACAAGGCCGGATGAGCGTCGACTTGCTCGGCATGGGTATCGAAACCGTCGATGGAAACCATGAAAATGCGCGTTCCCAGTCGTCCCTTTATGAGGCGGGCAACGATGGCCAATTGCTCGCCTAGATAAGAGGCTGGGTAAAGCTCGGGATAGGCAGCATCGTTGCGGCCGTTTTGATAGGCCAGTTGGATTTGCTCGGCATAGCGGAAGGCACTGTTGGAGACTGTCCGGACGAAGGCCAATTCATCGGCGGCGGGTGTGTTGCCCAGCCCAGTGGTATTGTACAATTGACCGGATTGAGCGATCTGGTAAAATTCTGCTGGATTGCTGATGGACAAAGCCATATTGGTGCCGGCAGAGCGGAAGATCATATTGGCTTGTACGCCAATTTGCAATGCTGGTGGAATGGTTGGTGGTGCATCTGCAAAGGCTGGAAATTCATTGTCGAGCCAACGCCCCATCCAACCGGTGCTGATGATTTCTTCGCTATCGCTGGCCGAGGCCCAAATGTCGGAGGAGCGAAAATGAGAATAGTTGGGCCTTGGATACCCTACGTTATGTACCACGCGCATGCGACCTTCTTCCCAAAACGGCTGTAGTTCCGACATGTAATTGGGCATTCCAAACTCATCATTCAAGGTCCATAAATCAGTGCGAGGTATGGCCAGGGTTGGTCGGATGTTGTAGTATTCATCATCTTGGAAAGGTACGATGGTGTTGAGGCCGTCGTTACCACCCTTCAGGCGAATCAGTACCAGGATGCGATCTCCACAATCGGCTGTATTTAGGCTAGCAAGTAGGGGGGCAGGGCTGAAAGCGGAGACTGGAACGCCTTGCAGTAGCATGCCACCACCCAGTGCTGCCAAACCACTCATCCGCAGAAAATTTCGTCGGTTGAGCTGGTGGTGCCGCGAATGGGCAGGTCCATCTTTTAGTGAGATGCCGTGGCGTTTGCGTAGGTGGTCAGCCGCCTTTTGATGGATTTTATCCCGATTGTCAGATTTATCGTCGCACATGATATGGATCGCTTTGTGTCAATGAATGTTGCCTTACTTAGGCCAATTGCCCTTCCGGCAGTCGCATCAGGTAAAATAATAAGTTGAGAATTTGGTCTGGAACCTCTGGGAAGTAAAGTGTCCAGGTGCCGTCTTCAAAATAATTTTCCGGAATTTCTCCTTTGAAATATTGCAGGGCCGCTTGGGCGTGTGCTTCATCCAAAGAAGTATTGAGGAAATGGGCTATGAGGGCCTGGGTAACAACGGCCGGGTCTTTTTCCAGGCGATCCGTCAGATCGACGGCCAATTGTCGTAATGTTCCTTTCAAATCGTCGCTGTTCCCCAGACGGCTGAACAGCAAGGTCGACATGAAGCCCCAACGGACGGTCAGCGTGTTTTCGTTGATCCAACTGTGGTGTCCTGGCCAACCGGCAACATCTACAGGATTGAACAGCTCCTGGCCACATTCTCGGCAAAAGGAAAACAACTCATACGACCAATCTGCTTCCAGGTCTGTAGACTCTATCCCGGCTATGCGGAGCAGAGAAATAAAGTATTCGAAAGGGTCCTTGATTCGGCTGTTGATAAAGCGCTCATCAAAAAAATGGTCGCTCTTCAAAAGGGTTCGAAGGACTGGCGCCAACTCCCAATTATTGTCCTGGAAGCTCTGTGCCATTGCTTGAATCACTTCATCATCGGTTTTATCATAAACCAGAAATTTATACAGCTTTGAACAGATGTAGGTGGCTGTTTCTGCACTTCGCTCTGTAAAAATCAGCTCGTGTACATCGTCGTAGCCCCAGTTGCCACTTCGACCAAAAATGCTTTTGCTGCTACCATCAAATAAGTTGTTATCGAAATAGGGTGGGGTACATTCATACATCTCAACCCGCCAGCCTGTCAGTGCGCGCGATACCTCTACCACATCGGTTTGAGTGTATCCATTGTTCTGTCCCATCGTAAACAACTCCATCAAGTCCCGCGCATAATTTTCGTTGGGAGCATCGGCCACATTTATATTGCCATTTAGATAAACCAACATGGCGGGGTTTTTTCCCATTTCTTCCACAAAAGTCCGAAAGTTGCCGAAAGCTTGTTGGTACAGCAGGGCGAAATAGGACCACATATAGGAATTACAGCCATATACTTCTTCCTCTGTAACAAAGTGATTGTGCCAAAACAAGGCCATTTTGCTGCGGATAGGATCATCGATCATGGCGGCAGCCCATCGGGCTACAAATTCTGCTTTGTGTTCGAACACCATGTCATTGTCGTCGCCATAATCGTCACTGGTATAGTTGGCCCAAAAGGGTGGTGGGGGCTGTGGCGCGGCCATCACCTGGTTGATGAGCTGGTCTACCAATTCACCTGGACTCAACTGCAAGCCTTCCTGGAGGTCCGACAAGCGCGCACCATAACCCAATCGGTCGTAGAGGTGGCGAATGCGTCGTTCATTCCAGGGTTTATCTGTAGAAGGAACATAAGGTTCCAGGGCCGTTAGGGTCCTCATAATTGCAAAATTCGTGGACCTGCCCCTTGTGAATAGCTCAGGAAGGTCATTATCGAAGAAGTAAATTTCAGTCTAAAATAAATCATTTGCTCAAAAGATTGAAGGCTGGATTGAAAAATTTAAAATAAACCCATACGAATTTGTTAGTTATTTGATGAATTAGTATTTTCCACTGCTCATTATTTATTCTTCAAATCAAAATGCCTCCATCGTGTCTCGATCTTTACGATTTTATAGACTACTGCTGCTCTTGTTGGTCTTCTTTGGAAGCCTAGCCAGCCAAGCACAGCAGGTCTTGTTATCTGAAGATTTCAATGATTGTGCCTATCCTTCTGATTGGAGTGTCAATCTGGAAGGGAATCAGGATGTTGCCTGGCAAGTAGGCTATCCTGCCAATTCGGATAGCGATAGCAGTACAATAGATGGTAGTTGTATGGTCATCATCGACGATGATCTGACGGGAGATGACACGCCTCCTTTTACCTTACAATTGATAACCCCTGCCTTCGATGCGACGGCCTATCAGACGGTGGCATTTTCTGTAGATGTTCACTTTCGAAATGCCGAAAACGCAGCTTCCTTTTCCATCAAGGTGTGGGATGGAACGGCTTTTCAGCAGATCGTAAAATACAAGGGAGGGGCCGATCATATGGGAGAGCAGTTTTCGGACTTTGTAACCTTTGAAGCAGATTTGAGCTTTTACGCCAATCCGGAGATGCAACTGCTTTTTGAGTACGATGATGGAAACGTATGGGCTTGGTGGGCTGGTTTTGACAATGTATTGGTCGTTGGAGAAGGCGAAGGGGAAAATTTAGTATTAGAAGATTTCAATGATTGTCGCCTACCTGATGGTTGGACAACCAATATCGTTACAGGTGAAGACGACTGGCAATTTGGCCATGTATTCAATGATAACAATGGTGTCGACAGTACGATGAACGGCAGTTGCTTTGTATACTTCGATGACGATGGTCTGGGCGAAGATGTTCCTTTCTCAACTGTTGAGCTGCGCACGCCCTTTTTTGATGGTAGCCAACATGCAGAACTTTATGCAGATTTGGACATCATCTTACGGCGTTACAAGGCCGAGGAGCAACTGAGCGTTAGCGTATATGATGCAGTGACGAACAGTCTTGAACCAGTCGTATTGTATTTGACCGATCTGGGTGGTCCAAAATTCGACGCCTACGTACGCGAGCGCATCGACCTGACGGCTCATCGTTCCAGCCAGATGCAATTGGTATTTACCTATATCGATGGACGAGATTGGGGTTGGTGGGTTGGTATGGACAATATCAAGGTTTTTGGTCAGGGAAAAATCAATGAGCGTTGCGAGTTGGCAGAGGACATCCAACTGGGACAAAACTGCGTTCCAGCCAATAACCGCAAAGCTTTATTTACTGGGCCGATTCCCGACTGCAGTGACCTCAACTACGGTTCCCTGTGGTATCGCTATCAAGCTGACTTTGATGGCATTCTGGATGTACAAACCAATGCCCAATTCAATGATGTACTGACTTTCTTTGAGGGAGACTGTGCCAATATTTCGGCCATTGGTTGTGTGGATGCGGATGAGCATGGTTTTGTGGGGGAGCGTCTGCTGGTCGAAGTAGAAAATAATAAAACATACTGGCTCCGTATCAATGGCAAAGGTGGGAATGTCTTTGGCCGAACTTTTGGCGACCTCTGCCTGGAATTGCAGAAAGCCGATGACTTTTTGCCTCGACCTGTCAATGATTGGTGTAGCCAGGCAATCGATATTCAGTTGGAGGATGCCTGCGTGGAGGGAATCAACTTCCATGCAGAATCAGACGGCAATTTGCCATCCAGAAATTTACTGTCTCGGGCAGATGTCTGGTATGCTTACCAAGCACAGACCACAGGAGCAGTTGAACTGACGACCCAGGCTAATTTTTCTGATGTCATCACCCTCTATAGTGGAGATTGCAATTACTTGAAAGAACTGCAAGTGAATGAATTTGGCCAATCGATGAAGACAGAACCTTTGGAGCAGGGGCAAACCTATTACTTTCACATCAGTGGGTTTTTTGCAACCCTTGAAGGCCAGCTTTGTGCCAGCCTGTCTCCACTTAGTGAGGAAGGACCCGATAATGATCTTTGTCTGGGGGCGCAATCGATAAGTCTTGGCAGCCCATGTGTGGAGGCTGTCAATACCAATGCAGGTTTGGATGGCCCGCCGCCTTCTTGTGAGCCTTATCCAGCTGCCAGTGTGTGGTATAAATTTGAGGCACCTGCATCCGGTGGGATTCTCTTGCATACGAATGCCCACTTCGTGCATACAGTAGCAGTTTTCGAAGGGGCATGCGATCAACTGTCCGAGCTGTTTTGTGCCAATAATCCCAGTCGTTGTGAAGACTACCTATCTATAGGCGATTTAGTGCCGGGCGATACCTATCATGTCCAGATTGCCTCCGCCAATCAATATGCTGTACAGGGAAATGAGGGTCGCTTTTGCCTATCAATCAGAGACATTGGGGACCCATCTCAATTCGAGCCTTTGAAGCTGGTGGTAGAAGCAGAGTGCCTTGAAAATGGCATTGGTCGACTGAACATTGTGGAGACATCTGGAGGAGTAGGGGAGTTGTCGATCCATGCACCCAATCTTTCTTCTGATCGCTTGGTCAATGCCGGGGCGACTTGGCTGGTGGTATTGGAAGACGAAAACGATTGTGTTGTGACGCAGGAAGGTACAATGGATTGCACGCTTGACAGTTGTGGATTGATGTTGTCTTATGAAGTACAGCAACCTAGTTGTTCTGATCAATTGGATGGGCAGATATTTGTAGAATTATTACAAGGGGAGGAGCCAACTTCTTATGAGTGGTCCGATGGTAGCAGTGGTACCCTTCTGGCCAATGTAGGTCCGGGGCAGTATGTTCTGACCGTTAATACCTCTGGCGGTTGTCAGTATCGTCGAGTATTCAGCTTGGAAGCTCCGACGCCCGTCCAAATCACTGCATCGAATGTACAGGCTGCTGTTGATGGTGAAAATGGCAGCATCGAATTGCTACTCGGAGGTGGTGACGGTCCTTTCTCGTTTGCCTGGTACGATGCAGACTCTATCTTGATTGGAACTGAGCAAAATATCGATGGCCTTCTGGCGGGAACCTATCGCATTGTGGTGACAGATGCCAGCGGCTGCTCAACAGAGGCCCTATTCGTTGTCGATCAAATAACGTCTACAACAAATCTGTCAGAGGATATTTTTGTTGCACTATATCCCAATCCTACTCAAGGTCGCAGTGACCTACAGTTGCGTTTACCAGAAGTACAACAGATCGAAGTGAAAATAACAGATGTCAGTGGAAAGGTCGTGCTAACGCTGCCATCGGTGACGGCAAGTGCTCATCAATGGCCCTTAGAGCTACCTACTTTGGAAAGTGGTGTGTATATGGTACATATTCACTCAGAAAAGTATTCCTTCGTTCGGTCGTTGGCCTTGGTACGTTGAATGGAGCTATTTAGCAGAGATGAACCTCTCTGCCCAGCTTTTGGTTTGTCTTCTTTTACAAATGATCTATTTGCTCTTTAGTCAGTCCAGTGATTTCAGCGATTTTCTCAGTAGGCATTCCCACTTGTTTCAGCTTGAGGGCAATGTCGTACTTTTCTTCGGCTCTTCCTTCCTGACGTCCCTCTTCGCGTCCTTCCTCGCGTCCTTCTTGACGTCCCTCCTCGCGTCCCTCTTCGCGGCCTTCTTCTCTGGATGTGTCAACTACATTCTGTAGGTCCCTATAATACTTTAAACTTTCTTCGTAGGCCATCCGCTCCTCAGGAGTGAATGTGGCTATTTCTGCCGATTCAAACAACTTCTTGAATATCTTATCTTGGAGCTTGGCAGGTCTGTTTTGTAATTCGGAAAGGTGTTTGAAAACGAATAGCCATTTGTCGAAATGTGATTCAAGCTCTTCTTCACTTTTTCGAAATTTAGGTAGCTCGATGTAAATGAACTTTAGCTTGTCATAAAAAACTTCGCACCTTTGGTTTTTCAGTTCTACAAAATGAATGACCTCTGCGTCTTCTTTGTGGTCATCAAAGACAAAGTCTAGAATTCCGACGGTGTAAACAGGCTCTAACTTGTAATTCCAGCTGCCTTTTTGGGCCTGCTCTTGTATGGGGAAGGAAGAATAGTAAATGCTTCTATCCTTAAAATAATTCTGTTTGGCTTTTTGCAGTTCAACGATAAATCTTTCACCAGATGCTCCGACACAATACAGATCGAAAATGGCCTTTCTGTCTAGATCGTTCTGGCCCAACTGCTCATTTTGGGCATACTTCAAATCTTGAATCTGGTGAACATCAGGTAAAATCTGATTGAGAAAATCAATCAGCAAGGCTTTATTTGGTTCAGTCCCAAACAGCTTTTTGAACCCAAAATCGGTCAAAGGATTTACATATCTTTCTTTCAATGCACTCATTACCAGTTTCTTAATTCAAGGTGTCATGATTAATAAACAAAGGTAATCAAAATTGAGTTCTGAAAACAAAAAGGATCGCCGTGCGCTGTTGTAACAGGCATGGCGTCCCAATCCCAAAGATTCCTTAGTCTACTAAAATATCTTTTCGCACCGTGTGGTACTCTTCTAACTTGGGTAGTGTCAGTCGAAGAACACCATCAGCATATTGCGCATTGATTTGGCTGGTATCGATGCCTTTGTTGAGTTCAAACTGGCGCTTAAAGCCAATCTGGCGAAACTCTTGGCGCTTCCAACGACTGCTCTTTTCCTCCGACGGGGCAGGCGCCTCTGCCGATATTTCTAAAACCCGGTCGACAACCGATACTTGGAACTGACTTTTTTCCAGCCCCGGCGCAAAGATGTACAACTCATAGTGGTCATCGAACTCTTCTACATTGGCTGGTGGATAAGACCAATTGTAAGCATGGCGCATCCACTTGGCGCGCTTGCGTTGGCGCATTTGACGATAGTAATGATGACGGTGATGATCTGAAAATTTTCTACACATTGATTGATTGATTGATTGATTTTTAAGTGATGGAAATGGGGGAACCTCCCTTTCTTACAACTCTTAATCTTCCCCTTTAGATGGTATTCGGCTTATGGAAATGCTGTCCGCCTAGTGTACGCGGATGTATTGAATATCTTCCAACTTTTCGTGCTGGCGAGGACGCTCATAAAAGAGTGGTTCCTGCTCATAGCGATGAGGGAGTCCACGCCATTCGTCATAAGCTGGATGGTGGTCGGAGAAACTCCTTCTAATCCGCCGGACGACATGGAAAATGGCGGTCATAATAGCTGCAGCAACAAGCGCAACAAGGGCTACTCTGGCTAGGAAGAAGAACAGGATAATTCCTACAGAAAGCGCAAAAAACATTTTGAATGGTCGCATATCGTTATTTTTTTAGTGATCAAATTTTTGGTGACTTTCCGATTCACATTCGAACCGTGTGCTTTCATATGGGTAGACGGAGCAGCAAAAGAATTACTTTAAGAAAAATGGATTTTTTTTGCTTTTTTTAGCACGAAAGATGTAAGTATGTGATTATCAGAACTTTGTATGATTGCTTTTTTGTGGGCTAAAATGTCGTAATACTTGTTTATCGTATGTTGCGCTATTTTTTTAACTTAGCGACTATAGACATACTATGGTAGAGCCGTACATCAGTCCTGGAAAAACACTACCTCTTAAATCGCAATGCTCGACGCACTCAAAAATGACCTAAAGAATTTGGTCGGACAGAATAAGTTCGAAGAGTGCTTTCGTCGCCTCAAGGAAGAAGTATTGGATCAAAAAAGTGAATGGTACAATCACACCATCCTGATTGAAGGTCGTTATGAGGCAGCCAAAAAGGACGGCTTACTACAACTGATTACGGTCGAAAATAAAGATGTGAGTTTCAACAATGTCGGTCAGGCCATCCTTTGGGTTATTGATGGCATTGAAAAGATTGATTTAGTTGAAGGCTTGCAGGGAGCTTCCAAAGAGCATGTCGCCATCCCCAACTTTCATGCTTTTACCGTTGATCGGGTAGATCAAAACGACAGTTTCCAACTACACTTTTACGATCCGCCTCCAGATATAGGAAAGGTTCGATTATTTTACCTCTATGGTGATGCCGGGCAAGCGATGGAAACTTTGTTCCGTCGGCTGGGGATGGAAATTGGTGGTTTTTTGCTCAATTGGGAAGAAGGTGCCTACGACCCCGGTGTAAAAATTTCTTTTGATGCCTTCAAACCAGCCGTTCATCGACACCCCAAACTCTATGAGATCAACATCATCAAGGAATTGCTCGCTCGCTTTTTTCCTCGTATCAATGCGCAGCAACCCATCCGCGACAAAACCATTAAAGACTTGCTCGACAGTCCAGAGCTTAAAGATTATACCGCTCAGGATATGGTCTTTATCTTACTGACAATGGACGATGCCAACTGGAATACCAATACTACCCCACAAGTGGTGAGAAGTTTGGCAGATAATTTTTTGAATGCCGATCTGCCAGATACCGCTCCGACCTTTTTCTTTTTCTTTGGAATCGAATACGCAAAAGCCAATGCCAAGGTTAAGGAAGAGGTCCATCAAGCGATCCTCAACCGCAAGCAAGGAGGCGAAATACTGGAAGAGCTGCTGCCCGTATCGAGCGAAGATATTGAAACCTGGTTCAGTCGCTACCAGAAGTTCCTAGTGGAAGAAGGTAAGAGCCCATCGGACATGGTCCGCGGACTTTTTGGGTCCGAGGACAAGCATGATATGAACAACATCGTTATTAAACTTCAGCAATTGATCGAAAAACACAACAAAGGTCTGGTCATAACAGCCCAAGATAATAATTGACATTTATGAAAAAAAAGTCTAGATACATCGTTGCACCTGGACAACAATATGCCTTGGATGCAGCCGTCGAACTTGGACAGCCTCTTTTGCTCACCGGAGAGCCTGGAACTGGTAAAACCATGATGGCCTCCTGGGCAGTGGATTACTTGAGCGAAAAGTTCCCAAATAGTTTTCATCCACATTTGCTGCGTTTCAACACAAAGACCACCTCCAAGGCATCTGACCTTTTCTACACCTACGATGCCCTTTCGCATTTTCAGGCGGCCAACCTTCGGGGCGATCACTCCACCAAAACAGAGGACTTCATCAGCCTAGAAGCTTTTGGCCAAGCCATTGCCCTGTCCGATCCCAAGGCGGAATTTGGTGAACGCTTCGGAATGGATTTACCAGAAAAAAGCCTCGACAGTGTCGTACTCATCGATGAAGTAGACAAGGCACCCCGCGATTTTACCAATGATTTACTGGATGAAATCGAGAATTACCGCTTTCGGATCAAAGAATTACAAGGAGCGACTTACACCAAAAAGGAAGATGTAAAAGTCGTGGTGATTATGACTTCCAATTCTGAAAAAAACCTCCCGGATGCTTTTTTGCGTCGCTGCGCCTTTTACCACATCGAGTTTCCAAAAGGAGATCAGTTGCGTCGCATCATAGAAATCCACCTGGGGGAAATCACAAAAGAAACCAAAACAGCTTACGATTTTTTAATCGATTTTTTTGAGAAAGCTCGCAATAAGGCGGTCCGTAAAAAGCCCGCAACAGCAGAGCTGATTGCTTGGTTGAAATTATTGGAAATGGAAGGTTTCCACCATGAACAAGATCAGGGAAAGCGCAAACATATGCTGGAACGCAACCTCAGTTTTTTGGTGAAGACCAAAGACGATCTGGAAGCCATCAAAACCCTGATTTGATCTAAGTAGTAAGCACCTGAATGGCCGATTCGTCCCCACATATCAGACTCCCCTTGGAGCGCCTTTTCATCCAGTTGGAAGCGGCGGGCTTCAAAATGGATACCTCTCGCAAGCTGCGCATGTTGCAGGCTTTGGACCAGCGGGGGCATCTGCACGTTGGCGATTTTGATTCCCTAAAATTTCTCCTGGCACCGCTGGTGGCTACTTCCGACAAGGAGCAGGCATTGTTCTATAAAATCTTTGAAGATTTATGGCAACAGGCCGCCGATGAGGCTCAGAAATTGGCAGCAGGCAAAAACATCGAACTTCTTCCACAGGATCAACCAGCTTCAGAAGAAGAAACGGTTAACTGGCGGAGCTATTGGTGGGTTATCCCTATCTTGCTTTTACTACTGAGCGCACCATTTCTCAGAGAGTGGCTCTTTCCAACGCCGGCATTGGCGCAAAAACTCGGTATGGCCAGAATATCGAAGGAGGGGCCAATTCGCGAAATGGACACCTTGTCGATGACCGCAGGTGCCAGTGCAAATGTAGACAGTTCAGAACTCATCTGGGAGTTGTTTCAACTTGACAGTGGTCGTCTGGAAGTGCAGGACAGTGGGTTTCGATTTGATTGGGTGGCCAATGGCAGTGGGCGGGAAATGCTGCTTGTGTTGCGGACAGAAGAGGAAGAGCTCCCGGCAGATTCCAGTCTTTTCATTGTCAGTTGCGCCAGGGAGCCAGAAGTATTTAGGAGCGAATATCCAGAGTCGCCACTCGTCAAGGGGCGCATTTATGAGTTTAGTGCCTTTACAGATGATGATGTTCAGGTCGAATGGATTTTTGAGGGAGGTGATACGATGCGAGGCCAGCAGGTCAGTCATGCGTTTCAGAGTACTGGCTTTTCTCAAATCAGATTGGAAGTCTTTCGGGAAGGGGAGCGGGATTATTGCCTCAATCGCACCATCAAAGAGTTGACGGTTGGCAACGATAAGCCCTTCCTGGCCATGGTGGATATGCCTCCCGATCAACAGCGACTTATCAACAGTTTGCACAATTGGGTGTGGGCCTTTTTGTACTTACCCATTTTATTGGGAGTTATTGCTTTTGCTTATTTCGTTATGCAAAAAAGGAAAGACATCCGGCCAAAAACGGAAGAGGAGTTGGCAGAGATGTTTCCCATTTATGATCGTCCACCATATTATATTACTTACCAATCTCAAGAGCATAAAATCAACATTCCCTCAGAATTTTTTCGGATGTCTGGCGTATTGCGACGTCGCGAAACTTCGGAGCGGCTTCAGTTTGATCCGATCGCTTCTGTGAAGGCCACCATTGACAAGGGAGGCTTTCCGGCTTGGCGAGAACGCGCTGACACCAATCCGTCGGATTACCTCTTTCTCATTGCTCGGCCCAACGAGCGCGACCAACAGGGGTGTTTCTTTGAGCGCCTGATCCATTTCTTTCAAGGGCAAGACGTTCCTCTGTCTTTTTATTTTCACGATGGTTCCTTTCGCAGCTTTTGGAACCGCAGCCAGCCGGAAGGTGTTTCGCTCAACTATCTGACCAAGGAGTACGGCCACCACCGTTTGATTGTCATGGGCAATGGGCATGGACTGGTCAACCCCTACGACACCCGCCAGCCGAGCTTGTTAAAGGAGCCTCTACAGGCATTGCAGCAATGGCAACGGCGATTGATCCTGACCCCTTCGCCCGTCAGTGCCTGGTCGTTTCAGGAGGCACTTTTGCACGAGCATTTTCTATTGCTACCCGCCGACCGTGAAGGTATCCTGATGGGGCTTGAGCTGTTGGACGATATGGACGAATACGAGCCAGGCTCTTACATCAAATGGGAAGGGGACCTATCCAGTCGGCGCACAGATTTATCTGACCGTTATCGCCTTTGGGACAATGTGGAAGATCATCGGAAGTTTTTAGCCAACGATCCCGATTGCTTTCGATGGCTCTGCGGCCTGGCCGTCAATACCAAGCCCGATTTTGCATTGACCATCGCCATCGGCCGTTCCCTTGGCATCAACGTAACCCATGATCGCCTGCTGCGACTCACACGCATTCCTTGGCTCAGTGCCAACGAACCATCTGACCATCTTCGCTTGCTGCTCCTAAAACAACTGAGCGATGCCGACGAGCAAAAAGTCCGGCAAGTTGTTTTGGATGAATTGGAGGCCATACGGGAGCAAGTCCAAAAGGGCTTTGCACAGACCGAATGGACCAGCGATACGGCCATGCAACGCTTTGCGCTGGACCCTCGGGACCCTGCCCAAAAGGAAATGATCCGCGACCTCCGTCGGATGGGGCTGTTGTCGGGTTCTCAGCTCAACGAATTAGACCAGGTGGTGGATAAGCAGCTATCGAAAAATCGCTGGGAATCAAAGAAAGAGGGGGTGAGCAAACTGGATGTTTGGCTGGACGATCCAATGGCCTCGGTAGACCGTTCATCTACTGTGAGTTTCCTGCAAGGGGTGGCAGGCCAGATCATGGAAAAGCTGGGCTTGGATGCCCGATGGGTAAAAGGGATCGCCTCGGCTCTCATTCTTTTTGCATTGGGGGTCTTGTTGCTGGGTGAGGGAGATCGCTACAATCAGTCGCTAAAAGCATCGAAGGAACCTGTAAAAAGTATTTTTGTCAAAGTGAAAGTAGGGGTTGATCCTGCCATCATACAACACAACCAAGCAGTCGAGATTGCCAGTCGTTTATTGATCGAGGAAAGCTATGAGAATTGGCGAAACTTCTATCTTGCGAGTGACCCTGACGATCGGGATAGTAAAAAGACAATCGACTCCATTCAAATGGTCGAAGATTTACTGCAGCAGGCCATCTACGAGCGTT
The DNA here is from genome assembly GCA_039199225.1 of Bacteroidota bacterium. Taxonomy (GTDB): domain Bacteria; phylum Bacteroidota; class Bacteroidia; order Chitinophagales; family Saprospiraceae; genus JBCCSZ01. Next base: position 13,474 of record JBCCSZ010000208.1, read on the forward strand.
CCGAAGTCGGCTACCTTCAGGCTAAGGACAATTTGGCTGCTTGGAAATTCAATGTCCAAGCCAAGGAATTAAATTTCTATCTGTCGGACTCCATCCAAGGAGACTCCATGGCCAAGATTGCTTTTCTGGGTAACCGAGCCTCTACGTTGGATGCTTTGTTGAGTGAAAATGACTGGGCGCATGATTCTGTCATCCTTTCCACCATCCATGCTACAGGGCTTTGTCGCTTTTATCTTTACGACTTTGGTGACGGAAAAGACCCACATCAGCTGGTACAAGCCAGTAGTCGATACCAGCAATTAATGGTGCTGTCGGATAGTACCTATTTTGACGACATCCACGATCGCATGCCCGTTAACCTTCAAACCTTATTGGCAGAGATGTCCGTCATCATTGGACCCAAATACGGCCTTAAGTTTCTAGTCCTTGATACGAGCGGTAAACCCATAAAGGAGGCTTTCATTCTGCCGAAAGGTCAAGCCGGCGAGCTGGTTACGGATGGGGATGGCTATGCCAGCATCGAATTGGAAAGAGAGCCCAGCGATCTTAACGTAATGGTGCAAGTACAAGCCAATGGATATACTCCTTCCTTACCGAAATTACTGAGGTTCCGCACAAGTGGAAAAGTCGATACCATCGTATTGGAGCGACAGCCAGATGTTCCTCGGGACAAAGAGCCGGACCCAAATGAGGAAGATACCGATGTGGATACCCAAGACAATCAAGCGAATCAAAGTCAGCTGC
>JBCCSZ010000209.1:0-14202 GCA_039199225.1 Bacteroidota bacterium
CCTTTGACACCGACCTTTGAAGTTTCCGAAGAAGATGGCATCGTAGAAATTACGGTTGACGATCCGGAAGAATATGGGGCGTACTGCCTGGGTGTTCGGACCAATCGCACGGATTTCGATACAATCATCCACTTTTCGGGAGCGACTTTGACCTACCTTCCAGAGGCTACCGGGCGTCTTTATTTCTCCATTGCTTCGGTTGATGAGTTGGGGGTAGAAAGCTGCTTCTCTGAAGAAATTCTGGAACGCATCACTACCTTAGATGTGGAAGAGCCCGAAGCACCAAAGCGCAACAAGATGGTGGAACTGATGCAGAACCGTCCCAATCCATTTGATGAAGCTACTTACATCGATTTTTGGGTGGCGGATAATATTGACTATGAACAAGCCTTCTTGATTGTTTCCGATTTGGCGGGCCGGCAGTTGTTTCGCATCGCTGTTGAGCTGAAGCCTGGGATCAATGAAATTTTATATCATCATGGCTACAATGTGGTAGGGACTTTTGTGTACAGCATCCACGTAGATGGGAAGGTGTTGGATTCTCGTCAGATGATTTTTGCGAATTAGGGAGGAGGGGGATTTAGTGGTTTTGTGATTTGGTGATTTTGTGGTTTTGTGATTTGGGGGGGACTAGTCTTGGTAGTTGATGTTTTGGAAGCGTTGGAGGTTTGATTTTTGTGATCGGGGGCGTTTTAGTTCGTGTTCATAAAGTAGTTTGCCTAGGTGGATGAAGAAGGGGAGGCCGATGGATTCGTATTGGTATTGGTTGTCGTTGAAGATTTGGTTGTCGTTGACATGGATGGTTGCGGAGACCATGAATTCTACTTCGTTTTTTAAGTCTAGGATGTAGGCGACATCAGTTAGGTAGCCATAAGCCCAGCCGACTTTGTTGAAGATTCGGATGTGTGGTGGCATTTGTTCTGCTTCGCCTCCGTAGATGAAAAATTTGACATAGCCATCGGCTTTATCGTATTGGGGGCTTTTCGATTCGCGTGGACGCATCGAGAGGTATTTGTACAAGAAGTGATAATCCGCTTCTGTTAGATCGAAACGCTTTTCGGGAGCGACGCTCTCTGGAAATAAGACTGCCTTAAGTATATCATTGAGGTCTGTCAGTGCGATGAAATTCTTTTGGCTGAAGTCAAAGGCTTGTTCGACTATCTGTCCGCCTTTTTGAAAGCCGAGTCCTTTTTTTTCTCCTTTTAGTTGGAGGTCTTCAGGGGTTTGGCTGTGGACTTCTCCTTGGTGATACACCATGCGGTCGCCGGCATAGAAGCTCACGGGGTTGGTGTAGCGATTGGTCTCTGCGTTGAAAGGTACTCCTTCTGCACCGAGGCGATGGACCAAGCGGACATCGGTGTAGCCCTTTTGATGTAGACTGCGGTTGAAATATTCCTGACCGAGAAATTCGTACAATCGGTTGTTGGCATCGTTGTCGCTGATGAGAAAAATCTTGCGGATGTATTGCGCAATGCTGGGGAGGCTATCCTCGGCCGTCGTGTCCATACGTGCAGCCGTCTGTGGAGGATGAGCCGTCTGGTGAAATACCGTGCTGTGCTTGTCGAGTGCTGGAATATTCAGCTGATTGATTTTCTCCAAAGCCATAAAAGCTGCCGGCATCTTGACCGTACTGGCTGGATAGAAATATTTATTTGGATCGACTCGATAGTGGTAAGGCGTGAAAATACGTTTGTCACCCTTTTGATCAATCTGTGTGTAGACAATCTGTATTTCGTACTTATCCGGGTGATCCAGCAAATCGCCAAAGCTGTCCTTGTGCACTTGCAAAAAGGACTGTAAGAAGAGGGTGTCAGCCGTTTGGGCGTGGAGCGATGCTGCCATAAGCAATATGCTTAAGCGCAAAATATTTTTCATGTAGTACCAGTTTCAGCAATAAAGTTGTTCGTTCAGTCTACAGTACTTTTGGGTATTGATTTGCCGGTTGGTAACAATCAATTCTTCCATCTGGATAAGCCTTTTCTCGAAAGTATAACCAGCGGCTAAATTTCAAAAAAACAGCGTTTACCCAGCTGTTAGCAGCTTGGCAGACTTGGTGTCAAATCCCAATTGTACGCTTGGTTGTTTTGAGGTTCGGACGGTTGAGGGAGTGCCTTGAAGCATCTTTCAAAGGAACTGCAATTTACGAATAGAAATCGAGCTGCCGAAACAATCTGGGAATTACTTATCCGAATTTTTCATATAAGTTTACCACTGCCCGATGGGTTGTGCGCCCGTTCCATTTTCATCAGCCAACAAAGTACCTTTGGCGGTTACTTTGGCACCCCGGGCAATGTCCTCTTTGAGAAATAAAGGGCCGTCCATATCCACATAATCGAGCTGTGGCAAAAGCTGTGCAATGGCGGATATGCCAATGGTAGATTCTGTCATGCAGCCAACCATCACTTTGAGCTTTAAGTTGCGAATTTGCTGAATCATTCTTAGGGCCGGACTGAGGCCACCACATTTCATCAGCTTGATATTGATGCCATGAAAGCACTCTGCGCAGCGGGGGATATCGGCTATCTTGCGGCAACTTTCGTCTGCGATGAGGGGAAGAGCAGAATGCGCATAAAGTTTTGCCATGCCTTGCCAATCGTCGGCCGCAAGGGGTTGTTCGATGAATTCGACCCCTAGCGCCTTGAGCGCAATGGACTTTTCGATGGCTTCGTCGGCCGACCAAGCGGCATTGGCATCTACAAGAAATCTGGCGGTCGTTTCCTTCCGTAGGGATTCAACCAGGCCAATGTCGTCTTTGGTTCCCAATTTAATTTTGTAAACCGGCCAGGGTGTTTCAGCCATTCGCTGGCGCAATACTTCTAGGCTTGCAATACTTAAGGTGTAACAACTGATGGGTTTTCCGGTCCATTCTGTATTCCAAAGTTTGTAAAGTGCCTGCTGTTGGAGGCGAGCATGCAAATCCCAGCAGGCGACATCGAGGGCGCAAAGGGCAAAGGGGTATTCTGATAAGGCTGTCTGCCATTCTTCCCAACATCTTGCGGGATCGTCGGCAGTTTTTGCTTCGATTTGAGGACGAATGGTTTCCAATGCTTTCCGCATCACTTCGATCTCTGTGTTGGGATAGTAAGGGTTGACGGTTGCTTCCCCATAACCGGAAAGACCATCCTGGCTGAGTTCAACAATGAGGGTTTTTTGGTGGTTGAACGACCTCCTGGAAATCGCAAAGGTGTGCTTAAGGGTGAGGTCGAAAGTGTGGATGGTTAGTTTCATACGACTGGTAGGTTTAGTAAGTCGTTTAGGTTATTGTCGGAAAGCAAGGTAGGAATATTTGAAAATAATTTGTCCAACTGTATCGAATTTACTGACAGACAATATTTGGTAGATACCTTAATTATCACTAGAAATTTTTAGGTAGACTGTATGCAAATTTGATCAAAATGAATAACTTTAATAGCGACCTAATCTTTTAACAGCTCAGCAGGATTTATAGAATTTTTTAACGTCAAAATATTTTTAAGTATGAAAATATTGAAAAGTAGTTTGTGGTTGCTCATCTGCCTAGTCAGCTGTAAAAGTTTATTGGCGCAGGATTCACTGACCTACGAGGTGTTAAAACCCCTGACCTATTCTTTTCAGATAAAAGACGGTGTGCTTTCTGGCCCTGGAGCGTCTTTTCTGGGCGCTGAGATCAGAAAGGCTCAGTATACTATGCTGGGAGAATACCACGGTTCGAAGCGGATTTCAGAGTTGACAGAAGCACTTATTCCCGTGATGGACAGTGCAGGATACAAGACGATGGTACTAGAAGTAGGGCCAGCCAGTGCCAAGCTATTGAATGATGCCATTAAACAGCCTGAGCAGACAACCCAAGTTTTGCATCAGCTCAACGATAAATACGCTTTGGTTGAAGAAGATGGTTATGTCAATACCCCTATTCCCTTTTTTAGCAATATCGAAGATGCCGCTTTTTTGACGCGGGCTAAAGAACGCGACTGGAATGTCTTGGGCATTGACCAGGAATTTATCTATGGCTTCGCCATGTTGCTGGATGAAATGTACAAGAACCTTTCCGCTTCATCCCAAAGCAAGCACAAGCAGATTTATGAGGCAGCCAGCGCGATAGTATGAAAATTTATTATCAGGACGATTTCAAGGATAAAAGGCGTTTTGCCAAAGCAGTGACGGCCTCTACAACGATCGATGAATTTCTGACAAAGATGAGCAGTACTGCAAGCAACTTACCCATCATTGATGCTTTTAAAAAGAGCCTTCACATCTATCATCTATATGCCACCAGGCAGTGGTTCGAGAACAACAGTACTAGAATCAAATATATGAAAGCCATGCTGCATAAGGGATTGACCGATTCGGCATTTGATCTCCAAAAAGATAAGCTGTTCATCAAAATGGGCGGTATTCATCTGGCAAGAGGTTTTTCAAATTTGAGCCTTTACGAAGTGGGCAACACCCTTAGCGAACTAGCTGCTTATTATGGCAATTCGACCCTCAACATCAGCTTTGGTAGTCGTTTTTACATGGAAAATGATACGCTAGTGGACGAACTTCAGTCTACCAGTAGATATGCTAAGCGATACAAGGACCTCAACCAAATGGGAAAGGCCGACGAATGGGTGGTCATCGATTTGAGACCCCTCATCAAAGGCTATTACTACAGACCCAGGAAGTACCTTTTCAATAAGTGGATTGCAGAAAATGTGCAACAATATGATCTATTGATTATCCCAAAAACGGAGATGGATCCGACGCCCAATTATTCAAGCCAGTAAGGTAGCCAACACTTTTGACTAGATTTTGCTAACTTGCTTTCAACATTCTAAAAGTAAGTACGAATAATATGAAACGGTTATTGGGGATCAGTTTTTTGTTACTCCTTGTTTTTGCGGGTTGTAAGTCTGCCCTTTTTTCCAAAAAGGAAGCGGATAAAAAGCCCGAAGCATCGCTCACTGACAATCAAGATAACAATTTAGGGCCGAAGGTCACGGATGATGGTAAGATCACTGTGAATGCTCCTTTGACCATGACGGTGGAGGAGCGCTTAATGATTGACGAAATCAATCTGGTGCGCAAGGACCCCCAAGCTTACATCCCGAAGGTCAAAGACTACATCCAGTCTGTTCGTAAAGACCCTTCCGTCAGCGAATCCTACAAACATGAGGAATCGGCCACAGCGCGCGAGCTGATCTTTGAGCTGAGCCGCCTGTCGCCACTGCCAGAACTCAAACCGCACGAAGGTTTGTACCAGTGTGGCATCGCCCATGCCATTGATGTACGCAAGCTGGCCAGTATGACTCATGTTGGCTTGGATGGCTCTTATCCCTGGGATCGGATTGGCAAAATGACAGACTTGCCGGATGGAAACGAAAACCTGGTTGGCGGTGGAAAAACGATCCGGGAGTCCCTCATCATTTTGTTGGTGGATTCGGATGTTGCAGGGCGTGGACATCGACTGAATATCCTCAATCCCAAGTGGCGCTATGCTGCAGCGCACAAAGTTGGCATTGTCGGCGGTGTCAACAATTCCTGGATACAATTATTTGGAACCGAGCCTGCTCCAGAGGAGGAGCCCCTCGCTGCTGATCGCAGCTCTCAGCCTGTCGATCGAACGACAGCCCCCTTACCAACGGCTCCCCAAACGACACCGGTACCAGCTGAAAAAACCAAGAAAGCCAAGAAGGAACGAAAGCTATTTGGCAGGCAAAAGAAAGCTGAGAAACCCAAGCCAACAGCTGGCGGAAATACAACTTCCACCAATGACCCAAGTCCGACCTCCTCCAATATAAGCAACCTTTCCAGTGGGGAGGACTTCTCTTTCATGCGCGCCGAAGAGAAAAAAATGATTGAAGAAATCAATCTATTGCGCTCCAATCCAAAGGGCTACATCTCCTATGTAAGAGCCTACATCGAAGAATACAAGAAAGCTGGCTGGGATGAAGCTACGACAAAGGAAGAAATCGAGACAGCTGATGAGTTGATTGCCGAACTGGAAAAGCTTTCTCCTCTTTCCATCCTAAAACCCAACGCAAAGTTGCATCAAGTGGCTGTTTTGCATGGCAAGGATATGCAGAAAATGGAGCAAGTATCCCACGTCGGAAGTGATGGAATGCATCCCTATCAACGCATCCGAAAAGCAACTGGACTGAAAGAAGCCAACGAAAATCTGGTGGGTGGTGCAATGAGTGTTCGCGAGTCTGTCATCATGCTGTTGGTCGATTCGGGCATCTTCAACCGAGGCCATCGTCGGACACTTTTGGAACCAAAATGGGAATATGTGGCCTGTTATAAAGTAGGCGACGTAGGGGCCATGCCCAACACCTGGGTTCAAAATTTCGCTGGAAAGTAAAATGTTTACGTCCTGTGCTTGGTGGAATTTTGAGAAAAAACAGCTTTCTTGAGGGAATCCACGTTCTACATATTACATTTGTCTAGTATTCCTTACTGTGAGATAAAGACACACCGCATTACTTCAAACTGCAAATGAAAACAGCCGGGATCGATACCATGTTTAGGGTATTTATCAGGTCGAAAGGTGATTCACATCCCCGAAAATTTGATTTTTAACATCAAAACAAACATTATTGTAGTACGTATTATTACGAATTATGAATTTTTGTTATTTTCGACTTACCTATAAAACTGCATGGTAGAATTAGTTTAACAGAATCTACATCTCTGATTCTCTGAACCTCCTATTTCCTCCTTACTTCCTGGCCTAAATAGTGAAGCACTATACCGCCCAATAACAACAGAACAGATTGAAATGAATCTGACTGTAAGAGGTATGTATAGTCCCCTTGCGCTGATTCCATTTTTCGTTATTTAAACTATGAATGTTTTGAAAACACTACTTTACACTAAACTGCTGGCATTCAGTTTATTCCTGGCTTTTTCCCTGAACATACAAGCGCAGGACATTCATCACTCTCAGTTTTACAACACACCGCATTCTCTTAGCCCGGGCCTCACTGGTATTTTCGAAGGGGACATGCGTTTTGTCGGAAACTTTCGCTCTCAATGGTACAATGACGGCTTGATTCCTTATCGGACAGGCTACGGTGCTTTTGATGCCAAGTTGGTCTCTAAAGAACGAAGAAGGGAAAATCTTTTTGATGATAAAAAGTCCTCCAACTTTTTCAGCTTGGGAGGATTATTGGCTTTTGATCATGCGGGTGATTCCCAATTCGGAACCATGCAGTTGGCCCTAAATGGTTCTTACACCCATCAGATTGCCAGGCAACAGTTCTTAAGTGCCGGCGTTCAATTGGCTGGCTACCAACGCTCGTTTGACGATGCAGATTTGCGTTTCAATTCTCAGTATGATTCTAAGCGTTTTGACAGCGGTTTGCCCACGGGCGAAAACTTTGAAAATAAGAATGTATTCTATGGTGACTTTTCCATCGGTTTGAATTGGCACCTCAACAAAGGTCGCAACCGAACGCGCCTGGATGTAGGGGCAGCGCTTTACCATATCAACGAACCCAATCGCAACTTTAATGATGAAGACGACATCGTTCATCCGCGCAAATGGAGCATCTATGCTTTGGGTGTTTTGCCAGTAGCTGAAAAGTTTGACCTCGTTGCCAATGCTTCTGCAATGTATCAGGGGCCGTACACCAAGCACGTACTTTATGGCGGTGGTCGCATTCACTTAGATACCCGAGCGACTCGTGAAAAAGCTTTGCAATTGGGTATCGGTTATCGCTTCAATGGAGATGGTATCGGCGTTGGAGATGCATTTTATCCAGCTGCTCAACTCCACCTGAGAAATTGGATTTTTGGCTTGAGTTACGACATCAACGTGTCCGACTTCAACGTGGCAACAGGTAACTTGGGTGGCCCGGAACTATCTGTCATTTACGTATTCAAATCTGTACCCGCCATCGACTTTTGCCCAACCTGCCCCACCTATTTATAAGATTGACCATTGCTTGATTTCAATATGCGCAACATGCTAAGAACTATTATAATCCTAACCTTATTTTCACTGGCCTATGGGTCTGGTGAAGCCCAATCTCTGAAAGCCTATCAACAAAGAGCTGAAGAGGCGGTCGCCGCAAAGAACTATTCGGCTGCCATGGGCTACTACAAAATCATTATCGAAGATGCAGAGAATGACGACATCGTCAATCTGTACAATGCCGCACAAACTGCTCGTCGCTTTCGCGTTTATGGCAAGGCTGAAACTTACTATGGTAGAGTGCTCGAAAAAGAAAACAACAATCGCTATCCACTAACCAACTTTTGGATGGGGAGCGTTCAGAAGCGACAAGGAAAATACGATATGGCCATTGCTTCATTCGAAAAATACCTGGCCAATGAATCTGCCTTGGACGGCGAATATGCCGACGAAGCCAAAAAGCACATTCAAGATTGCCAGTGGGCCAAAGAGCAGCAGGCCAATGCCACAGAACTCAACATTGAACACCTCAACGAAAATGTCAATACCACCGATACAGAAATCGGTGCCTTCCAAATGGGCGACGAACTGTATTATGCCTCTTTTGGTGAACGCAACCCAGACCCAGACGCAGAGCCTAATGTTCACGCCCGTCTTTGGGTAGCAGACAATGACAACGATTTCCAGTTTGCCAATGCACGCTTACTCGAAGGATTCGAAATTGAAGACCAGCACGTTGCCAATCCGACCTTCTCGGAGGATGGCAAGCGTTTGTATTTCAACGTTTGCAAAAGCGTCAATGCAACAGAGGTGCGTTGCAAGATTTATTATCGCGATCGTTCGGACGATGGCCAGTGGGGCGAAGCTGTTGCGCTGCCCGACCACATCAATCTGAGCGGTTACACCGCAAGCCAACCAAGCGTCGGCAAAAGCGAAACAGGTAGAACTTTGTTGTTCTTTTCCAGCGATCGGCCGGATGGCGTTGGCCAAATGGACATCTGGTGTAGCATTATGGATGACACCAATCAAGATGGAACCTTTGCCCAGCCATTCAACGTCCGTACGTTGAATACAGCAGGCGATGATGTAACGCCCTTTTACCACGCAGATGCCCAGACGCTTTACTACAGCACGGATGGGAAGAAGACCATGGGAGGCTTGGATGTTTACCGTTCTCGCAAAAATGGCAATGAGTGGTTAAGTGCTGAACATCTGGGCGCGCAGGTCAATACGAGCTACGATGAAATCTACTATTCTGTCAGCTCTGACAATACCAAAAGATATTTTTCTTCCAATCGCCCAGGTGCGATGTGTGGAGACACTACTTTGGAGTGTACCATTTGCAACGATCTGTATGCCTATGAAGGATTGAAGATCGAATTGCTGGCCTTGACGTTCAACGATATCAGCAAACTGGCGCTCATGGGCTGCACCGTCAAATTATTGGATTTGACAACGGGCCAGGAAGTACCGCAGGTTTCTGGTGTTGGAAATGAATTCCGCTACCTGTTGGAGGTAGACAGAGAATACAAGCTGGTAGCCACAAAGGATGAATACACCATGGACCTCGAATTGTTTGATACGAAGGGCATTACAGAATCTTCTTTTATTGAAATACCCTTGCACTTGCGTCCACAAATCAAGCTGATTGTTTTGACTTACGAGCTGCCTGATTCCAACCTGCTAAACGGCTGTACAGTTGAACTTTTCAACATCACCCTCAACGAAGCAGATACTGTAGAAACCAAGGCGTTCAACCATCGCTTTAGCTATCTGCTTGAGCCTGGAATGATTCATAAAATTAAGGGTGAGAAGAGTGGGATGGGTGCTGCAACTGCTGAAGTTTCCACCAAAGGAATTTCCGAGCCAACCACCATCACTCGAAAACTCTATCTGCAATCCAACTTGGACTTTGCAATTTTGCCACTGTACTTCGACAACGACCGGCCCGGTCCGAAAACCTTGTCGACGACGACGAATTTGTCTTACGGTAAAGCCTACGAAAATTATATGAAACGCAAGCCTCGCTTTGTGGCCCGCAATTCTTACGCTGCTGAAAAAGTAGCGGGTATCGAGGATTTCTTCGAAAATCAAGTGACCGCTGGATGGGAACGTTTGAAGCTCTACACTGAAGCGATTTTGGAAGATTTGAGAAATGGCAACAATATTGAAATCATAGTATATGGTCACGCCAGTCCGATTGCACCCTCTGAATACAATTTCAATCTGACGCAAAGACGAGTGGTATCCTTGATGAACCACTTCAGAGAACATTCGGATGAAATGCGGAGATACCTGGATGAGACCAAGCAATTGACGTTTAAGCAACAGCCGAAGGGGGAACCTGAAGAGACGGAGATCGATGACAGTCCTAAAAATCCCAATGCTTCGATCTACAGCCTGGAAGCTTGCAAGGCTCGCCGGGTAGAAATCAAGATTCAGGCGGCTCGTTACAGCCTCATTTTATTCAAAACAATTGAGCAGAACTAAAGATATACTATGAATAACTATTCACAATCACTATCCACAAATTCGCATAGAAAGATGTTTTTTTCCAATAAGCTATATCCAAAATACGCCCTCTTTCTGGCTGCTTTTTTCTACCTGATGTCGAGCGCTGGCTTGATGGCAGACGAGACTGCTCTCAACCTATCCGTGAACATTGCAGCGGCTGATGTGACTTGTACCGGTGTTTCTGATGGCATCCTCATTGCGACACCTGATGGAGGAGCGCCACCTTATGAGTACGCCTGGAGCAATGGTGGAAATACTGCTACCATTACTGACCTAGCACCTGGTACCTACACCGTAACGATTACAGACGCGGTTGGTACTACAGCTACCAACAGTGGGGTCATCAACGCAGCGGCGGGCTTTGAGATTTCTCTCGTTCCTACTTTCGAAACCTGTACGGGTAGCAATGATGCCAAGGTCGACATCGTTTTCGATCGGGCAGGGGTAGCACCCTATACCTACCTGTGGAGCACAGGCGCAACAGGCTTTCAACTGACGGATGTGGGCGAAGGTACGTACTCTGTCACGGTGACCGACGATAGAGGCTGTGTAGCTTCTGCCAGCGGTGTGGTTGAATTATCACCGGAAGGTATCTGGGTGATGACCAGTGCAACAGATGCCGATTGTGGGGCTGCCAACGGAACCGTTTATGTCAATGCCATGACGGGCGTTCCACCTTTCACTTATCTGTGGAGCAACGGCAGCACAATCGCCAATCCCACCGGCTTGGTGGCAGGCAAATATTATGTCACGGTTACCGATGTCAATGGTTGTTCCAACGTAGACAGTGCGACCGTCAATCTCATCGGAAGCAATTTACAAATCTCTCTGGTTTCTTCTTTCGAAACTTGCGCCGGAAGCTCCGACGCTAAGGTCGATGTCGTTTTTGATCAGGGAGGTACGACGCCTTATACCTACTTGTGGAGCGATGGCTCGACAAACTTCCAATTGACAGATGTGGGAGCTGGGACTTATTCCGTTACAGTGACAGATGCCAATGGTTGTTCTGCCATGGCGACCCATCTTGTTGAATTATCGCCGGAGGGTCTTTGGTTGATGGCTACCTCGACCGATGCCGATTGTGGGCAAGCAAATGGAAGCGTTTACGTCGGCGCCATGACCGGTGTGCCGCCCTATGTCTACCTTTGGAGCAATGGGGATACAACTGCAAACTCTGCTGGCCTAACCGCTGGAACTTACACGGTAACCGTTACAGATTCCAACGGTTGTACCAATGAAGCTTCTGCAACCGTCAATACTTCCAATCCACCAGAGGCTGGAAGCATTTTCACCAACGATACATTGAGCTTTTGTGTAGACGATGGCATAGACGATATTGTGAACGTTACTTCCAGTGGAAATACAGGAACCAACTTCCTCTACGTCATTACTGATAGTAATGGTAATATTCTAAATACGACAACCAATAACCAGTTCAATTTTGAAGGAACAGGTGCTGGGGTTTGTCGAATTTATGGGCTTGCATTTGAAGGAACAGTCAATGGCGCAACCAATGGACAGAACATCAATAATATTACTGGCTGTTTTGATTTGGCCGGACCGATTGAAGTGACTCGCACGACTTGTCCGACTCCCTGCGATGCGGATGCCGGAACCTTAACAGCAGTATCACCGGAATGCCTGCCCATTGGTGGTAGCTTGGTGATCGAAGCAACTTCCAATGGAAATGCAGTCGTACCAGCCGGTTACTCAACTGTATATGTGTTGACTACTGGTGCTGGATTGGTCATTCAACAGACCTCAAATACTCCGTCCTTCACAGTGGATGTGGCTGGGACTTATACGATTCATACCCTCATCTACGATCCGAATACCCTCGACCTGAGTACGGTTGTCTTAGGAACAACGACTGGGTTCGACATCAATGCTTTGCTTCTTCAGGGAGGCGGGAGCATTTGTGCTGCCTTGGATGTAACAGGCGCGCCAATCGTTGTCGAAGATTGTCCCGATCCTTGTGTAACGCCTATCCTGAGAAGTGTGGTGGTGATTAAAGCAACTTGTGGCAATAACGATGGCAAGGCAATCCTCACGGTCGCCGGAGATCCGAATGCTTTTGAATACAGTTGGTCGCCCAACGTCAGCAATACATTTGAAGCCAATAACATCGGTCCTGGAACCTATAGTGTCACCATCACTGATCCAAAAGACCCGACCGTTTGTAACTTGGTGGAAGTCTTTACTGTGGGAACGGTTGACGGTCCTCAAGTGGAGATCGTACAAACAACACCTGCCACTTGTAAGGAGTCCAATGGAACAGCGACCTTGTCGCCAATGAATTTTCAATACGATTGGTGTAATGGCGCAACAGGCTTTAATGTTACCAATCTCGCAGCTGGTGAATGCCAGGTAACAGTTACCGATCCGGCCACCGGATGTATCAGTGTAATCGAGGTAGTCATAGACGAAGTCAACCCATTGACAGGAACAGCGCAAGTCGATACAAAGCCAGACTGTGGCCTATCAAATGGTAGCGTTACCATTTTACCCGCTGGTGGTAGCAACAACTACAGCTATGCATGGAGCGATGGAGGCAGCGGTGCGACCCGCAACGATCTTGCTTCGGGCGCTTACGAAGTGACCATTGTAGATCAGGGACCAACGGGCTGTGAAACCATTGTACCTTTTGTGTTGACCGACGATGTGCCAGGAGCGGATGTAGAGGTCGAAGCAGTGGTCTTTACCACATGTCCCAATGAAACCGATGCAACGGCGGTCTTCACTGTTACGCCTTCTGCTGGCTTTTCCGGCACCCCTGTTGTAACAATTGAGGATGCTGCTGGAAATGTTTATACCAATGGAAAATTAGGGCCTGGCATTTACTTTATCATTGTTAGAGATGCTAACAATTGCCTGGCTGGAGGAGCTAGCTTTGAAGTTAGAGAGCCCTCGCAATTGGATGTCGATGTAGCCATCATCGCTAAAAGCTGCTTGGAAAATGGTTCTATTTCGTTGGACATCAGCGGTGGAACAACACCTTACACCGTGACGTGGGCAGACTTGAGCCCTGCAACTGGTCCGGAAGACCGTACCGATTTGCTTCCTGGAAACTATGCTTTCACCGTAACAGATAATAATGGTTGTGCTGTTTCCGTAAGTGATTTGATTCTTATGGATGATTGCAGCTGCGATCAGCCTCAGATTGCCAGCTTACTCGTCGTAGAAGCCAGCTGTGGCAACAGTGATGGTTCTGCTACTTTAAATATGGTTGGCGATCCGTCTGCTTACACATATACCTGGACACCGCCCGTTAGCGACGATAATACGGCACCCAATGTATCGGCTGGCATCTATACGGTCATTATCAGAGATCGTACAGATGAAGACTGTGCCATTGAAGAAACCTTCACAATTGGGAATTCCGATGGTCCGGATGCAACAGCAACTACAACAGATGCTAGCTGTGGCCAAGCGGATGGCTCGATCAGCTTGACACCGGCCGGTTGGACATATGAGTGGCAAGATGGCTTTGTGGGATCTACAAGAAACAATCTGTCAGAAGGTGCTTACTTTATCAAGGTGACCGATCCTGCCGACCCGGATTGCCCCAATTTCATCACGGTTATTGTCAACAGTGCCAATACCTTGAGGGCTACAGCAAATGTCGATAGCAAACCAAATTGTAATGCGGCGGATGGTAGTGTCAGCTTGACGGCTTCTGGTGGTAGCAACAGTTACACCTTCCTTTGGGCCGATGGCTTCAACCAAGGTGTCAGAACCGGATTGGCATCTGGCGTTTATCAGGTGACCGTCACAGACCAAGTCAACAATGGTTGTTCCACGGTGCTCACTTTTGC
>JBCCSZ010000210.1:0-14100 GCA_039199225.1 Bacteroidota bacterium
AAATGAAAATTTCACCAAAATCTTATTGCAGATTTTACACTCGGCCACTCCTGGCAACGAAAAACGCATCGAAAGACTTATCCAGCGCATCAATGGCAAAACATCGATTGCAGATAAACAATGGTTGATCAATAAATTGGAAGAATTGAGATAGCGAAAGGAGGAGCTTACAGTACACCATCAAACCATTGTAGAGAGACAATGAGCAGACCATGCACTGTAAGCAAAAAATCTTTAGGATAGGCGCTTACTGGTACATCGCCTCTTTTCCGAATTTCTTCACCAAGCAGGCGTAAAAAACTGCGCGGAACTTGTTTCTATTGGAGGAACCCAATTGTTCGCAAACTTCTTTGATCGCAGCATCCAGCTCAGGGCTGTCTTCCATTCCCAACTTCTTGATCAAAAAGTTGCTTTTCACACGAGCCAATTCTTCATTGTCTGAGCAAGAAACTCTGGAAGAATCTTCATTGTAAATCAACGGCCCCAAAGATTTCGTTACAGCATCCAATAGATTGGCATCGATGCCCAATCCCAGTTTTTCGGCCTCTGCTCTATACAGTGCCATTTTGTCATCTAACTGACTCATAGTTTTGTTATTTTGATTGGTGTCTTGAATAGAATAATGCGACCAAATATAATCAAAAAATTAAGGCAAGCATATTGTAAGGACATATTTAGACTTTTTTGGTTGTCAAACAGTTAGAAGGCACTTGGATCATCAAAACCTAATGCTACCTCAGCGCGTTTATTCAATTGTTTAGACTTTTTATACCATTCATATAAGTTTGCAAAAATAGGCTCGCCAAACTGAGCAGCTTCCAGAAGTATCGAACCACAAGGTGTATCCCTTCAGCTAAAACCATTTTATACAGATGAACCATGGCCAATACCTAGAAAGAATCGGATTTCAAGGCAATCTAGCGCCCTCTTTGGACCTTCTAAAAAAATTGCAGCGAACCCACCTGATGCATGTTCCCTTTGAAAATCTCGACATCCACCGTGGACAACCCATTGTATTAGACAGCGACAAAATTTTTGAAAAAGTCGTCCACCACCGAAGGGGTGGCTTTTGCTACGAACTCAATGGACTGTTTTTCCACTTGTTGGCCACCCTCGGTTTTCAACTCAAAAGGGTTGCCGCTCAAGTCTATGTAGAAGAAAAAGGCTATGGCCTGCCCTTCGATCATTTGGCCCTACTCGTCAAGATCGATGAATGCGAATACCTCACAGACGTCGGATTTGGCACCTTTACCCTAGGTCCGCTCAAATTACAACTCGGCCTCGAACAGCAAGATGAGCTGGGCAAATTTGTCATCCGGCAACACGAAGACGGCCAACTGCGGGTCGATCAAATATCAGAGGGACGTTCTGTTCCCCAGTACATTTTCACCACCACAGCACAGCCTTTCGAGGCGTTTGCGGAAATGTGCCACTATCACCAACACAGTCCGGATTCCCATTTCACCCAGAAAAGGTTGATCAGCTTACCCAATGCCAATGGCCGGGTGACCCTGACGGGCAATGAACTAAAGATTCGGGAAGGCGAGCAAGTCCATCAGTCGACTTTGGAAGATGAAGCAGCTGTCGAAGCAGCACTTTGGCAGTACTTTAGGGTCAAGTTGCGCTCTTAGGCTTGTGATATGCCAGCCGCTACCAGGAAAGCACCTGTCCAAGCCGCTTGAAAATTGAATCCGCCCGTGACGGCATCGATGTTTAGCACTTCACCTGCCAGGTGTAAATTGGGATAACGCCGGGTCGAAAAGTCGGAAAAGTCAATTTCTTTTAGGTCCACGCCTCCGGCCGTCACAAATTCCTCTTTGAAGCGATTTTGCCCCTTGATGCTAAAAGTAGCCTTCTTCAGGGCCTCAGCCATCTGCTCAATGGTTCGGTTGGAGACAGAAGCCCACTTTTGTTGTACATCGATGGCAGCCTCCTGTAATAGCGTCGCACACAAGCGCCTTGGCAAGTTCAACACCTGGTGATTGCCGACAAGCTTTTTGCCCGCTGCATCGCGCAAACGACGCAAATCTTTTATGGACATTTCAGGACAGAAATCCACAACCAAGTCCGCCCGATAGTTGCATTGGTAGAAAAATCGAGCGCCCCAGGCTGAAAGCTTCAAGACCGCTGGCCCGCTGAGTCCCTTGTGGGTAATCAACAGTGGACCTTCGCTTTCGAGGCCAGCATCAGGAATGCAAACCTTGGCTCGGGGCAAGCTGATACCTGCCAGCCCTTGCAAGCGCGGATCAGAGATTTGGAAGGTAAATAGGGATGGTACGGGCGATACGATGGCTAAATCCAACTTCTCCAACATCTGCCAGACTTGTTTGCTGCTGCCCGTAGCTACCAGCACCTTATCGGCGCGCAGGGAGTCGGCTTTGAGCAAATCCACCCAAAAGCCTTCGGCGCCTCCTTGGATCGGCCGGATGTTGGTCACCTTCGATCGCTTGCGCAACTCGACCTTTCCCCTGTAGGTAGCGCGCATCAGGCAATCGATGATCGTCTTCGAATGGTCGGTGGTCGGAAACATGCGGCCGTCTTCCTCCGTCTTTAGTCGCACCCCTCTTTGAGCATACCATTCAACCGTTTGCTCCGGCCCAAAGGCATAAAAAGGCCCTAGTAGTTCTTTGCCTCCCCTAGGATAATACTCAACCAACGCTTCCGGGTCGAAGCAGGCATGCGTGACATTGCAGCGGCCACCACCCGAAATGCGCACTTTTTGCAACACATCCTTGGCTTGTTCGAGTATAACAATTTCCAGAGAAGGATCGAAATGAACCGCATTGGCTGCAAAAAAGAAAGCAGCAGCGCCTCCACCTATGACAACAATTTTCATAAAGCTATTGGATACCTAAAATTTTACCTTCTTGCCCCATTCGTCTAGTTCCGCTGTTGTCCACAATTCTGGATAGAAAATAATGCGTTGTTCTTTTGGCGGCAGGTACTTTTGCCAATTTGTTCCGCCGGTCGCCTCAATATGGTCGGGCTTGTTATCCAGGTGGCGAACAGCAGAGCGGTAGTGAGAAAGGGGCCAGCGTACGTTGGTGTTAAAATCGTGTTGCTTGAGCAAATCCACCAACTCCTGATCCACAGCCTTGCCCAGGCGCATGTAGCACTGCCAGAGATTGTTCTCCCGAGCTTTGTCTGCCGTTCGAATGAACTGATTGGCGTATTTCTGCTCGAATTGGCGAAGGGTCAACGTCTTTTTGCCCGTAGCTAGCTCGGTGGCTCCAGAACGCCAATACAAGACCTTGTACAGCTCTGCAGATTCATCAGCCGGCTTGCTTACGGATCGCTTGCTGTGGTGAACCAAACGGTACATATCCGTACTGACGATTTCGATGGTACGGTATTGGGCCGATTGAAAGCCACTAGCGGGTAGCAAAGACATTCGAAAGCGCAAAAATTCCTTCTTATCCATCCCATCCACCATAATATCAAAGGATTTGATGAGCTGCTCAAAGTAGCAGTTGACTCTTTTTATTTGTCGTTTGAACAGGTCGAGGGTCAAGGCTTCTTGTAGACGAACTTGCTCAATAGCTTGAAGAATCAACTTGAAGTAAAGCTCTGTGATTTGGTGGTAAGTAATGAAAATGTACTCATCGGGAAAGGGAGTCTTTGGCGTTTGCAAGCTCAAGAGTGTATCCAGGTGGATGTATTCCCAGTAGGTTAAATAATCTGCATAGAGGAGGCCATCCAGGTAGGATTGCATGTTTTGCCCCATAGCTGCATATTTATCTTCGAGCCTTTCCAGGCGATCGAGCATATCATGTGTCAGTTCCATTGGCGAGCTATTATTGGCAGTCTTTTTAGGCTGCTATTTTCATTCCCAAATATATACAAATTAAGCCAACCAACAGACTACCCAATACATTGAGTAATGCGATTCCCCAATGCCCAGATTGTAGCAATTGGAAGGTTTCCATCGAAAAAGTAGAAAACGTACTAAAGCCACCACAAAAACCTGTCATCAGGAGCAGGCGATGGCTCGCATGAAGTTCTGTGCGAAGGTGTATGGCCACTAGCCAGCCAAGGATCAGGCAACTAAGGGCATTGGCTATAAAGGTTCCAAGTGGAAACAATTGTGAGTGGTCGCTCCATCGAGCAATTTGGTAACGACACATACTGCCGAGGCCGCCACCGAGAAAAATCCAAAAGAAGGCCATCAGGAAGAAGTGGCGTTTCTGAGCTTTTTGTGGTGTACAGAATAATACAACAACGAGCTAAGCCCAATAGCCAGTACGATGATCAATGCAAGAAGTGCTGCCGAACCAATGTGCTGTAAGGAGAAGACCAGGCCGATAAACAGGATATTAACCAGTACCAGAATACCTGTTGCCTGCATGTGGGTAAGGCCCAAATCAATCAACAGATGATGAATGTGAGACCGATCTGGATAAAAGGGAGATTTCCCCTTGAGAATACGCAAGGTAAATACGCGCAAAGTATCAAATAAAGGCAGGATCAGGATGCCAAATGCCACCGCTGGCACGTTGGCCAACACATATCGGTGGGCTGGTTGTCCCGTTTCAATCTGCCCATTGAGTTCAACAAACTGGATCACCAAGATGGAGCAAATCAGACCGATGAGCAAGGCACCTGTGTCACCCATGAATATTTTAGCTGGCGTAAAATTGTATTTCAAGAAAGCGATAATCGCACCTGCTGTCGAAAAGGCAACCATAGCCAACTCAATGTGGTCGGTCATAAAAAACCAACTACCAAGGGTCAAAGTAATCAAAGTTCCAATGCTACCGGAAAGACCATTGATGCCATCGATGAGGTTAAAGGCATTGATGATGACCAAAATGGTGAAAATGGTCAACAAAATACTGATGGGCTCGGGAAGCTGTCCAATGTTAAAAATGCCATATAAACTGGTTAGCTTGATATTGGAACGGAAAACAAGAATGCTTGCAGCGAGTATTTCACCAACGAGTTTTTTCCAAGGTGACATAGGTAATATATCGTCCTTGGCTCCGATGAGGAAAATGATGATGAAAGCACAGAGGATGTATTGAAGGTCGCCGAAGTAATTGAAAGGCGTCCACAAAATGATAGAGAAGATAACACCTGCAAATATCGCAATGCCCCCTAGGGAAGGAGTAGCTTGATGATGAGATCGGCGCTCACCCGGTTCATCACACAAATTCTTCTTTTTAGCTATGTTGATGATCGACGGGATGGCAAAGTACGTTAGCGCAAAGGCTGTCAGGAAACTCAGGATAATGTCATACATGACCTTCCTACTTTTTGGGTGTCTTTTATAAATTTAGAACTATCGGTCATTCACAAAGGTATACAATATATGCTACATATACGGTACACCACTTAGAAGTAACACAAAATTTACGTTGTCTTACACATCTTTGACGAATGCCAGTCAAAGCAAACGCAGGTATTAATGACCTAATATATAATGCCTTTAGTTTGCAAAACTTGTACCACTAAATCATCAAAACATTCGATCGTCCACACTATCCAACCAACTTTGAATACCTTGAACATTGGACTCTAAGCAGCCATTATCAAAAGGTGATTGAAGTCCTGCCAAAGAAACAAGTTGCAAAAACGATAGGCTTCCTCCTGCTTTACAAAGGCGCAAATAATCCGACCAGGCTTTGTCATTGTCTTGCCGACTTTTATTCCAAAATTGGAAAGCACAAATCTGAGCAAGCGCATAGTCGATATAGTAGAAGGGTACGCTAAATATATGACTTTGTTGCAACCAAAAGCGGCCAGATTGCAAGAATTCATTGCCATTGTAATCTTTGTAAGGCATGTACTTTTGCTCTATGTTGCGCCAGGCTTGATTGCGTTCGGCGGCAGTGGCATCGGGATTTTCATAGGCAAAGTGCTGAAACTCATCCACAGCAGCTCCATAAGGGAGAAATCGCAACGCGCCATCCATGTGCGAAAAGCGAAACTTCTCGGTCTCCTCCTCAAAGAATAAGTGCATCCAAGGCCAGGTAAAAAACTCCATGCTCATCGAGTGAATCTCACAAGCCTCATAAGTAGGCCAGGCATACTCCTTGAGTTTGACATCGCGGCTGGAATATACCTGAAAGGCATGCCCAGCTTCATGGGTCAAGACATTGATGTCGCCACTGGTCCCGTTGAAGTTGGAGAAGATGAAAGGCGCCTGCTGGTTGGGGATGAAGGTGCAGTAGCCACCGGTGGCCTTACCCTCCTTATTGACAAGGTCCATCAACTCATTGTCGGACATGAAGTCGAAGAAGGTCTTCGTCTCTTCCGACAAATCAGCATACATCTGGCGGGCGTTTTCAACGATCCACTTTGGCTCACCCTTTGGCTTGGGGTTGCCAGAGGTGAATTTAAAGGCCAGATCATAAAACTTCATGTTGTCCAATCCCAGGCGCTTGCGCTGCCGTTCAGTCAGATTGTTGACCAGTGGCACGATGTGCTCGATCACTTGCTGGCGAAAACGGGCGACATCTGCTGCATTGTAATCAGAGCGCAGCAGGCGGTCGTAGCCCAGTTCCACGAAATTGTTATAGCCCAATTTTCGGGCGATTCGGTGCCGAACCTTCACCAGTTGGTCGTACAATTGCTCGAAGGCTTCCGAGTGTTCTTCGAAAAAGCGCCAGTGGGCCTCTTGAGAAGCCTTGCGAACCCGGCGGTCTTTGCCGGATTCCAGCGGTACCAGGGCTGTCAGATTGTACGTTTTGCCTTCAAACTCAATTTGAGCACCAGCCTTCAGCTTGACATACTCGCTGACCAAGCGATTTTCCTCCTGAAGATCCTCCATGATATCCTCCGAAAAAGTTTTCAGGTTCAATTCAGCGATGACAAAAAGCTGCTTGCCCCATTTGGCTTCCAGCTCCTTGCGGAAGGGAGAATCCATCAATGCACCATAGTAGGAATGCACCATCGATTCGAACATTGGATTGTTCTGATCGAAGAAAGTTTTCTCGTTCTCATAGAATTCGTCACGCGTATCTATGGTGTGCCGAACGTGACAAATATTAAACATTGAAGAAAATTCAACTCTCAATGCATTTATCTGTTCAATAATTGAATGCTGGCGTTCTACGCTTGAAGAGTGGCGAAATTCGTCGACGAGTGTCTCGAATTTTTTTCGATAAACCTCCATAGAAGGCCGACGGTAATCGAACTCGTCGAATTTCATTTGGGGAGTACTCAAAGTTTCCGGCTTAGAAAGCATGTGTCTGGCGTTTAAAGGTAACCTATCAATTGCGAGGAGGAACGGTACAATATAAACATCACTACGTACTTACTGTTTTATGGTGAATGTCATTTCATCTGCTTTGTCCTCCGATTAATCGCAAATTGACTTAAGAATATACAACGACAAGCCATGGGGCTGAGTTGCAAGTATAACGATTGTTTTTTCGGACTGTAACTTCTTCAGGTTTAAACTCTACTTATGCGATTGTTTTGTATGTTCGTGTCCAGCCATTACAAGCTGTCGGCGAGCGGAAGGGATTCTTCCAAATCTCATTAGCAGCTAGAATCATATAATTGAACCAATACACTGTAACATTTAGTATAAAAAAACATGAGTATTCAATTTCATTCTCTTACGGTAGCCAATATCCAGCAAGAAACGGACGATACAGTATCTCTGACATTCGATGTACCGGATAACCTTAAGCCTTCTTTTCAGTACAGCCCAGGGCAGTACCTGACCCTCAAATTCCACATCGATGGGCAAGAAGCCCGCCGGGCTTATTCGATGTCGAGCAGCCCTGTAGAAAATGGCTTAACAGTTACTGTCAAACGCGTCACCAGAGGATTGGTGTCCAATCACATCAACGACAAGATTGAAAAGGGCATGCAAGTAGAAGTTATGCCTCCTCAAGGTCGTTTTTTCACAGAGATTCTTCCCGACAATCACAAGACTTACTATCTCTTTGGCGCAGGTAGTGGCATTACGCCTCTGATGTCTATTCTCAAGACCGTTCTTGAAAATGAACCCAAAAGTACGGTTTTCCTTTTTTATGGCAACCGAAATGAGAAACAGATCATATTTAAAGACGCACTTGACCAACTCCGTAAGCGATACGAAGGGCAATTGTTCGTAGAATACATCATCAGCCAGCCTACCAAGGAGAAGCAAGGTGGCTTCGGCGGCTTTTTCAAAAAGCCAAAAGTCAACTGGCAAGGCATGATTGGCCGCATCGATGCGGGCAGATGCGCGAAATTTTTGACCGATAATCCTCCCCGCTCCAGCCAGTCTGAATATTTCATCTGCGGCCCTAGCAACATGATCGATGTAGTGGAAAATAAACTACTCGAAAGTGGCATTACTCAAAGCAATATCCACACCGAGCGATTCACTGTTGCCGAAGATGCCGACAAAAAAGTAGTGGCCGATGGCAGCACACTCAAGGCCAAAATGAAGGTAAAATTGGATGGCGAAACCATTGAAACCGTCATTTCTCCCGGTAAAAACATCCTCGATACCCTACTCGATCTAAAATACGAACCACCCTACTCCTGTACTTCCGGCTCTTGCTCCACTTGCATGGCTAAAGTACTGAAAGGGGACGTGCGCATGGAAGTCTGCTACGCCCTCGACGACGATGAGGTCGAAGATGGTTACATCCTAACCTGCCAAGCCTTCCCCAGCTCAGATGAAATCGAAATTACATTTGACGTATAGGTTGGAGAGTATTGTGATTGGATGGTTGGGTGATTTTGTGGTTTAATGATTTAGTGATCTTGTGATTGCACGCATTGCGTCAAACCACCAAATCACAAGACCACAAGTGGCTCCGCCACAATCACCCAATCACCAACGCTCACCACCAGCGACTCCCAATCAAAAAGGGTCCTAAACCTAGCAGGCTCGGACCCTCAATATTTGTTCGCTAAAACCTAATTATTTCCTTTTCATAGTCGCGTCTTCCCATCGTTCGGGTGAAACCTTTCGAAGGAAAACGCTTTGGGAGCAGTGCAGAACAAGCCGTCAACATCAGAGGTTGTCATGCTGTGTTCGATGCGGAATTTACCCAATCGGGCATCCAAAATGCGAGCGTATTGGCTCGTGTAAACCGTCTCCGGACGACCATCCTTGGATACGTAAAAGACTAAGTACTGACCATCTTTAGAGACCTCCCAGAATCCCTGCTCGATGCTCTTTATTTCTGCATTACCCATTTCTTTGGTGTAACTTCCATCTTCCCGGAATTGGTATCTTAGGTAGGCACCTTCCATTTCCATGCTTGTTCCACAAGCTTCTGCATGCGCTCCTTTTAGCTCGAATGGATAGACAGTATGCATCCAATCTCCTACAAAATTGTGGAAAAGAGCCACTACAAAGAAGTCTGGTTGTTTGCCAGAATAGTTCAGGAAAATGATGTCTTGAGTAACAACATCAGTTAATACAAGCCCTTCGCAGTTTTGTTCAACCTCATAGCGGAGTTGATCATCCAGATTATTGTCGATGATATCTAAGTAGACGCGGCCGTCGATTGATACGACATCCCACAGGTGATGGTGATAACTGGTATTTCCATCGTCGAAAATGGCAATCTCATCCAGCACGCCAAAATCGCGGAACTGGAAAATGCGCTCCATGTTTGTTGCCACATCAAAATCATCGAGGTCTTCGATCCAAACGCCCTCTAGTAGGTCTTGCTCTACCCGAAGCTCCTTAGAAATCCAATCGGGTTGATTCAAAGTAAGACGGCAGCCGTCTTCAGTTGTTGGCACACCGCTGAATGCTTGACAACTGATTGCCAAGGCCATAACCAATGTTAGTAGACTCTTTTTCATTTTAATTTTGAACTTTGGGAAAATTAGTAAACACGCTTTCTAGTATCTTACTAACAATGACAAATATATGGCTAAGACGTTGCACGTAGCAAGCGACCTTCGACCATCGTCGGCATTTTTTCGATGAACGAATTAACGAAATGTTAAGAAGTGTTAATATCTCTGGAGAGAACCATTTAAAGAAGCTGCAAACACATTTTGTCGGTCGCTCTGATGACAAAAATACAAGGCCACACAATTTATCAGAGGCCATATTTTATTTGCGTAAGCTGCTTATATTGCACGAAATTTGATACCCAGTAAACAATGAACCGAATCATTATTCATATACTCACCATTGGTTTTATCTTCTTGTTGTTTGCAACAAAGGGATGCGCCCAGGATAATTACCACCAATCCATCGGATTGCGCGGTGGTCCAGTAGCGGCCGTAACCTACAAGCGCTTTTTAGACATCTACACGGCCATCGAAGGCATTGCCGGATTCAACTTCACCAATGGAAGACTCATCACATTAACAGGATTGTATCAATACCACAAGGCCATTTCCTATCAGGCCAATTTATATGGCGGAGCAGGGCTTACCACCGCTTTTAACAGCAACGAATTCCGACTCAATGCAGAAGCCATGCTGGGGATCGAATACACGATGCCCAAATTCCCGTTGAATGTTTCCTTTGACTACAAGCCGGCTTTTAATATCTTCAAGACCAACTTTATCTGGAATGAGTTCGGAGTGTCTGCCAGATTGACTTTTTAAATCACCCCACCAAAGTCTAGCTCTCTAATGTTGATCAAAACCCGGGGCATCGTACTGCGCGCCATAAAATACTCTGAAACCAGTTTCATCCTCGATATTTATACGGAGGCCAAAGGGCTGCGCTCTTACATCGTAAGTGGTGTTCGCACAAAGAAGTCCAAGGTAAGCGCAGGACTTATGCAACTGATGTCCCTTGTCGACATGGTGGCTTACCATCGAGACGATAAGGACCTTTTGCGCATACGCGAAATCAAAGCTGCACATATTTACCAAAAACTCCCCTTTGAAATCGATCGCTCTTCTATCGGCATGTTTATGATAGAGCTGGTCCGAAAGTCCATCCGCGAGGTAGAACAAAACCCCTTGCTGTTTGCCTATTTGTTCGAATCCTTCCGATACCTGGACAACAGCAGCCATTCAGTAGCCAATTTACATTTACAATTTGCGGTCGAATTAACCGCCTTCTTGGGCTTTATTCCAGGGGGAGACCACAGCGCCGAGACCCCCATATTTGATATGCAAGAAGGGCAATTCATGCCTGACGCTTCTTCCCACCACTACTACATGGACGAGCAGTCTAGCGAACTCTTGGGGCAGTTTTTAACATCTGACCTTCAGCATTGCCATCTGATAAAATTGAAGCGATCCCAAAGGCGAAAATTTCTTCATGACCTGCTTTCTTACTACCGCTTACACATCGAAAACTTTGCAAGTATGAATACACTCAGTGTGCTAGAAGACCTTTTTGAATAAAATCTCCTGTTTTTTTTCCTCCTTTGTAAACTACAGCCCACCTTGAAACGTCATAACTTGGGTAACGCAATGGTATGGTACATTTTCACCCATCCGCTCTTTGTGCTGATAAGCTTGAAGATTCGGTTCGGTCCTACCTTTAGAAGACTGAGCTAAGATTTTCAGGAAAATGAACCAAGACCCATTTTATTCTTACAATTTTGTGTTCTGTCGAAACAACTACTCTACAAATGTTGCTGACTTCCAAAAGAGCTCTGAGCCTTAGAGAAAACTACCAAACCATCCGACAATATACCGAACAACTGTGTCGGCCCCTCCAAGCAGAAGACTACGTCTCACAACTCGTCGTCTTTGCCAGCCCCCCAAAGTGGCACCTGGCACATCTGACTTGGTTTTTCGAAGCTTTCGTACTGCAAGCTTACAAGAAGGATTACAAGCTTTTCGACCAGCAGTTCGCCTATCTTTTCAACAGCTATTACAACAATGCCGGAGCGCGCATTGCCCGCGACCAAAGGGGCAGTATAACCCGTCCAAGTGTGGCAGAGGTGTATGCATATCGTGCCTATGTCGATAAGGAAATGATGGCATTGATGGAGCAAAACGACGATCCTGCTCTGCGAGAACTCATCATCCTGGGGCTCCAACACGAGCAACAACACCAGGAACTCCTCATCACCGACCTGAAGCACACCTTTGCCCACAATCCCACTTTTCCGGTGTACAGCAAAGACGCAGCTTTAGCAGAACAGCTCCTGCCTACGGCCAAGGGAGACATCCACATTCCAGAAGGCGTATACGAAATTGGATTTGAAGGGGAAGGCTTCTGTTATGACAATGAATTGGGCAGACATAAGGTTTATTTACACGAGTTTAGCATCAGCCGCTCCCTGGTCACCAACGCAGAGTATCTTGAATTCATTCAGGACGGAGGATATGAGCGCTTCGATCTTTGGTTAGATGAAGGATGGAGTTGGGTACAGTCCGAAAACATTCAGGCGCCCCTTTATTGGCACTGCTTGGACGGCGAATGGCATCATTATACACTAGCTGGTTTGAAGAAAGTCAAACCAGAAGCACCTTTGGCACACATCAGTTATTACGAGGCTGCGGCCTTTGCAGCCTGGGCAGGCAAGCGGCTTCCTACGGAATTTGAATGGGAAGTTGCATCGGATCATTTCAAATGGGGCCAACGCTGGGAATGGACCAACAGCGCATACCTGCCTTATCCGAAATACCAAAAAGCAGCAGGAGCCATTGGAGAATACAATGGCAAATTCATGGTCAATCAAATGGTGCTGAGGGGTGCATCCGTTGCCACTTCGCCTAAGCACAGCCGAAAGACCTATCGCAATTTTTTCCACCCGCCGTACAGATGGCAATTCACTGGTATTCGATTAACGCAAAAATAGATGAACCAACAATTTAGAAAAGATGTAGACGAAGGCTTATCGGCCACCGTCAAGCATCTCCCATCAAAGTATTTTTACGATGATGAAGGCAGCCGGATTTTCCAGCAAATCATGCTCATGCCCGAGTATTACCTGACCAATTGCGAATTTGAAATTCTCGAGCAACAATCCGCATGCATCCACAACGCTTTTGACTTTACACAGCACTTCAACATCATCGAACTGGGCGCCGGCGACGGCTCTAAGACCTTCCAGCTGCTTCGCTACCTAACAGAACAGGAAGTCGATTTCACCTATGTCCCAGTAGATATTTCCACAGAAGCAATGGATCAACTGAAGGCAGCCTTACAAAAACAACTGCCACAGCTTTCCATACAACCTGTCGTAGGAGATTACTTCCAAGTCTTAAGGGAAAAAACCGCATCCGACAACAGTCAGAATCTCTTGCTGTTTCTAGGCGGCAACATCGGTAATTATGCCTACGATGAAGCGCTACAGCTCTTGCAGCTATTTAACAGCGTGATGAAATCAAATGATAAATTGTTGATTGGAATGGACTTGCAAAAAAATCCCATCACCATTCACAGTGCTTACTATGACCCGGCTGGCATCACCAAGGCATTCAACCTCAACCTTCTAAGGCGCATCAATCGAGAGCTAGGCGGAAATTTCATCATCGATCAATTCGATTTCTACTGCCATTACCATCCCGGCAATGGAGAGGTCAGAAGCTTTCTCGTTAGTTTAGAAGATCAAATCGTTGAGATAGCAGACCTCGGCAAAAGCTATCACTTCCAAAAGAATGAATTGATTGGAACAGAATTGTCTAAAAAGTACACCTTTGAGGAGATCGAACAACTCGCACAAAATAGTGGATTTGAAATTCGCAAAAACTTTCTAGACAGTCGCCAATATTTTACCAACACTCTGTGGACCAAGCCCTAGAGCGATCGCCATACTTGTTGAAAAAATAGAAGCGTATCCTCCAAATGCTGCTCCCAATATGACCATTCGTGGCCACCGGGAAATTCTTCATATTGGTGTGGAATCCCCGCCTGCTCCAATTCGGCATGCAGCAATCGATTGGCGTCTAGCAGCGAATCTTCCGTACCACAATCAAATCGGAAAGGTGGCAATCGGCCCGACCGATCTCTGAGCACATCGATGAGGTCTCTCTCTCTGGTGTCAACCCGTCCCAAATCAATTTCCTCGTCGATAAATTGGCTTAGGTCTTGAAGACGAGTGACGGAAGACAAACCGGAAAAGGCCCGAAAGCGATCAGGATATTTGGCTCCCAGCCGCATCGCACCATATCCACCCATCGAGAGCCCCGCCAGAAACATTGGTGAATCTGCTGTGGCTTGACCGATCATTTCTCTTACGGCCCGGGGTACCTCCTCTACAATCCATTGCTCAA
>JBCCSZ010000211.1:0-14088 GCA_039199225.1 Bacteroidota bacterium
GCAGAGTCGATTTGTTTTTCCATTTTTTAAACAGCTTCGATGTATAAATAATCATAATGAACGAGGGCTTTCTTGCCGCTCTTGCCCAGATAATTGGCTGCGGTTGCAGAACTGTACTGAGCAATCCCCATACCAATGAGTCCTTTTTTCTCGCAGACGATTTCAACGATGTCGCCCTTTTCGAAGGCACCATCAATTTGGAGGATGCCCACGGGAAGTAGACTGCTGACCTTGTTTTTGTCACACAAAACATTGGATGCACCCTCGTTGATCAATACCTGTCCTTTTTTTCCTGACTCATTGTAGGCAATCCATTTTTTGACGTTGGATACTTGTTCTTTTGCAACGAAGGTGGTGCCTTTAGCATTGCCTTCCAAGACCTCCAATAAAATCCCTGCCTTTTTGCCATTGGCGATGAAGGTTGTAATGCCCACGCCAGCTGCCTTTTGCGCAATCCGGGCTTTGGTATGCATACCTCCCCGGCCAAAGGTGGAGCGAGTTGGATTGATGACGGAAAGGTGCTTTTTATCTCCGGGAAAAATCTGGTGGATTACGCGACTATTGGCCTCTTCCGGATGCCCATCGTAAATGCCGTCTACATTGCTGAGGATGATCAAGGCATCTGCATCGGTCATGGCTGCAATGAGGCCCGCCAGTTCATCGTTATCGGTGAACATCAACTCACTGACAGAAATGACATCGTTTTCGTTGACGATCGGAATGATTTGGTCGCGCAGCAATGCCCGAAAACATTCCTTCATATTGAGGTAGTGGATTCGGTCGCGAAAATCTTCCTTGGTGGCCAAAACTTGCGCGCAGTAAAGGTCGTAATTGGAAAAGAGGTCGAGGTAGATGTTCATCAGCTTGATTTGTCCGACGGCGGCATAAACCTGGCGACTAACGACTTTGTTGAGTTCGCCACTGAGTTGAACGACGGCCTTTCCAGCGCCAACGGCTCCGGAGGAAATCAAAATGATTTGAATGCCCTTTCTTTTGAGTGTTGCAATCTGATCGATCAATTGACTAATGGCGGTGATGTCCAACAAGCCATCGGGTCTTGTGAGTACGTTCGTACCTACTTTGACAACTACTTTGTGAATACTTTTTTCTTGGTTCATTTGGATACTGTGTATCTCTTTTTTGAGATTCTACGTTCAGAACAATCAGATGTTTTTAATAGTGGGAAAGGAATTGTAAATAAAAACGAACAAAACCATTTATTAGACAATTTCTATAGTAGGTCTTTTACTGTGAAGACCTTGCAAATAAGTGATCATAAAAGCTGTTGCCAATTCTTGGTTCAGCTGTGAGCAAGCGGTTCATCGCTATTGGTTTAGCAGCGAGTCGGAAAAGCTTTCAGACAAGCGATTGGTTCATTTAATTTTACGAACTGCTTATTTATCCGGATATTGTAAAAATTGAAAACAATTAACCAAAGTGCTGCAAGGCACGTCATAAAAATGTAGGTATGCCATTTGATATTAAAATGATCCAGGCTCATTACGAGTCACTTCCAGAACGGGTCGAAAAAGTGAAAAAAAAGCTCAAGCGCCCGTTAACCCTGGCTGAAAAAATTCTTTATACCCACCTTCACCCAGAGTCTCCCCTCAAGAAATACAAAAGAGGAAAAGATTATGTTTTTTATGCTCCCGACCGAGTGGCAATGCAAGATGCAACGGCACAAATGGCATTGTTGCAGTTTATGATGTCTGGTCGCGATCAAGTTGCTGTGCCTTCGACCGTACATTGCGATCACTTGATCCAAGCTAAAATTGGAGCAGACAAAGACCTAGCAACCGCTAATGATGTCAACTCAGAGGTGTACGACTTTTTGCAGGCCGTCTCCAACAAGTATGGCATCGGATTCTGGAAGCCTGGTGCAGGGATCATCCACCAAATCGTTTTAGAAAATTATGCTTTCCCGGGAGGAATGATGATTGGGACAGATTCACACACTCCTAATGGTGGCGGCCTGGGAATGATTGCCATTGGTGTGGGGGGCGCCGATGCCGTCGATGTGATGGCAGGAATGCCTTGGGAATTGAAAAAACCGAAGCTAATCGGCGTCAAGCTGACGGGCTCTTTGAATGGCTGGACGTCTGCCAAAGATGTGATCTTAAAAGTGGCTGGCATCCTTACAGTAAAAGGCGGTACCGGAGCCATCGTCGAATATTTTGGTCCGGGAGCTAAGCGCTTGTCTTGCACAGGTAAAGGTACCATATGCAATATGGGAGCGGAGATTGGGGCGACAACTTCCATCTTCGGTTACGATACCTCAATGGCCCGTTATCTCGAAGCGACAGATCGTGCTGAAATTGCTAAATTGGCCAACAAGGTGAAAAAGCATCTGACGGGCGATCCGGAATGTTACAAGGAGCCGGAGAAGTATTTCGATCAGGTCATAACCATCAACCTTTCCAAATTGGAGCCTCATGTCAATGGGCCTTACACGCCGGACCTTGCCTGGCCGATTTCCAAATTTGCAGAGGCGGTAAAGGAACATAATTATCCAGCCAAGCTCGAGGTTGGGCTGATTGGCTCTTGTACCAATTCCTCTTACGAAGACCTCGATCGCGCTGCCTCTGTTGCCAAGCAGGCGGTTAAAAAGAAATTGAAAGTAAAATCGGAATTTACCATCACACCAGGTTCAGAGCAGATCCGCTTTACGGTGGAGCGCGATGGTCTGCTGAATGCTTTTGAAGATATTGGAGGGATGGTTTTGGCCAATGCTTGCGGACCCTGTATCGGGCAATGGGCGCGCCATACCGATGATCCAAATCGCAAGAACTCCATCATTACTTCTTTCAACCGGAACTTCTCCAAGCGCAACGATGGCAACCCAATGACGCACTCTTTTGTGGCTTCTCCGGAGATCGTTACAGCGCTTGCCATTGCAGGAGATTTGACTTTCAACCCACTGACCGATAAGTTACTCAACGAAAATGGTCGCCGTGTGAAACTCAATCCGCCCATTGGAAAAGAGCTGCCACCCAAAGGGTTTGATGTCGAAGATGCCGGTTTCATTCCGCCAGTTGAGAATGGAAGTGGGATCAAGATAAAAGTCAATCGCTCATCCGATCGTTTGCAATTGCTCAAGCCATTTAAGCCCATTACCAAGGAGCAGGTAGAAGGCATGCGGATTCTCATCAAGACCAAAGGAAAGTGTACCACAGATCATATTTCAATGGCAGGGCCTTGGTTGAAGTACCGCGGACACCTGGAAAATATCTCCAACAACTGTTTGATCGGAGCGGTCAACTACTTCAATGAAGAGACCAATAACGTGCTCAATCTTTCCAAGGGCCGCAAAGGTGGTTATATGGCTGTGCCGGATTCTGCTCGTCATTACCAAAAGAAGAAGATCGGTACGGTTGTCTTCGGGGAGGAAAACTATGGCGAGGGTTCTTCTCGTGAGCACGCCGCCATGGAGCCTCGGTTTTTGGGTGTGATGGCTGTCATTGTCAAGTCGTTTGCGCGCATCCATGAAACCAACCTGAAGAAGCAGGGGATGTTGGCGCTGACCTTCAAAAATAAGAGTGATTACGACAAAGTCCGCCAAGATGATTTTATCGACATTGTCGACTTTGAGGATATGGCTCCCGGTAAACCGCTGACTGTTCGCTTGCGTCATGCAGATGGTACAGAAGAGACTTTCCTGGTCAACCATACCTATAACGAAGCCCAGATTGATTGGGTTAGAGCTGGTTCGGCTTTGAATAAGATTCGCGAAGAATTGGGCGTGAAATAGTCCGATACTCTTTGCTATACAAAATGTAAAACGGTTTGAAGTCAACAGCAGTCTTCAAACCGTTTTTTCGTATTACAACACTAGATGCTTACCTGCCAAAAGTATCGTAATAACGTTCGGCATGCCGCTCGTATCGCTTGAGCAAATCAATGTTCTTTTTTTCTACCTCCGTCAATAGATGCCGGATGTCTGTAGATACGGGAATGTACCAATCAATGTATTTGTCGAAAATGAATCGCATCTTCCGGTTCTTAAAAGAGTAGCCATGACGAGCATAGATGGAATTGCGGATGATTTCCAGGTCGCCTCTGTACATATTTTCGACATCTTCCTTCAACAACAAAGTAGTAGATGGATTAAACTTAAGGACATCCTCGGTGATGAATTCCCCTTCTTCGGGTACTTCTTCTGTATGGGCCGATAACTCAGCCCATTGGACATCCTCGGGTAGTGCCAGGTTTGGATTGTAAGCAAAGCGGCGCTTGTTCAAATCATAAGCTCTTTTGCTCACAGCTAACTTGGGGTTGTAAGCATCCCAAGTTCCTTTCATTCTACTTTGCTCGGGGGCGATGGTGAAATTGAAGATGCCATCATAACGGTCGTCGCCGGGCTCTCGGACTTCGACGATGTAAATCTTGCTGCTTTTGCGAATGCTTCCTTGGAACGGGCGATCATTGCCCGCCACAACGCTGTGGCCATAGAGGCTGTCGCCAGCAATGGAGTCAATGGAGATATTTATTTTATTGTAGTAAACATAGCTTTGGCGCGTATCGTACTGGATTGCCTCGAATTCGCCAACATAATAGCCTAGTAACTGTTCCGTGGGATTGCCTTCTACTTCCTGCTCTGTAGTAGTCGTATCCACCGAAGTTTCGACAACCTCTTTTTCTTCAATATCTGTTTGTTCAACATTTATTTCTTCGACTACCTGATTGTTGTCATTGGTAGGCTCAGATGGCGATTCATTACATGCCCACAACACAAGCAGGAGGCAGAAGGGGAGATACCATTTCATAATAGAGGTCTTTTTTTTGAGTTGTTTTGTTCGCAAGATAAGCCATTCTGCGATGAGAAGATTCAAAACCCAGCCGAGCCAAGCGACGATCCGGTAAACATCCATCGGTCGAGGTTCAAAAAAGGCAACAATCAAAAACTTCCAGGCCCGCAATGTAATGGCCGAAAGGGCAAGGGCAAAGCTTCTGTACATCCACCTTTTGTGCGCCTCGACATCTCCCTGCCGAATGCGCCATATGGCCATCCAACTGAAAGTCATCCAAAGAATGGCCAACAGACAAAAAGCCAATTGGGAGGACCAGCCTCCGTTGGCATACCAGCCTATAATCAATCCGGATGGACCTGCCAGCAGTACGCTGACCGAGGCGTAAATCCAGCCACTGCCGCGATGCAGCCAGGGATGCTGTTTACGAATCCAAGTGGAAAATTGTGTGAATCCCGCTGGGAGTACCAGCATAGCAGAATAAACGTGTAGAAAGAATGCCCATTGGTAGTGGGGCAAGCTAATGTACGATTGCTTGATCCGAAGAAAGGCCACATCCAAATCCAGGGGGACATACTGCCAGGTGATTCCTGCCATCAGATAACAAAACCAGGCATAAATCAACAAAAGCAGATAAGGAGCAATTCTTCGCATCATATACACACCACTTGATAACAAACCCACAAAGGTCAGATTCCGTTGCGACGAGGCTTACTCCTTTAAGGCTCGTCTCAGAATTTTGCCCACATTTGTCTTAGGCAAATCCTCACGGAATTCTATTTCTTTGGGAATTTTATAGCCCGTGAGCTTATCCCGGCAAAAGGCAATCAATTCGTCTTTACTCAATGAACTGTCCTTCTTGACGACAAAGAGTTTGACGACCTCTCCGGACTTATCGCTAGGGACGCCAACAGCTGCGGCCTCCAATACCTTGGGATGCTGAACGGCGACCTCTTCTACTTCGTTTGGATAGACGTTGAAGCCAGAAACGAGAATCATATCTTTTTTGCGATCGACGATTTGGAAGAATCCATCGGTATGCATTTTGGCGATGTCTCCCGTACACAACCAGCCTTCCTCTGTGATCGTTTTGGCAGTCTCATCGGGGCGGTTGTAATATCCCTTCATAACCTGCGGACCTTTGATTTGTAGCTCCCCAATGACCTCTGGCTCCACTGGATGGCCTTGCTCGTCGACCACCCGCATGTCTGTAGATGGTACTGGAATACCAATGGTTCCCAACTTGCCGGTCCCATCGTACGGATTAGTCGTTGCAACAGGAGAAGACTCCGTCATGCCATAACCTTCGGCTAAAAATACGCCCGTGACTTTCTGCCAGCGTTCAGCAACCGGAACCTGAACCGCCATGCCACCCCCAACGACCACCTTGAGGCTGTCGAAGTTGAGTGCGCAAAAGTCTTTGTTATTCAACAAGGCATTAAATAAGGTATTTACGCCTGTCATAAGAGTAATCGAATGATCTTTAAACGCTTTAACAACCGTTGATAAATCCCTTGGATTGACAATCAAAACGCTTTTACTACCAATTGTCATCAAGGACAGGCAATTGACCGTAAAGGCAAATATATGGTACATCGGTAGGGGAGAGAGAGCGACTTCCTTGCCCTCTTTGAGAAAAGGCGTCATCGTTGCTCTAATCTGTAGCATGTTGGCTACGAGATTGCGATTGGTCAGCATGGCGCCTTTGGCAACCCCTGTTGTTCCGCCCGTGTATTGCAGAAGAATAACATCATCTGGTTTGCCGCGATGGACTTCCAAGCTGAACTTCTTGCCTTGTGAAATAGCCTCACTGAAAGTAACGATATTTGGAATGCTGTATTTGGGGACCATCCCCTTGATGTATCGGATGACAAAGTTGACGATGGCTCCTTTGAAAAAGCCCAGCATCTCACCGATGCTTGTGACGATGACCGTTTTGATGGAGGTCTTTCCAATGATTTTTTCCAGATTGGCGGCAAAATTTTCCGCAATGACGATGGCTTTTACCCCCGAGTCGGTGAATTGGTGTTCCATTTCGCGAGGCGTATACAGCGGATTGGTGTTGACGACTATGAGTCCTGCCCGCAGCGCTCCGAACAGTGCAATCGGATACTGAAGCAGGTTGGGCATCATCAGGGCGATTTTATCTCCGGGCTCCAAGCCACGGGAGCGTAGGTAGGCACCAAAAGCCATGGATTTTTTGTCGAGTTGCTGGAAGGTCAGCGTGCCGCCCATGCAGGCGAAGGCATCTTGCTTATTGTACTTTTCAAAAGTTTCGGCAAAGAGATCGACCAGATTATCATAGGCGTTGGGGTCGATGTTAGCAGGTATGCCGTTTGGATAGTTTTTGAGCCAGGGCCGTTGTTCATTCATACGAAAAATGATTTTACAGAACAGTAAGTCATTGGGCTGAAATCAATTAGCCGCTTACCGGGGGCCGTATTGGTTGTATCCCCATATTGTTTTGAATACCCGCTCTTGTCCATTATAGATCAATGCTTTGGCGGACGTTTGGGCGGAATTTATTTATACAGCACTAAAAGTACGAATTTTTCAGGCTCTGCTAAAATACCTAACTGCTTAACTTCCAATCGATTTGTCTTTTTTTTACGCAGAAATTATCTTACCTTTGCCCGGCTAAAAATAAATTATTCACCCGCCTGTGAAATTCAAGCCGGATTTAGCAAAGTAAAATCATCTTTCCGGAAGCTGGAAACAGGCTACAAACAACGAGATTTTCAATTATGGTTGAAAACGATAATCTCGAAAACGAAGGAGCAAAGGAAGAAGAAGTTCCAACACCTCCTGAATCTGAGAAAGAAACGACTGAGACAGCTGAGCAAACTGAAGCTACTCCCACTGCAGAAGTAACAGAGCAGGCTGAAGAAACAAAGCCAGCCGAAGAGGCTACGCCGACAGCGGAGGCAGAACCTGCCAAAGAAACTGCAGCTGTAGAGGAAACAGAAGCTGCTAAAACGGCAGAACCAGTCGAAGCAGCAAAAGAAGCAGAAGAAGATACTTCTCCTGAGCAAGTGGTCATCATAGAGGAAGAAGAAGAGCTGGGCTCTGCACATGATGATTTTGACTGGAATCTGGGTAACCGCCACAAGCTTGCTTACAGCGATACAGAAATAAAGGACTACCTGGCACAGTACGAGTCTACTTTGTCTTCTGTTCTCGAAAACGAAATCGTAAAGGCGCGTGTTTCTGCTATCCACGATGGTGATGTGGTTTTGGACATCAACTACAAGTCTGATGGTTTGATCCCACAATCTGAATTCCGGGACACGCCGGAACTGGCTGTTGGTGATACTGTTGACGTCTACGTAGAGCAGCAAGAGGATGCGAGAGGCCAGTTGATCTTGTCTCGCCGCAAAGCCAAACTGTTGAAGGCTTGGGAAAACATTGTCGATTCCTATACCAATGGTACCATCATCAAAGGAACCATCGTGCATAAGACCAAAGGTGGTTTGATTGTAGATTGTAGTGGGTTGGAAACATTCCTTCCTGGTTCTCAAATCGACATCAAGCCGATCATCGATTATGATGCCTACGTTGGTAAAGACATGGAATTCCGCGTCGTGAAGATCAACGAGCAGATCAAGAATGCCGTTGTATCTCACAAAGCATTGATTGAAAGCGATCTGGCAGAGCAAAGAGAGGCCATCATCGCAAGTCTGGAAAAAGGACAAGTACTGGAAGGGATTGTCAAAAACATCACCGACTTTGGAGCTTTCCTCGATTTGGGAGGGGTCGATGGTCTGTTGTACATCACTGATATTTCCTGGGGTCGTATCACACACCCAAGCGAGGTACTGGCACTCAACCAGAAGATCAATGTCGTTGTATTGGATTTCGACGAGAACAAGAAGCGGATTTCTCTGGGTCTCAAGCAATTGCAACCACATCCATGGGAGGTATTGGCAGAGGAGATCAAAGAGGCTGCAGTGGTCAAAGGAAAGATCGTCAATATCGAGGACTACGGTGCGTTTCTTGAAATCAAACCAGGCGTCGAGGGCTTGATTCACGTTTCCGAGGTTACTTGGAGCAATCAGCCTATCAATGCTCGCGAGTATTTCAAGCTGGGGCAAGAGTACGAAGCGAAGATCGTTACCATCGATCGGGAGGATCGCAAGATGTCTTTGAGTATCAAGCAATTGAGTAAAGACCCTTGGAGTGAGATCGAGGAGCGCTTCCCTGTTGGTAGCCGCCACACGGGCGATGTGAAAAACCTCACACCATATGGTGTCTTCGTCGAATTGGAAGAAGGCATTGGAGGTATGGTCCACATTTCTGACTTGAGCTGGACTAAGCGTTTTTCTCACCCATCTGAATTCACAAAGGTTGGCAATGACATCGATGTTGTCATCCTGGAAATTGATAAGAACAGCCGCAAGCTGTCTCTCGGTCACAAGCAAATCGAGGAAAATCCATGGGACACTTTCGAAGAAGTATTCCCTGTGGGTTCTTTCCACGAAGCGACGGTCTTGCGCAGAGACGATCGCGGAGCCATTGTACAGTTGCCATATGGTTTGGAAGCTTTCGCTCCGATCAAGCACGTACGCAAGGAAGACGGCCAGCTGGCTAAGCCAGAAGAGGCACTTACGGTCAAGGTTATTGAATTCAACCGCGACGATAAGCGCATCTTGGTTTCTCACCTCCGTTACCTGGAAGACATTCGCAAGGAAGCAGATGCAACCGTTCGCAAAGAGCAGGCTGCTAAGCGTGAGAATACTCGCAAGGCCGTCAAGTCACAGCAATCAAAGGTAGAGCGTACGACCTTGGGTGAATTGGATGCTTTCTCTCAGTTGAAAGAGCAATTGAAGGAGGTTGCAGCGGAAGAGTTGGCTGCAGAGCGTTCTGCGAAGAAAGCAGCAGAGGAGAAGAAAGCGGCCGAAGAGAAGGCGGCAGCAGCGAAAGTAGAGGAAGCTACGCCAGCTGCTCCAACTGCTGAAGACGACTTGAAAAAGATCGAAGGCATCGGACCGAAGATCGAAGAATTGCTGAAAGCAGCGGATATCCAAACGTTCAGTGGATTGGCTGGCACGACCCCAGAGCGCATTCGCGAGATTCTGGATGCAGCCGGTAATCGCTTCAAAGTACACGATCCAACGACTTGGCCTCAGCAGGCCCAGCTTGCTGCTGACGGTGAGTGGGATAAGCTCAAGACATTACAAGACGAACTGCAGGGTGGCAAGGCTTAAACCCGAGCCCTTGAATGAATAGCTTCCGGCTTTGGTCGGGAGCAAAATAGTAAGAATGTGAATCCCTGGTAGTCAATAGACTGCTAGGGATTTTTGTATTAGTGAATTATTTGATGTACATTAAGACAGAAGTATAAACAAACAAAAAAATGAAATTATTTTCCTTTCTCAGCTGCCTGGCAGCAACTGTCTTTCTCTTATCCTGTGGGACAGAGTCCAACCCACCCACAAATTCAACAGCTACAGTTGATGCGTCTGATGCGGAAAAAAAGGTAGACCTTTCTCAAAAAGGGCGTTTACCTACAGCAGATTTTGTACGCCTACTGAACGAGGCGCCAAACGCACAATTGATCGACGTTCGAACGCCCAATGAAGTGGCGCAGGGAGCACTTCCCAACAGTGTGAACATTAATTATCGCGGTGATGATTTTGAAGAAGAGCTGAAAAAGCTGGACCAGGAAAAGCCTGTTTTCGTGTATTGTCAAAGCGGAGGTAGAAGTGCCAAGACTTATTTCAAGCTCAAGAAAATGGGCTTTCCAGAAGTTTACGAAATGACAGGTGGCTATCTGGACTGGAAAAAACAGTTTGGTGAGTCAGCGGATTAGTAGGGTTCGCGGCGTTTTGTTTAATTGTGTTTAACTTTTTGAATTAGATGCTTAAACAAAACAATCAATTCTATGTTCTAAGCTGTACGATAAATCATTTGCTAAACCACTTAATTCAAGCAGTAGGGTGCCTTCAAAAATTATTGTAATTGGTTCTGGCTTCGCGGGTCTATCTGCCGCTACTTGCCTGGCAGATAAGGGTCATGAAGTGACGCTTTTGGAGAAAAATAGTGTTCCTGGAGGAAGGGCGCGTCAATTCCATGCCGAAGGATTTACCTTTGATATGGGACCTAGTTGGTACTGGATGCCCGAAGTCTTCGAGGAGTACTTCAAGCGTTTCGGAAAGTCTGTTTCAGACTATTACGAACTCGTGCGTTTGGCTCCTTCCTATTCTATTTTCTTTGGACAAGACGACATCATGGAGGTGCCAGCCCACCGGGAGGGACTCTATGAGATGTTTGAAAAATACGAGCCTGGTAGCAGCAAGAAGCTGGCCCATTTCCTGGAAGAAGCCGCCTACAAGTATAAGGTTGGAATGTCTGAGTTTGTACAAAAGCCAGGTCATTCCATTTGGGAGTTTGCCGATATGCGGGTGGTGACCAGCCTTTTCCGCTTGCAGATGTTTCAGTCAATGGCTAAGCATGTGCGTCAACTCTTCAAGCATCCTCAGTTGATCCAATTGTTGGAATTTCCTGTACTCTTCCTTGGCGCTACCCCTCAAAAGACACCAGCGCTTTACAGCTTGATGAATTATGCCGATTTGGTGCTTGGAACTTGGTACCCCAAAGGAGGTATGTTCAAGATTATTGAGTCGATGGTAAAGCTGGCGGAGGAAAAGGGCGTTAAAATCCACCTGAATCATTGCGTGAAGCAAATTTATGTTCCCAATGGGCATGCAACTAAGGTCATTACCGATCAGGGAACCTTTGAAGCGGATGTGGTTATTGGCGGGGCAGATTACCACCATGTGGAACAGCAATTACTCCCACAGAAAAATCGGCAGTATTCAGATACTTACTGGGATAAGCGGACGATGGCGCCATCCTCTTTGTTGTTTTATCTAGGTATCAATAAGCGGTTGAAGAACTTGCATCACCACAATCTGTTCTTCGATGAAGACTTTCAGCAGCATGCCGTTGAAATCTACGAGCAGCCCAAGTGGCCCGAAAAGCCTTTATTCTATGCTTGTTGTCCTTCTATTACAGACGATTCTGTTGCGCCTGAAGGTTGCGAAAACCTTTTTCTACTGATACCACTAGCACCTGATTTGGAGGATACAGAGGAGTTGAGAGCGAAATACTACGACATCGTAATGGATCGGCTAGAGCGTTTGACAGGTCAAAAAGTAAGGGAGTCGGTCATTTACAAAAGATCATTCGCGCATCGCGATTTTATGGAGGATTACAACGCCTTCAAGGGCAACGCCTACGGTTTGGCCAATACCCTAATGCAAACGGCTTTTTTAAAGCCAAAAATGAAAAGTAACAAGGTGGAAAATTTATTCTACACCGGTCAATTGACGACGCCAGGACCGGGTGTTCCACCTTCGTTGATATCCGGGCAGGTTGTGGCCGGTGAAGTTTTACAATACATCAAAGCCTGAGTAAATTTTGACCATTATGATGAATTTGTATCACAACGTTTGTCAAGAATGCAGCCGATTAATTACCAATCGGTACAGTACTTCTTTCTCCATGGGAATCCGTCTGTTTGATGAGCGTTTCCGCGGACCGATCTATGCTGTCTATGGCTTTGTGCGCTTTGCAGATGAGATCGTCGATACTTTTCACAAGTATGATAAAGCCGTTTTGTTGGAGCGCTTCAGAGAAGATACTTACCGGTCGATAGAAGAGGGGGTCAGCCTCAACCCTGTCCTGCATGCTTTCCAGCAGATTGTCAACAAGTACAATATTGAGCGGCATCTGATCGATGCTTTTTTGGATAGCATGGAGATGGATTTGCATTTCCATACCTACGAGGACAGCTTGTACAAAAAGTATATTTATGGCTCTGCCGAGGTAGTCGGTTTGATGTGTTTGCGCGTATTTTGTGAAGGCAATTCCGAAATTTACGACAAGCTGAAGGAGCACGCTTGTAGCCTGGGATCGGCTTTTCAAAAAATTAACTTTCTACGGGATATGAAGAGCGATTTTGACGAAAGAGGTCGGGTTTACTTCCCAGGGGTAGAGTTCGAAAATTTCACCAATGAGGATAAGGTCAAAATTGAGGCGGATATAAAGGCTGACTTTGATCATGCTTATCAGGGCATTGTAAAACTGCCTAGAGGCGCGCGTTTTGGCGTTTATCTGGCTTATGTTTACTACATCAACCTCTTTCAAAAAATCAAGCGCTCAACGGCCTCTAGAGTCGTGCAGGAGCGCATTAGGGTTAACGATACGCACAAAGTTTACTTACTTTGTAGTTCTGCAGTGCGTAGTAGTTTAAATTTACTCTAAATCATGTCGCAAACGCAAAAGATAAACGTGACGGGGTCAGCAAGGATGAGTCCAACGCTGGCTTCTGTTGTTTTTGGTGTGGGAAGTATGCTGTTGATCGCATTATTGTGGTTGGGTGATCACGTTGTTCATGGGCAATTTGTTATGGAGGTGAACAACATCGATACTGTGGCTGCTTTTGAAACTAAGTACTTGTATGGGCTTTTACATCTTATTGCGTTGATTCCAGTGTTGGCCCTCAGTTTTGACAGTAAGGTGCATTACTACACGCGCTGGAAGCATTTATTTCCTGCTATGGCAGTTGTTGGAGCCTTGTTTATTTTATGGGATATTTATTTCACTCAAGTCGGGGTTTGGGAATTCAATAGTCGCTACTATGCGTCGCCCAAGTTGCTGAGCTTGCCATTGGAGGAATGGCTTTTCTTTATGAGTATCCCTTTCGCAGTCATTTTTATCTATGAATGCTGGACGGCCTACATCCAAAAAGATTGGCTGGCGAGCGTAGAGCCTTACCTGACGCCTTTTTTGATCGGCCTTTTTCTGTTGGTGGGCTTTTGGCATTGGGGACAAATCTACACGGCGACTACCTTCTTGCTCACAGGTTTGTTTTTGTTGTATCACTACTTGTACTTGCCCAGTGATTACCGCGCTCGCTTCTACATAACTTATTTGATCAGTTGCATTCCCTTTTTGTTAATCAATGGGGTGTTGACGGGTAGTTTGACAGAAGAGCCGGTTGTTATTTACAATCCGGATGAATACCTCGGAATTCGCATCGTCACAGTACCTTTGGATGATGCCATCTATTCCTTTTTGCTCATTCTGAGCAATCTCAGCCTCTATGAATATTTCAAAAGATCAGACAGGCGAGAAAAAAAATTCGAAAAAAGTTAGTTTTTTTCTGAAAGAGCTTGTGTAATTCAAAATCGCTTTCTATCTTTGCACTCGCCTTT
The DNA here is from genome assembly GCA_039199225.1 of Bacteroidota bacterium. GTDB lineage: Bacteria > Bacteroidota > Bacteroidia > Chitinophagales > Saprospiraceae > JBCCSZ01. The sequence continues at coordinate 13,964 of JBCCSZ010000211.1, forward strand.
CGAAAAAAGGGAAACAGAAAAGTCAGCAGAAGCGCTGATTTGGAAGATAAAAAGGGACTTGGTCCGATGCTGAAGATACAGGCAAAGATGTGTTGGAGGTATGAGCCAAGAAACTAAAAAGTTCA
>JBCCSZ010000212.1:0-14058 GCA_039199225.1 Bacteroidota bacterium
AGAAGAATGAACCGGACATTAAGAAGAATGAACCGGACATTAAGAAGAATGAACCGGACATTAAGAAGAATGAACCGGACATTAAGAAGAACGAGCCGGATATCAAGAAGAACGAGCCGGACATCAAAAAGAATGAACCGGACATCAAAAAGAATGAACCGGACATCAAGAAGGGCGAGCCAGATATGCGAAAGAACGAACGAGAGACACCTCCTACAGGTAGACCTTCGAAGATGGAAGATCGCTTGAGTCAAATTGAAAAGACCTTAACCAAATTGTCTCACTTTATTGATTCAAGCCTACGTCCGGATATGGATAAGGGTTCCTTACAAAACGAGCCTGACGAAGGCAAAGACAAGTAAACAGCATTCAAGTAGCCGACTGAATCATTGGTTGGCTACTTACTTACGATAGAAACGATGAATAAAATTCGATGTGGTTAATACTTTGTGACCCAAATGACGAATCTGCCCATTGGGCATACGAACAATTCAAAAGGCGGGGCTACGGCCCCGTCGAATTGGTTTTGGACAATCAGTTGGTTGATTTTTCGACCAGTTGGGAACATCGGTTGGGACGAAATGGGGTACAGGCGAATTTTCGACTGGCAGACGGTCGGCAATTTCACAACCAGGAACTAAGGGGAGTGCTCAATCGCATACTCTTTGTACCGCAAGACAATCTGTCTTTGATGAAGGTAGAAGATCGCCCATATGTGCAGGAAGAACTCAATGCCTTCTTTATGAGTTGGCTTTACAGTTTTTCTGGTTCTGTACTAAATGTTTGTACGCCTTACGGCTTGTCTGGTCGGCATCGACACATTTCGGAATGGGTATGGCTGGCCCAGCAAGCCGGACTGCCAGTATCGACCTATCAGCAAAGTAGCCAAGGAGCGGTTCAGGGAACGTTTACCCACCCGCGCTTGCCGCAGCCCCAAGGTGCGCTTGTCCGAAATTTGATCGCAATAGATGGAGTCGTTGTAGATGATGCCATACCCAGCAATATTCAAAAAGGCTGTTTCCACTTGGCCAGCCTCTGTCAGACGCGATTGCTAGGCATCGATTTTTTTGTTGACTACCAGCAGCAGTGGTCTTTCGCTGGTGCGACTACTTACCCCCGTTTTCACATTGCTGGAGAGCGGCTTGTCGACCAGTTGGCCCGGGCATTACAAATGATTTAACCCTTGCAACCCCTTACGATATGATCTTTTTGTGTGGCATACCTTCTGAATTATCCTTGGCCATGGTCATCGAGGAGGTGCGAAAGCTAGGGGTTCGGATGGTCGTTTTCAATCAGCGACAGTTTCAAAAAATGGGTATTGGGCTAAAGATCGATGGACAAGGTGTCGGTGGTTGGATGCAGCTCGAAGGGCAGCACTATCGCCTAGAAGATTTCACTGGGATATACACTCGTTTGACGGGTTACAGGGCTTTGCCAGAGTTGGAAACAGCGCCGGATGATTCGCCTGCTTTGCAGTATGCCTTGTCTTTGCAGGACACCATGAATCGCTGGTTTGAAATTGCGCCCGGCAGGGTGCTGAGTCGTAATTCTGAAATCGGCTCCAACTTTTCGAAGCCATACCAAGCGCAAATGATCCTTCGGCAGGGCTTTCAAACGCCGGAGACCTTAGTGACGAACCGGCCGGAATTGGTCCATCAGTTTTATCAAAAACACGGGCGGATCATTTACAAATCGATCAGCTGCACGCGGTCCATTGTCAAGATGCTCAAAGACGAGGACCTGGTCCGTTTGGAAAGTATCTGCTGGTGTCCAGTTCAATTTCAGGCATACATTGATGGCTTCAACCTGCGGGTACACACCGTCGGAGATGAAGCCTTCGCCACTGCCATCCGAACCACAGCCGTCGACTATCGCTATGCCTATTTGAAGGGAGAAAAAGAGCAATTGGAAGCCGTTGAAATCTCCGATTCTCTCAAGGCAAAATGCATCGCCCTGTCTCGTTCCCTCGGATTGGAATTTGCCGGTGTCGACTTAAAGATTACCCCAAGGGATGAAGTATACTGTTTGGAAGTCAACCCATGTCCTGCTTTCAGCTACTACCAGCATTATTCCGGGCAACCCATTGCCCAGGCCGTAGCGAAGCTTTTGGTGGGGGCGACATCATAAAAATCAAACTTTTAACAATTGCAAAAAATGATATTCCACAGCCGGTTGATTGGCAAGCCTTCTTGCTCGAAGCACCGCTTTATGAGGTGGCCAGCGATGAAAATCCGGAGGCTACCGACTTCAAAGGGCGCTTGTTTCGAACAGTTGAGGAGCAAAAATACCTACTGCAATTGACGGAGAGTCCAACGAATTCGCCGGTTTTACTCGAAATCAACAAAGAAGACATACTTGGTTTGGAGGAGGTTTTTACCGATACAGCGGGCCGCAAAACACATCTCGTACACCTTCGGTCGACCGCTCTCGTCAAGCCTTGCTATGAGGCCGGAACTTACAAAGTAGCAGCAGCCCAACCAACAGCCCCAAAGGCGACAACCACGCAAAGCCAAAAGAAAAGTTGGCTGCCGGACATCGATCAACTGGACCAGATGGCGCAAAAGACGACGCCTTTTCAGGAGCCGACCGGACAGGCCAGTCAGCCACAAACTTCGGAGCTGAAGCCCTACACCCATATTGGTATGCCCAGTGCCAACAACAATGGAGGAAAGGTTTACGATGGGATGATTCAAAAAGCCGAAAATGGCCACTACCGACTGGAAGGCAAGTATTGGTACTTCGTGCCGGACAATGGACAAGCGGGAAACCACTAAAGTAACTGAGATCATGGAAATGTCAACATGATCTGAGCTTCTACCAGAAGCCTGGACAATCGATTGCTAACGCAGTGGCATTTTACTACACCAATAAATACATAATCGAGCATGAAAAGAGTTTTGTTGATCAATATGCCATTTGGCGAGGTGCGCTATCCATCCCTGGCCCATGGGCTGTTCAAGGCCAAGTTTCAGGAGGAGGGCATCGACTGTGAGGTGCGCTATCTAAATATCCGGTTTGCCGAGATGGTGGGTTTGGAGAATTACGATAAAATCATTCGACTGTCGGGATTGATGGCGGGAGAGCAGATGTTTGCAAGAGCCTTATTTGGCAATCACATCCCGGACGACTCTGCATATTACAATGACATTGTCCTCAAATATGTACATGCCGACCTGATTCCGCATCTGCAATTTATGAAGTCCCAGATCATTCCATTTTTGAATAAATGTTTGGAGGAAGTTCCCTGGGGTGCCTACGACATCATTGGTTTCACTTCTTTGTTCGAGCAAAATACGCCCAGTTTGGCGATGGCCTATCGCGTCAAGCACCGTTTTCCAGATAAAACGATTGTCTTTGGTGGTGCCAATTGCGAAGCGATCATGGGCTTGAATATGCACCGCAATTTTCCCTTTATCGATTTCATCTGCTCGGGAGAATCGGACTATTCCTTTCCGGAGTTGGTCAAGCGTTTGAGTTATGGGCATCCGGTCAACGATTTACCCGGCATTGTCTATCGCGATAAGGGGGAGTCCCATTTCACAGGCAAGGGGTCTATGATTCGGAAAATGGATGCGCTTCCCATTCCCAATTTTGACGATTTCTTTCGGCAGATACAGGGCAGTTCGCTGGCTCCGCATATTGAAAGCTGCCTGTTGTTGGAAAGTGCCAGAGGGTGTTGGTGGGGAGAAAAATCCCATTGTACCTTCTGCGGTTTGAATGGCTTGGGGATGACCTTCCGCAGTAAATCGGCCGATCGCTGTTTGGAGGAGATCAAACAGATTGTCAGCAAGTACAGCGTTCGCCATATTCGGATGGTCGACAACATCATCAATATGAGTTATTTCAAGAACGTGTTGCCTAAAATTGCAGCTATGAAGCTTGGGGTACACCTCATCTTTGAGGTCAAGGCCAATTTGCGCAAATCCCAGATCAAAATCCTGTCCGACGCCAATGTGGAGGTTCAAATCGGCATTGAAAATATGAGTTCCCACACCTTGAAATTGATGGGCAAAGGCAGCAAAGCACTGATGAATGTGCAGACCCTCAAATGGTGTAAGCAATACCAACTCATCACCGATTGGAACATCCTCTATGGATTTCCGGGAGAAACGGCGGACGACTACCGCTACAACTACGAACTGGCCTTGATACTGACCCACCTTGACCCGCCTACAGGATTGGGACCCATTCGCATGGACCGCTTCAGCCCCAATTTTGACAAGGCCGAAAAAATGGGCTTCACCAATGTGCGTCCCATGAAAAACTACAAATATATTTATCCCTTCGATGGTCCCGAACTATTCGATATGGTCTATTTCTTTGAGTTTGATTATCTACAGGCCATCGATGATGAGGGCTACTCCCAGAAAATGTTTGAGGCCGTTACCAATTGGAAAAACCGTCGCGGAGTCGATCAGTTGGTATCCGTTTTACAGGGAGAATTTCTTCAAATTTTTGACACTCGGCCAGTGGCGATAGCCAGTGAGCATTTGCTGGATGGCATTGAGCGTCATTTGTACGAATTTTGCGACCAAATTCGGACCATCCGTCAGATACAAACCTGGTTGGAAGAGAATTTCGAATTGAGCATGGACAAGCCAGAAATAGAAAGCATCCTCAATGGATTCATCCATAAAAAGCTCATGATCGAAGAAAACAGCAAATACCTCAGTTTGGCAGTGATGACCTACGAGTCGACCGATGTCTACCGGAAAATGACACATTTTGATCAAGCATTCGCTTAGGTTGTCCTATTGACGGACCAGCTTCTGCCAGCTTTCTCCCTCTCCATTTCGTAGGTGGAGCCAATAGAGACCAGGGGATAAGGACGCAGTGGAAACCACATCTGTTTGTACAAACTGCCCGCTGCGTACAAGTCGGCCTTGTAGATCGTAGAGTTGGAATTCAGTGGACGTTTGGCTGGAGCTGTACAGCTGTATTCGGTCGGCAGTTGGATTGGGGAAAACCTTGAATTCGGGTTGCAGCGGCTTTCTTTCGATGCCAACGGTCCCCGGCAATTGACTAACGAGAACGTTTTCGGTCGTGTTGGTAATAATGGGAGGATTAAAGTCAAAATAGATGCCAGCGGTGTTGGTGATGGTGCTGTTTTCCTCCAAGCCATCATTGGGAGCAATGGTATAGCTCACATAGCCCTGGCTACCTTCTAGGTCGGAAGTACTATCGGGCAGAAAGATATTTTGAAAATCAAAGATGAGCTCTCGGCAATCGGTTAGCGTAGTGGTCAATACCTCCGGGTGGCTGCTGTTCAGATAGCGGAAAGTCGACAAATCTAAATCCGGATGCAGGGTATCCCGAATGACCACATCGAAGGCCACATCATTGCCGGTATTTTGAAATCGGACGGTGTAGACCAAATCCTCTTCGAACAGCGTGTAGCCACCTTCTCGGTTTGGGCTGACCAACTTGTCATTTGGATCATAGGAGCATCTAATCAATTCCGATTGAACGGCTTGATTGCTGGCGCCAGTACTTGTGGGACCTTCAAAAACTGTGTAGGTCCGATGGCTCAGTGAATCACCCAACTGGAACTGGCCAGGAATGGGTATTTGAACCTGCGCTTTGACGGAAAGGCTTTGGCCAGGCAGCAGATTTTTGAAACGCCATCCGGCTCGGTGTTGGGAGGCAATGGTGTCGGGTGTCGGACGAAACAAAACGGCGTTCAGCAAGCTATCAACCTCCATCCAAAGTGTTCCATCCAAAATCGTTGAGCCAAGGTTTTGGCTGCTCGCCTCCAACTCGATGATTGTCCCACAGCGCGCAATGGGGCTGTAAATAGAAGAAACCATGCGGCCAAATTCCTCTCTGGGATAAATGCCAAATTCCACCGTATCGATGGGATTGTCGTCATCGATGAGCAAATTAAAGGAAGCCGTGCTGGAACTGATCCACAAATTACTGTTGGCTGCTTGATTGAAAGACACGTCATAACGACCAGGAGGAATATAAAATACGTTGAACTCGTTATTGGTGGCAAACAGCTCTACGCCGAGGGGATCAATCAGTAAACTCGCTCCGGGATAGTACAACTCATTGGAATCGAACTGTCCATTTCTATTCAGATCGTAATAAAACCGGTACCACAGCTGATGAGAAATATCTTGGCAGACATGCAAAATCTGACTAGAATCCCGACAACCGTCTGCATTATTTGAGATGGTATAATCGTCCTTGGTTTGGAGATAAGTACAAGTAAGCTCGTTGCTACAAGTAGACAAATTTGGATTGTCTTCGATGCGCAAGCTGCTTACCGAATCAGCCCGTACATTGCGAAGTCCATCGATATTGCTCAGGCGGGCATTGTTGATTAAGCCAATGATTTTGACCTCCTGCAAGTTTTCCAAAGCATCAACATTTTCCAGACTGGCGTTGCTGCTGATATTGACAAAAGAACTGAGTCGTTGGATATTTTCCAAGCCATCCAAATTGGTCAGTTGGTTGTCTTCGAAGATGACCAGCTGTCGAAGTTCCGGGCCGGCAGCCTCCAAACCCTTCAGCGATGCCAATTGATCGTTGTAGACGATGATGAGGCTTCTTTCTATCTTTTCGAGATGATGGAGGTCTTCAAAACTGAGCAAGCCATCACAATTTTCGACATGTATCTCTTTGAGGTTTCGGACCCTTTCCAGCCCTTTCAGATCGGAGAGCATGGGATTATCTTGGAAGAACAAATTTTCCATGTCGGGCAGCAAATCAGAAAAAGTCGTCAGTCGACGCAAGCGATCGTTGGCGATTAGGCGGAAATAGCTTTGGAGGACCCGCAGGTTGCCGATGCCATCTAAATTATCGAGTTGATTACAATTTGCAATGATCAGTTCCCCTTCGATGGATTTCAGGTTTTCCAGTCCTTCCAAATTGGTTAATTCTTGGCAGCTGGCAATACTGAAATTCCCTTTGATCGACAGCACTTGTTGTAGAGCGTTCAAATTGGTCAGCCCCTCGATGGTACTCAGCCCGAGTCCACCCTTTAGATTGCGGCAGTCCGGGTAGAGAATTGCAAAGCTGTCCAGCTGACTTTGACGCGTAAAAAACAGATCCTCATCGGGGCAGTCTTGTGCAATGCCCACATTAGAAAGAAGCAAAAGGAGAAAGAAGAGTAATTTGTTACAGCTAGGTTGTAGCGAGTAGAAGGTGGCCATCATGCTTATATTTTGGTTGTCCGTGTTGTGCTGTGCATTGAATACTGCCTGCTTGGGATGGAAGTCGCAAGTTAAGGCAAATTGAAGGAGAATATCAAGTTTTGGCAGAAAGGAGGATGAGTGGCTGATCGATGGGATGATTGTCAGGCAATGGCAGCGATGTCAATTCAACAGTTTTAGCGCCTCATCGATGCGTTGCAGATATATTTCTTCGGTGCTGGTCCAGGTTTCAAAGATTGGAATCCAGCCTTGTCGCAATTGAATGGAAACCTCTTTTTGTTCGGCATCGGTTAAATTCATCCGAAGAGTGGGAGAGAGGTAAAAGCCTCCCAGAACGTTGGATTCGTTCATCAACTGAGTGGCATGGGTTGATTCATCGACCAGGTAATCGTGCGTTTTGTAAACAGCAGAAAGCACTCTATAAATTTTGGGAGCTATGTGCTTTTTGAAGATAAGATTTTCGGAAAGCCGCCAAGCCGAATTGTTTATTTCACCAGGCGAAAGCGTCAGTTGTGCCTCCAAGGGAGCCTTATTCAACTGCTCTAGCAAATCTGAATGATAGGCATAAGACTCTTGCAGGACTTTTTTATTTTCCAGCAGCTCCTGCTTGATGTTGTTTAGGTACAAGTCGGCCAAATTCTGATCCTTTCGGGTTTCGTTCCAACTGTTTAAGCCAAAGCCGATTAAAATCCCCAGTGTAACAATGACAAGCTCTATCAGGTGTAAACCCCAATTTATTTTTTTGCTCATAGACAAGATTGTGTAGATTTCAAACTGTGTTACAAGCCATAGCTATGGCAAGTATTTTAATGAGATATAAAGGTGAGAGTCGTTCAAAACAAGTCCTTATTCAATTTTGTCTAAGCACTTGTACCCTCAACTTCCTGTAAAATAACTTGTAGAAATAACCGAGATGCAGCTTTGAACCATGAGAAGCATGGTAAGATATACCTCCAAATTAAAGCTTATAAACCAAAAAATCTACATTTTGAAAGACAGGCTTCGAAAAAGACTCGACCGGGCGGGTGGTCAACATATAATCGATCTTATGATCTCCCTTAAGTTCTTTGATGCAGGCAGGGCAATCCTCAAGCTGACGAGTCAATTGCAGGCGTTCGTACCAAGCATACATACGAGTTGGCGTGCTGGGAATGTATTTAAAATGAAAAAAGTTATCGCGTTCTGTCCGTCGGATTAAATCAATGGCCAGCTCATTTCTATGCCCCTGATTGTATCCCGAAACCTTGTTATTATCAAGGACCAATACAACCGACGACTTTGGCGTTTGTTCCTTCAAAAAACGGATGACCTCCTCATAAGCTTCATGGCTTTGATATTGGGCCATTTTCTGAATATTTTCACCGGATTGGACCAAAGCACTCAAACACAGCATCGCCACCAAAAATGTCCAAAAGGCCGGCTTCCATTTTCGGGGACCGTAATGCTCAAAGAGGAAAGCCATCATTATCGTTACGAAAAAAAGCAGGGCTAACCCTTGCATGCGAAATGGATACGCCTTCAGCATAAAGCCGCCAGAAAGATCAAAAAACACCTTATCGATCAAGCTGATTCCGAGATAGAAAAAGCCGATGCCTAGCATGATAAAATGCAGGGATCGCAAGCAATGCAATGCCGGTCGGTCCTTTAAAAATGCGACCAGGGGCTTCCAGCGCAGCAATACAAACAAAGAAATGACCGCCATACTGACCCCAAACAAATGTCGCTGCAAAAAGTACTCAAAGGTGTAAAACAGGCCAATGTGGTGCTTATTGCGAACGTAGACATACACATGGTTGAGGTTGACCGTATCCAACTCAGCCGGCAGTTGAGCAAACATGCTCTTCCCGAGATAATACAGCAAAGGCAGCAGCGGCAAGCCATACAACAGTCCCAGCTGCACAATTGATGAAAAGGCATGCCTCTTAAACAGCAGCCACAAAAAGCAACAAATGGCAAACCATCCTCCGATAAGAATGTGGAAATAAGTAGCGGGAATCATCCATAGAAAAGCCGATCGGTATTCCCCTTTGACAAAACGCGTCAAGGCTGTAAAAATAAAAATATAGGCCAGTGTTTTAGCTTCAAATGCACCAAAAATCCATTCGTTGCCAAAAAAGCTTTGCTTGCTCAGTAGAAAAATCTGAAAGCAGATCAGCAGTTGGACATTGGTAAAGCGCAAATATTTAAAGAAAGCGGCCAGGGGTAGGGCGAGCAAAAAATAATTGATGGCCCGACCAAAGAACACCGTTGATTCGAAACCAAATAAATGAAGCGCCCAGCCCGTCAGGTATTCGTAAAACAAGCGAGTGCCTGGGAATTCAGAAGCCATGAGAGAGCCAGTGATCCAATTGGGATCAAAATTTTGGCGAGCATACAATAGGTATTGCTCCTCATTGGTATGTGGAATGAAGGTCAGAAAATTCAGAGCGATGAGCAAGAAAACCAAGAGCGTAGTGGGAAAGCGATTGACAAGCGACAACAGCCCCGATGCCTGGTATGCGACTTGGGTTGAGTGATCCTGTGTAGAAATGGGCATCAGCTAAATTTATTCATTGATTGTGGGACCGTTTCCTGTTCATTGGGCTGCTCCTGGCGTTTGCACTGTCCATTCGGAAAAAAGTTGCCATTGGCGATGCGTTCTCGAACGATGAAAAGAGGGCGTTGTTTGACCTGGAAGAAAATGCGCAGCACATATTCGCCGATCAGGCCGATGGCCAGCAGTTGCATACCACCGAAAGCGATGATGGCGATCAGCAGTCCGGTGAACCCCTCCGGCGTAGAGTTGTAGATCAATTTTTTAAATAAAACAGAAACCAGGTAGATCATGGATACGCTCATCATAAAAAGTCCCAAGCGGGTGATGAACTTGATGGGATATTCGCTGAAATTGAACAGCCCATTGAAAGCCAGCGAAAGCAATTTACTGATGGAGTATTTACTCTCACCAGCTTGGCGTTCACTCCGTTCGTATTCGACCCCAATCTGTTTGAATCCCACCCAACTGCGCATACCACGAATGAATCGACTTTCCTCCGGCATTTGATTCAGGCAATCGACCACTCTTCGGCTGTAGAGGGAAAAATCGCCGCTGTCGAGTGGAATATCAATATAGGACACCCTTTTAAGCAGTCGATAAAACGACTTATAGGCAGTCCGTTTCAGCAATCCTTCCTTGCGTTTTTTCCGAACGGCATAAACTACATCATAACCCTTTTGGAGGTATTCATAAAAAGTATGCAACAACTCGGGCGGATCCTGCAAGTCCCCATCGATTACCATGACAGCTTCGGAGGCATTCACAAAGCTCAGGCCAGAAGAAAGGGCAAGTTGATGACCGAAATTGCGGGATAAGAAGATGGACTGGAAGCGATTATCGGCCAAGGCGAGTTGGCGCATCAGTTGGGGTGTGGCATCAGCGCTACCATCATCGACCAATAAAACTTCGATGCTCAAAGGCGATTCGTCCATCAGTTGACGGAGCCGCTTGACCAGCTGTTCGAATACATGCTCTTCGTTGAAAAGCGGGATTATGATGTTGACCTGTGGTATTTTCAATAGCTTGTTTGTTTGCTGTAAAGGTACTCAAAAAGTGGGTGGGGTTGTATGGGGTAGGGGGATATTCCGCGTAATGTTTGTGTTTTTTCCCAGGATGTCCTTTGTTATACTAGAAAACTTTAATATCTTATGTGGTCTACCGCTGATAAAATGAAAGGATGAACAGCACCTGTCTGAATGGTAATGCTATGCCTTTGGGTGGGGTTGAAACCGATACAATAACTCATCCTATACCAATGAAAAGACAAATTACGATCGAGTCGGCCACTGTTTATCAAAAGGCCATCACCTTGGGGATTTTTGAGCATCGCCATATGAAATGTCTATCCTTGCGTTTTCCGTACGATGAAGACATCCGAGATAAGCTCATGCAATTGAAGGCCGTGAGGTGGACCAAAACCCATAAGTGCTTTTACCTGCCCTACACGGAGCAAAGCATACGAGCCTTGGTGCAACATCTGAGGGGAAGTGGCATTTGGGTGGATCAAAAAGGAATTAAGTCGACCACCCGCCGAGCCAATGGTGCGACTACCGCTAAGGTGTTGAAAAAGCGCCAGAAACCCTCCAAGCCAAGCAACTGGGTACCATTATCTGAGCCTATCCAGGAAAAGATCGCCCTTTATCGTCGGTACATGGAGCAACAGCGATACAGCTACTCTACGGTCAAGACCTATTCCAGTATGATCCGTCAATTCTTTGCCCACCACCATCCCAAGAATTGGGATTCGATCACCGAAGAAGACTTGGTAAGCTACAACCACGAAGTGTACATAAAGCGAGGTCGGTCCTATGCCTCTCAAAACCAATTCATCAATGCGATCAAGCTCTTTTACAAGCTACATGCCAGCAGCCAGATTGTCCCGGACGACATTGCCCGTCCGCGCCGCGTCACGAAGCTCCCTGATGTATTGACTAAAGAAGAAGTCAAATCCATACTCATTGGCATCACCAACTTAAAGCACCAGGCATTAATCAGTTTGTTGTACGGCTGTGGCCTAAGAATCGGCGAGGCCCTGTCGTTGAGGATAGACGACGTCCGCTATGAAGAAAAGCTCCTCTACGTCCGGTCGGCCAAGGGACAAAAGGACCGCCGCGTCCCCTTGTCGGGAGGTATTGCGGACCTGCTCCGTCGCTACCAGCGCTCTTACCGCAACAAGACCCTATTGTTCACGGGGCAGCGAGGCGGTCGCTACGCCTACAGCAGTGCCTTACAGATCCTCAAGCGCGCTGTCCGCAAGGCCGGTCTGAATCGGCGAGTCACCCTGCACACCCTCCGTCACAGCTACGCCACCCATCTGCTACAGTCCGGCACCGACCTCCGCTACATCCAGACCATCTTGGGCCACAACAGTCCTAAGACCACGATGCTGTACACCCATGTTGCGGCCAAGGACTTAAAAAACATCAAAAGCCCCTTCGATGATTTGGGCATTTAAATATCAACACCAACCTACGGATAGCCATCCTTTTTGGGGGGCAAATATGGGTATTTTGTGTGGGTTTAAAGTAGTTGGCTACCATAAGTGCGAAAAAAAGAATATAAGAATAGCTGAATAGTATGATACTTACGAGTTCATTTTAGATTTAACATAAAGTGTCTAGGATTATAGATTAGCGAATTGCTGAAAAGAAGGAATAATACGTGAAGATTTTCAACCTATATATCATTTGAATTCAGTAAAGTTGTATATATTAGAATATTTACTGAAAACAATAACAATAAGATGACATTTGAGGAATTTTGGGAGAACTATGTAAATGAAGACATAACAACAATATCTGATGAGGTAATTGAAGTGTTTCGTCAAGATTTACCTGATGATCTTGAAGAGGAGTATGATGTGGGGGAGGTACTTGCGGAGTTTACCGGACACCATGAAACCGCTAGGAATTTTGATAAAATAGAATTATTTGGATCAGTATTAAAAGAAAAGCAGCCTAGACTCTATGTAAATGAAGGAGGGTATATAAATGAGGCACTCATAAAATACTATTGCTTTCTAAAGGATCGAGATAGTCTAGAAGAACAATTAAGGGATGCGATTTCAAGAGATTACGATTATGACCTACTACTTCAAAGTATTAAGCAACTGCTATATAATCAGTACATCACACAGGTAAATGAAATAATTGAGCAGGAGTATACTTCAATAAAGCAATCTCCACATTTAATAGAGGGGGCGGAGTTTGAATTGGCTATCATTAAATTTTATATAGAACTGGAGAATCTGTATGTAGCGCAGAGAGGAAATGGGATTATTGACTTTAACCTATTTCGGAAAGAAACGAACAAATATGATTTTAATTTTGATGACACCTATATTGAGCATTTAGAACTAGGCTTGTTCGATAATTCTGAGAATAAGCTTCAGGCTTTATTAGAGAAGTTTCCTCAAGACAGAGCATATGTTATGGCATCATTAGAGATGAGATTTTTGAGATCGATGAGGTCGAAAAACTGTCCTTTTGCTGTAAGTGGAGCGATTTGGTATAATTTGTTTCAATACTTTGAAGGGAAAAAATCAAAAAGCTGGAAGAGCTACTTCACATTTGACTCGAATTCATTTTGGGAATTTATAAAAAATAAGTCAAGTTTTTTCTTTGATAATACGATAGATATGGCGTTGTTACTATGGGGAAGTAGTTACCTATTAGACTATCTTTATGAGATGCAGATTATTTTAGGTAGTCATTACAGAAATCAGAAACAGTTGATAGAAGAGCTTAAGAGAAAATTTAAGAATAATAATAAATACGACTTATGGGAATTTAGTTTTATCCATGAGTGGTATCCTGACGAGGGATCAAGTTTAGAGAACTGGAGTATTGAAAAAGATGAATTTAAAAGGTCGTATGAATTAGAAGTTGATAAAAGTGAACTTCGCCAATTAAATTTGGACGAACTACTCAATCAACAATTAGTTAGCCAGTCAAATATATCGAATCTAAATTCACCAATAAGTAGTAGGAAAATTGGAAGAAATGAAAAGATAGATGTTGAATATGTAGATGGAACAATAAAGCGAGGAATTAAATATAAAAAAGTAATGGTAGACATAGAGGAAGGAAAATGTGAAATAATATAAAATACGGTAGCCAACAAAGGCTAGGCCGCCATGCGGGGCAGAAGCCCCAGCACGTCGCCTAGCCGAGGCCGTTGGGCAGTCATTTCGAAGAAATTGGGAAATCGTGAGGATTGGGACATTAAATTTGAAGTATGTACCAGAAAAAAGTCAAAAGGAGCGGCTGGCTTAGAAATATATAAAAGGAAGAGATCATACCTTTGTTGAATTAGTATGTAGTTAGGGTTATGTATTTCGGGCAACAAAAAACTGATAATAGGAAT
>JBCCSZ010000213.1:0-14012 GCA_039199225.1 Bacteroidota bacterium
ATAGCAATTGTAACATAGTAGGTTTACTAATTATATGTCTTGTAAGACGAAATTAGCATATTTTTCAAATAACGTATATTTGATTATATTTAGAGAGTAAAGCCTTTTCTGACATAAAAAAGGAAGAGGTACTATCACGATTAATTAAACGACAAGCAAATGTTTGGGAATAACAAGAAGAAAGAAACTGTGGCAACCAAAAAGAATGGCGTGGCTCCTGTCACTAACCCCAATGCACTCAATAGCCTGGTTCACGGAACAATCGTAGAAGGAACCATCAAATCAGATAATGATATTCGTATCGACGGTGTCATCAAAGGATCACTCAATTGCAGATCCAAGGTCATTATCGGGCCTACTGGATATGTAGAAGGTGAAATCCGTTGTGCCAATGCCGTTATCGAAGGAAAATTCGAAGGTAATCTCACCGTTGCAGAACTGCTCAACATCCGCGAAACTGCCAAGGTATCTGGCGACGTCAAAACAAAACAATTGATCGTTCAGTCTGGTGCCATTTTCAACGTCTCTTGCGTCATGGGCGCCCAACAGGCTCCTGGCAAGTCGTCTGAATCCAGAAAAACAGTAAAAGAGGTTGTCAAATCAGGAAACCAACAAAGCGCCGGAGTCTCGAAATAGAAATTCTGCCAAGAATTATATGAAGTATGCAGGGATGGCCTTCCAGATGGGAGCCATCATCTTAATCGGTATGCTAGCCGGTAAGAAGTTAGATGCCCATTTTGGCACCGAAAAACCCTACATCACCATATTTTTCGCTTTGTTGTCTATCTTTGCCGCTTTATATCTTAGCCTTAAAGATCTTTTCAAACCGTAAAGCGGATGAACTGGAAACCATTTTTGATACAGCTGACACTCGTAACAGTGGCTACTGCCATTCTATTGTACGTCATGCATCGATTTATTAGCGCACTCCAACAAGATACCCTCCTCTCTTGGATCAGCTTGGCTGGAATGGTCGGCCTAAGCTTTTTGATGTTCTTATTCGGTCGTCGCGCTGCTATGAGCGACAACAAGCATACCTTCACCAACGTCATCGTTGGTTTTGTCATCGGTAAGATGGGGTTTTGCCTGGCCATTGTTATGGCTTACAATGAACTGATGCAACCGCAGACCAAGTTTTTTCTTCTGCCCTTTTTCATTATCTATGCCGTTTACACCATGTACGAGTGCTATTTCATGATTCGTTTGGGTAAAATGCAGATTTAAGACCTTATCTTTGCTTTCTGCATATGCCAACAACTATGAAGGAAAGATCATACAAAGCGACCGTCAATGGTCAGTTCGAATTTGACAATGAGACCGTTCGCACACCCCTGGATATCGTACCCAATGGACCGAATAGCTTCCACATATTGGTCAACGACCGCGCCTACCAAGCAGAAGTTCTAGAGGCCCATTCCGCGCAAAAGTCTTTTCGGATCAAGCTCAATGGAGAAATCTTCGATGTTCAACTAGCCGATGAATACGACCAGCTTGTCAAAGCCCTTGGTCTCTCCACCGTATCCAACCGCCACGCCAATGAAATCAAGGCACCCATGCCAGGATTGGTACTCGATGTTTTAGTAGAAATTGGTCAGGAAGTAGAGGAAGGGGAAGGGCTCGTCATTCTGGAAGCCATGAAAATGGAAAACATCATCAAAGCTGCAGGCAAAGGAAAGGTCAAAGCCATCCACATTGCCAAAGGAAAAGCTGTGGATAAAGGAACGCTACTGGTGGAAATGGAAAGCTGATTGCTTTGTCTGACCCCTGTAGACAGACGAATCCCCTTTAATCTAACCAGTGATTAAAGGGGATTCGTTTATTTAGTTCTCGTAATTGTCCTGGAAGAAGGTATCATAACCATCCATGGATTTTGCCTTCAATATCTGGCGGTAATTGTATTGGGTAACCGGATATATCTCATACTTAGCCCCCACTGGAAGAAAATCTCTTTCATTTTTCTTGATGCCATCATAGTAAGCCATGGCCTTGCTCTTGCCCTTGAAACGGCGGATGACAAGAATGGGCGTACTGGTGTCGGAACCAAGGTAGATATTGGAAATCCGTAATCGGTCCAACTTGTGGTATTTGCGGTTGAAGTCGGAGACAGAATTTTTGGCATCACTCAGCTTGACACTCTTGTTTTTGAGCATGACAATGAAGTAGTGAACGGCCTTTTCTTCTATCTTGAAGCGACCTCCGGCACCTTGGCGTACTTTGCCGTCGTCTGCAGCATTGGTGGACAGTAGGCGCAGAATCTCCTTAGCCCGTTTTTGCTCGTCGGTATTGGGAAACTTCGCTGCCACATCCCGCAAGGCAGCGACATAAGCATCCTTACCTTTGACATTGCCAAGAGACATAGCGCTCAACAGGGCAAATTTGGCGCGCAAAGCATTATTGGGACCAAACAACTCATTGACACGAGCAGTCCTTTCGATGGCTTGCTTGTATTCTCCCTTGCGGAATACCGCGTAGGTATCGTCGTAATAAGCAGTGAGGCGGCGTTCTTCCTCCTTGGAGGCTTCCATGAAATTGGGGTCTTGCAGCACCCGGGCATAGGTAGAACCAGGGAAATCAGAGACCAGCTTGTCGTAATATTCTCTGGCCCTGGCCGCCTGCCCCAAGTCTGTATGCGCCAAGTACAAATAGTAGTAGGCATCCATTCGATGCTTGGTATCCGGGAATCGACGCAGCAGCTCTTCGAGCGATTCAACAGTTTTTTCATTGTATTCCAGCCGTTCTCTGTAAAGACGTCCCAAGGCAAAAAGGGCATCTGCAATCTTGCCTTCTGTGGCTTTGATCTGTGAATCAGAGGAGGGAATATCCTTCAGAATCTTGTTGATGTCGTCTTCTGTCAGCTCCCTGGAAATCTGCTCATCGTCCTGGGCAATGTCCAACAGGTCGCTGGTATTTCGTCGGTTGGAACGTCGCCAATTGTCTTCCAGCACCCGTTGGCCCCACCGCCTTTCAAAATCCTTTGATCCCTTCTTGGCGCCCTTTTCATTGTAGGCAAAGAAAGTACTCGGCGAACTAGACGGACGGACGGGTGATCTGCGGCCCTGGTTGGCATTGCTGCTATTTCGGGCATTATCGGTCAGACGCTTGAGCTTGGCCTCCTCTTCATCCTTTTTGATCTTGTAGGCAAGCGCCTTCCGATCTTTGTCGCTCATCTTTGAAAGATTGAGCAAGCTGTCTTGCACCTGGATGATGACAAGATTCTTGGCGATGTCTTCCAGATTGTCCTTTTTGCGGCTGATGGGACCGTAGCGCTCATCCGTTTTGGTCAGTGCCAGCAGGGTACTATCGTAATAGTTTCGAGCATCGACGAACTGCTGGCTTTCAAAATATAGATCGGCCAGCTGTAAGTAGGATTCCGCTTTTTGAGCGCGATTGCTCTTGCTCATCAGCAAAGACTTTTTCAAATACCCGATGGCAGCGAGCTTGTCGTTTTCTTTCAGAGCAATTTGAGACATGGCGTAGTACAGTTGATCCTGGTACTCGTCATTTTTGATGTCCTTGGTCATCTTGATCAGCTTGGCGATGGTTGCCTCTCCGGTGGTTCGGCCGTTGTTCCAGTCGTTTTTGATCAGATTCAATTTGGAGCTAAACTCCATCTCGTAGGATGTGCTGTATTTCAAAGCGTCCTTGAAAGAGGCTGCTGCCGCTTCACTTCGACCGCCCATCTGATGGATTTGACCGATGATGTAGGAGTAGCGCGCCTTTTCGTCCCTTTCTTTAGACCGCTTGATGGCTGTTTCCAAGTAGGGAATGACCTGCTCGTAGCGCTTTTGTTTCATTTGAAAGTAAGCTTGTACGACGGGTAGTTGGCGGGCAACTGGTTCGTGAATTTTAGGGTCTCGCGCCAGTTTATTGAGAATCAGCTCCGATTCAAAGTAATTTTCTCTTTCGATGAAGGTTCGTGCCAACCAAAGCAACCCATCCTGGTAGACTGGGCGGTGCTTGAGCTTGCCATCTTCATTCTTATCATCCTTATCCTTTTTTTTATCTTCCTTTTTCTTGGCATCTGGCCCTTCCTTTTTCTTTTCGTTCTTTCTGGATGCAGATGGTTTGGTGATTTCCTTATCTTTTTTGCCCTTATCGGATTTGCTAGAAGAGCGCTTGCGGCTGCTTTTCTTTTTCTTTCTTTTTTTCTTGAGTTGCTTGTTGTACTTCTTGCGTTCTTTTTCGCGAGCTTTCTTCTTTTTCTTTTTGTCCTTTTCTTTCTTTTTGGTTTCTGCTGACTTCTTAGGAGATTTTCCGCGGCTTCTGGAAGTCTTTTTTCGGCTTCTCTTACCCTTTTTAGCTCGGAGGTCTGCTGTTTCCGGGTCAAACTCTTCACGGAAAAACTTGAAAGTTTCTTCAGCGTCCTCGTAATTTTTTTTGAGGTATTGGGCCTGGCCCATGAGCAAGTAGCAATCGTCTGTCCAATGGCTGACCCTATGCAGGCTTACGACGATGGACACCTTTTTGATGGCTTCATCCAAATCACTGGCTACCGCCTGCGGGTTATCGGCAGCCGTATAGGGATAAATTTCCAGTATTTGATTGTAATTGTCCTGATGTTGCTCATCTAGCTTTGCAATGCTCTCCGTTAATAGTACATTTGCATTGAAATAGCCATTGAATTTGGCCGTTGTATTGTGGTAGAACTTGCCAAGTTTGGAGACATCATCCTTCTTTTTTTGGGTGACACAAGCGGAGACACCTCCGATGGCGACCAATAGTATGAGGGCTTTGAATATATGTTTCAAACTAAAGAAGTGTTAAGGTTCGTTATTGAAAATATGGACAAATGGCTCTTTTCATGGAGGGACTTCTTCCCTATACGTATACTTGAATGAGCCACATTTGGTTGCAGTTGCGGACTTGCTTGCCCGAACTAAGTTTTGGAACTCAAAATTTATAACTGCCAAGGCTACAAATTTATTTTAAATTTTAAACTTTCGGAAGATGGCCGATGAAAATAAAGCGGACAAAAGATGGGGTGAAAACCTTCGGCATACTTACCGTTTGGTAATCATGAACAATGAGACCTTCGAGGAGGTTGGTTCTTATAAGTTGACTTTGCTGAACGTTTATATTTTGTTTAGCTCTATTGCTGTGTTGGTGGCTCTATTGGTAGCAGCCATTATTGTGTTGACGCCAATGAAGCGATACATCCCTGGTTTTGGCGATGGTAGACACAATGAGATCATGCAACTCAACGAGGAAATAGACGAAATGAAGGCCGAATTGGACGCGCACAAAGCCTATACCGATAACTTTCGCAAAATCTTGGTAGGAGAGGTGGCATTTCTTTCTGAGGAAGAGGTCGAAGGCAATGATTTTTCGGATAGCCTCCTGGAGGTAGAACGCATCAAGGAGGATGAGATTTTGCGTAAGGAAATCGAACTGGAAGAACAAATTCAAGAAAAAGCACTTCTATCCCGTACGGCCAATTTTAAGTCTAACCAATCGCTGGAAAAGCTCTACTTCGTTCCGCCGATTACAGGCATGGTCGGGAGTGAATTCGATCAGGTGAAAAAACACTTTGGTATTGACATCTTAGCACCAAAAAATACCCCCGTTAAGGCCGTTTTAGATGGCTATGTCTTTATGTCTGATTGGACATTAGAAACAGGCTATACCTTGGGAATTCAACACGACAACAATGTCGTAAGCTTCTACAAACACAATTCGGCTCTTCTCAAAAAAATAGGTGAATTTGTCAGTGCCGGAGAGGCACTCGCCATCATCGGTAATAGCGGTACGCTTTCCAATGGTCCACACTTGCATTTCGAGTTGTGGCATAATGGAAAACCTGTCGATCCGGCCTCCTACGTCATTTTCGAATGAGCGATAACTGGGATTGATACAAGCCAGTTGCTCTTTTGGAATTGTTCTTGCTTGCCCTTAAGTACTGGGCAAATAAGGAATAAATTTTTCTGTTTTGTCAAATTAGTGTGATTTTTACATTAAGTTTAAGGTTAAGATGGGATATTATCGGACTTTCAGTTGTTAAGCCCTGTCGGCCTGAACTTTTTCTCACTATCTTTGTGTTGTGTTAAATGTCAAACATCTGGTAAACAGCCATCAAAAAGCCCAGTGTGTCAAATTTTATTAGCCTTATTTCTTGGGAGGCGCATCGACGTCTTTAATAATTTTCCACCCCAGGGGCGGGCTCCAATCAAACTTTAATTTGGTAAAAGCGAAGATAAATGGATACCTCTAAAGAAAAACTCAACGTAGCATACAACGAGAAAGGAGAGACGGTCAGTCCCATCCTGCCTGAAAATATCAAAAATTTCTTGATTGATATCGATGGAACCATATGTGATGATATTCCAAATGAAGAGCCGGAAAGAATGTCTACTTGCCTGCCTTATCCGGATGCTCTAAAGATGGTTAATAAATGGCACGGTGAAGGCCACATCATTACTTTCTTCACTTCCAGAACGGAAGAGCATCGCGAAATCACCCAAGCTTGGTTGAAGAAGCATGACTTTAAATATCATGGTCTGCTTATGGATAAGCCTCGCGGTGGTAATTACCATTGGATTGATAACCACATCGTGAAAGCTACCCGTTTTAAAGGTAAATTCACAGACTTGGTTGTCAAAACTAAGGACATTGAGGTATTCGATCACTAGATCGCCCTATATTTTTCTATCCAATACATCCTTGAGTGCCGGTAAAATAGCTGGATACTGAAATCCAAAGCCTGCGTCCAGCATCTTTTGAGCCGATACTCTTGTGCTGGTTAGGACAACGTCTGCCATTTCGCCCATTGCTATGCGCAGGGCGGCGGCTGGAGTGGGCAATATCAATGCTTTGCGATCCATCGCTCGACCTAGGTCATAGGCAAGTTGTTTGTTGCTGACCGGATATGGGCTGACGGCATTGTAAATTCCTTTTGCTTCTTCGTTTTCGATGCTCCAAATAAACATTCGACACAAATCATCGATGTGTATCCAAGAATAGTACTGCTGTCCATTGCCAAAATAAGCTCCCATGCGAAAGGCCATCGGTTGAATCATCTTCTCTAAGGCTCCACCACGAGTCGATAAAACAATACCCACTCGTAGAATTACGCTGCGCCAACCATTGTCGTTGACAGCATGGATGGCATTTTCCCAGGCGATACAGCTTTCCGGCAAAAATCCTTTCCCAGGACCAGAGGTCTCGTTGACCAAGGTCTCGCCACGATCGCCATAATAACCAATGGCACTAGCCGCTACATAAGCCTTGGGGACTTTCCCGAGCTGCTCGAAAGACTTTTTCAATAAAAGATTGGAACGTACCCGACTGTCAATGATGAGTTTCTTGCGACTGGGCGTCCAGCGCTTGTCTGCAATGCCTGCACCGGCAAGGCTGACCACATAATCGGCCCGTTGGATGGCTTCATTGTCAATATAGTCTTTGTCGAGGTCCCAGCGATAGCTATCATAGCCGGCTTTCTTAGATGGGTTCCGGCTGAGGTGAATAACCGTATAACCTTTTTCTGTAAGGAGTTGGCTCATTCGGCTGCCAATCAGGCCGCTACCTCCTGAGATTAAAATAGTTGACATATTGACGGACGGTTTGCAGTTTACAACAAAAACCCTTGTTGAATGTTTGACGGCCTTTGGTTTTTCCTTACTTTATACATTACGCTTACAAAAGCCTATGAACCAATTGACGCGCTTTCAACTATTGCTAATCCTACATCTACCTATCCTTTTCATCGCTTGTCGTGAAAAGGCTGCCGAAAAAGGGAATATCCATGTACAAATCCGCCTGGCAGCTGAGCCAGACCGATTACATCCTTTGCTTTCGCGCTCGGCCTACGCTGAACAAGTACACCGACATCTCTACCTCTCTCTCTTGAACATCGATCCAAGCACCCTCGAACTGAGACCCCAGCTCGCTACGTCACGCCCTGCAACCACCAAGGGGGCGGGAGGACAATTGTCTTTGACCTTTGACCTGGACCCAGATGCCACATGGAGCAATGGGCAGGCCGTCACTCCGGAGGATGTACTTTTTACTTTAAAAATGATCTTCAACCCAGAAGTGCCGGTGGGTCATTACAGGAGTTTCTTAAACTTTATAAAAAGTGTCGAACTTGATTCGCTTCGTTCGGGGCGCCTGCATTTCCTTTGCAAGGAATCTTATTTGTTGTCGGAAGCGGCCATTGGTCTGCTGCCTATTTTCCATAAGGCTAGTTTTGATCCGAATGATGCTACCGATCGCCTCGATTTAAACGTGCTTTTGCAAACCGCAACGGAATCTACAGTGACAGCATCCTACGATAGTCTGTTGAAGACATCTGCCGCCCGCTTTGTCGAAAGGCTCAATCCCAAAGGAGCGGAAGAGCAAGTGCTTTGTGGACCATACAAAGTGCAAGAATGGCAAGTCGGTCAGTACATACGTCTGCAAAAGCAAGGAGATTGGTGGGGGGCTTCAAAAGCGGAAGAGCGGTCGGCTTTGGCAGCTCGGCCAGATGTCATTACCTACCGGTTCATCCCCGATCCTCAATCGGCTTTGAGCCTGCTAAAGAGGGGTGAATTGGATGTGATGTCCGACATCCCATTGGAAGAATTCAAGCAATGGCAAGGGAAGGGTTTGCCATCCGATGCGCTTCCTTTTCGACTCTACACGCCTTTGAAACTATCATACTATTTGGTTGCATTGCAAAACGATCATCCGATCTTAGGGGAGTGGGCTGTGCGACGAGCCCTGGCACACTTGCTGGATTTGGATGGATTTATTGAACAGAAATTCAATGGAACTGCCAAACGAATCATTGGGCCGATTCATCCCAGTAAGCCCTATTACCACAGTGGATTGGAAGCTATTTTCTTTGACTTGACGAAGGCTAGCGATTTGTTGGAGCAAAGTGGTTGGATAGATACAGATGGGGATGGTATTCGCGAAAAGCAGATGGATGGGGAGCGCAAACGATTGAAGTTGACATATAAAGTTGGCCATAAAAATGAAACAGGGAAGGAAATCGGGTTGATGTTGCAGCAGCAGGCAGCCAAGGTAGGGATTCAGCTTGAAATGGAAAGTAGGGTATTTAACACGCTGCTTCAGGAGTATCGACGAGGGGAATTCGACCTGTTTTATATTGCTAAAGGGCAGCTCCCTCTGCCCGACGATCTCAAGCAAGCCTGGCACAGCAGCAGTATGCAGCGGGGCGGTAGCAATCGAATTGGTTTTGGAGATGCCCAGACAGATGCTCTAATTGACAGCATTCGGCTGCAGTTAGACCCTAGGCAAAGAAATCCTTTGTATCTTAGCATTCAGGAGGCAATTTATACTAGGCAGGCCAGTATTTTTTTATTTTCACCAAAAGAGCGTATAGCCATTCACGAACGGTTTGATGCCGATGTGTCAATTTTGCGTCCTGGCTACAATCCACAGGAATTCACACTCCACAAAGCCGTTTCGTCGGTAGATGGTTCGCATTGACCTAATAACCCAAGGCGATCTGCCGCATGAGAAAGTAACAAACAATGCCCATTCGGGCCAATCTATTTATCACAAACGTAACAGCCATGAAACAATCCCCTCTTTTCTTATTGTACTTAATTGCACTTTTACTATTTCAGAGCGCATGTGAGACGGACCCTTCCGATGCATCCTCCAACAATGGAGAGACTTCTGAAACAGTTAAGGTCCACACCCGCATTCAAGCGGAGCCCACTTACCTAAGTCCCATCCTGGCTACCAATTCTTGGTCGTCACGCGTCAACAACCATATATTCCAAACCCTATTGGAATACGATCCATATACGTTGAAGCTGTCGCCGGTTCTAGCCAAGAGTTTGCCAGAGGAAATTGTCGTTGCCGAAGGCCCTTACAAAGGTAAAACGGCCTATGTTTTTGAAATTCACGAAGAAGCTGTCTGGGATGATGGTTCGCCCATCGATGGCAATGATTACGAATTCAGCATCAAGGCTGTATTCAATCCAATGATTACTACTGGCGCCCCTGCATATCGCTCTCACGTTGGCGTCATACAAGATGTAGAGATTGATCCAACCAATGCAAAACGCTTTACTGTTTATACAAGGGAAAATTACATCCGAGCCATGTACGTCTCTGGTTTTTACGTCTATCCAGAGCATATTTACGACCCAAAAGGCTTGATGAAAGACATTCAACTTAAGGATTTGACCGATAATGCCAAGGCTTCTGAACTGGCAGAGGAAAACGAAAACCTCGCTACTTTTGCCAAGGAATTTGTTTCTCCTGAGTACAGCAAAAACATAGATGTGGTTTCGGGAAGTGGTGCTTACAAGCTCGATAATTGGATACCCAACGATCGAGTCATCTTGAAGAAAAAAGAAAACTGGTGGGGCAACCAACTGGTCGATCGCTATCCTATGTTGACCGCTGTTCCGGATGAGCTCATTTTCCGACCCGTTAGAGATGCCACTGCCGCGCTCAGCTTGCTGAGAAGTAAGGAGGTCGATTTTGTTGGACGAATTCCCAGCGAACAATTTTCCAAGTTGAAAGAGGACGAGTCTTTCAAATCCGATTTTGAGCTGCATACACCTGCAACGACGATCTACAATTACATTGGAATCAATACGACCAATCCCAAGCTCAGTGACAAAAGGGTACGCCAGGCATTGGCCTATTGTATCAACATCGATGAGATCATTAACAACATCCAAAAAGGAGATGCTAAGAAGATTGTTGGGCCGATTCCTCCTTATTTCGACTATTACCACAAGGGTTTGGAGCCCTACAGCTTGAACTTGGAAAAGGCAAAAGCCCTCCTCACAGAAGCAGGTTGGACGGATACAGATGGTAATGGTATTGTCGATAAAGTAGTAGATGGAGAAAAATTAGAATTGACGCTTGAATACAATATGACTCCTCAAAACATCAACAGTGAAAAGGTGGCCATTTTATTCAAAGAAGAAGCTCGTAAGGTAGGTGTCAACATTGAACCCAAAGTGAAGGAGGCCAATTTGCTCATTAAGGATCGCAACAGTGGCAACTATGAGCTGTTCATCCTGGGGGCCAGCAGCGATTTTGGTCTGTACGATCCCAAGCAATTGTGGTATACGACGAGTGGTGCCAATTACACGAGATTTGGCAATGCGGAGTCCGACGCCCTGATTGACAATATTCGTACAGAGTTGGATGAGACAAAGCGCAACAAATTGTACCTGGAATTTCAGGAGTTGCTATACGATGAGATGCCGGTAATCTTTTTGTTTAATGCCGCAGACCATGTGGTCATCAACAAGAAGTTCAAAAACTTCAAGCCTTCTATGAAAAGCCCTTGCATCTTTGAAAACTATTTGACCTTAAACTAAGCTGCGAAGGATTAATCTAGCGAGATGTTTTTGTACATCCTAAAACGCATATTACTTTTTATACCCACCTTTTTGGTGATTTCACTAGTGGCTTTCACACTCAGCAAATGCTCACCCGGTGATCCGGTGGAGCGTTTGCTGAATAGTAGTTCTCCAGACGGTGGCGCCCATGGCATGCTGACCTACAAGCGGGACTACCAAATCAAAGTTCGTCAGCTGGGACTGGATAAACCCACCTTTTATTTTGAGTTGACAGCCGCCGCTTATCCCGATACCCTTTATCGGATACAGCCTTTTAACAAAAGAACATTAATGGAAAAATTCATTGCTCAATATGGCAATTGGGCATCCATTGATCGTTTCACCAAAAAGCGGGAGGCAGTCGAGCAACAATTGTTTGAATTGCCAGATAGCCTTGGCGCCAATGCGCTGATTGGTCTGAAAAAAACTTTTCGCAACCTAGCCTTCGTCCATCAGGATAAAAAAATCCAGTATATGTTCGCTAAGGTTGAAAAAGTCCTTTCGGAAAATCCTGTCATCGATCAGGCCATAGGTACTGATTTGGAACAGTTGTTTGCTTCTTACAACAATATTCGAGCGCAAGCAACGCCCAATCTCTGTGCCATTCCGCGGTTTATCTGGTATGGATTTGACAATCAATACCACAATTGGTTAACCGCCTTCGTGAGTGGTGACTTTGGTATTTCGCTACAAAACGGACAACCCTCTGGTGGAAGAATCCGAGATGCCATCTGGTGGACTGCAGTGATGAGTGTATTGTCCATCATATGTGCCTTTGGTCTGGCCATCCCGATTGGAGTATATACTGCCCAACGACAAGGCAGCTATTTCGATCGAGTCACCTCTACGCTTTTATTTATGCTTTACTCCTTGCCCACCTTCTGGGTAGCTACTATGCTGGTCGTGTTTTTCACCACTCCGGAATATGGAAAATGGGCCAATATTTTTCCGTCGATCGGATTGGGTAATTTAACCCAAGGCGATCCCTTTTGGCCTCGTTTCTGGCAGCGCCTATCCCATTTGATTCTACCTGTATTTTGCCTGACCTATGCTTCGCTGGCCTTTATCGCTCGTCAAATGCGAGAAAGTATATTATCTGTCAACCGACTGGATTACATTCGAACGGCTCGTGCTAAAGGGCTGTCGTCTCAGGTTATATTGTGGAAGCATGCCTTCCGCAATGCCATCTTTCCATTGATTACCATGATCGCTTTGCTGTTCCCCGCCGTCATTGCCGGCTCTGTGGCCATTGAATTGATTTTCAATATACCGGGCATGGGGCTGTTGGTCTACGACTCTATCGTGGCCGAAGACTGGCCCGTGGTTTTTACAGTCCTCCTACTGACCGCTGTTATGACGATGCTTGGAAATTTGGTGGCCGATATTTTATACACCTTCGCCAATCCAAGGGTCAAGTTCCGCTCATAAATTTGTAATTTGGTCGGCTATGTTATTCCGCAATCGAAAAAGAGAAGCTCGCCTGTTGGAAGCGATGAAAAAGGAACGTCCTTCTCAAGGATATTGGCGTCGGGTATGGACGGAATACAAGAAAAATCGAATGGCGCTCTGGGCATTGCGCATCCTACTGTTCTTAATCTTTATTGCCTTGACGGCAGACTTTCTAGCCAATGACAAACCCATTTATTGCAAGTTGGATGGTCAAACACATTGGCCCATTTTCAAAAACTTCGCCGTCCAGTCTGGCTGGTCGAAATGGCCGGATGGCCTTGCAACCTTTGATTGGCAAAAGGCAGAATATGAGTCGGTCGTCTGGCCATTAATTCCATATGCAGACAACAATGTTGATATTTCCAACTATCTGAAGGGACCTTTTGAAGAACAAAGCGTGCAGAGTCCGCGCTTTAGACATCGATTGGGAACAGACGGCGTGGGGCGAGATGTCGCGGCTGGTATGATCAAGGGTACCAGGGTAGCGATATTCGTGGGCGTACTGGCCATGCTGATTGCCGCCTTCATCGGTATTTTCTTTGGAGCCATCGCCGGGTATTTTGGCGACAAGGGCCTGCGGCTGTCCAGAGCGCGATTGCTGTTAAATGCGATAGGGTTGGTTCTTGCCTATTTCTATGCGATTGTAGCGAGGAGATACCAATTGTCCAGCGGAGAAGGACTCTACACTGAGCTGTTGATCAGTCTTTTGATTGCCTTGGGCATCCTTCTTTTCGTCAATTTACTCAGTAGACCTTTAGAGAAAATTCCTTTTTTGGGTCATCGCCATGCTATTGCTGTCGACTTATTGGTGATGCGTTTTGTCGAGGTGATGAACTCAATTCCCGGCCTGTTGTTGCTTTTGGCCATTTTGGTCCTGGTACCCAAGCCCACTATTTTTGTCGTAATGGTGATCATCGGGATGATCAGTTGGACGGGCATTACCCGTTTTATCCGCGCAGAAATTTTGCGGGTGAGAAATCTGGAATACATTGAAGCAGCCCGTGCGATGGGCTACAAGGATCGACGGATCATTTGGCGTCATGCCATTCCGAATGCCCTGGGACCGGTGCTGATTACCATTGCCTTCGGTATTGCAGGAGCCATCTTATTGGAAGCCTTCCTATCTTTTTTAGGACAAGGAGTGGGAATTGAGAATCTTACCTGGGGCCGGATGCTCAGCCTGGCACGCTCCAACTTTTCCGCCTGGTGGCTGGCCGTCTTTCCGGGTTTTGCCATCTTCCTCACCGTATC
>JBCCSZ010000214.1:0-13975 GCA_039199225.1 Bacteroidota bacterium
GGACCATACTCACTTATTACACAGCAGCCACTTGGTGGTAAAGCCCAATTTGGTGGTCAGCGTTTCGGTGAGATGGAGGTGTGGGCTCTGGAAGCATTCGGTGCCGCACACGTACTTCGTGAGCTTCTGACGGTTAAATCAGATGATGTAATTGGAAGAGCAAAAGTGTACGAAGCAATTGTCAAAGGCGATGTGTTACCTGATCCTGGTATTCCAGAATCATTCAACGTATTGGTACACGAACTTCGTGGACTTGCGCTGGATATTAAGTTTGATTGATAATAATTTATTCATTGGTGATTATCGCCTCTAAATATTTTCCCTATGCCTTTTAAGAAGAATCATAAGCAAAAGCGGAACTTCGATAGTATTACGATCAGCTTATCTTCTCCCGATGAGATTTTGGAGCGTTCGTATGGGGAAGTGCTCAAACCAGAAACGATCAATTACCGTTCTTACAAACCAGAACGGGATGGCTTGTTTTGTGAGCGTATTTTCGGACCAGTAAAGGATTATGAATGTTACTGCGGTAAGTACAAGCGCATCCGTTATAAAGGAATCGTTTGTGATAGATGTGGTGTGGAAGTAACAGAGAAGAAGGTGCGTAGAGAGCGCATGGGACACATCAAATTGGTCGTGCCTGTCGTTCACATCTGGTTCTTTAAATCATTGCCTAATAAGATCGGATACCTCCTTGGTTTGTCTTCCAAGAAGTTGGAATCCATCGTTTACTACGAAAGATATGTTGTTGTCCAGGCTGGTGCTAAGGAGCCAGAAGGCATCAGCAAAATGGATTTGTTGACAGAAGAAGAATACTTGGAAATCCTGGATTCTCTGCCAAAAGAGAATCAGTCTCTGGATGATGATGATCCAAATAAGTTCATCGCCAAAATGGGTGCGGAAGCTGTTCGCGACCTTTTGATGCGCCTCAACTTGGACGAGCTGTCCTATCAGCTTCGCCACCAGGCTGCCAATGAGACTTCTCAGCAACGGAAGTCGGAAGCCCTCAAGCGTTTGAGAGTCGTAGAAGCATTCCGCGATGGCCAAAAGCGCATTGAAAACCGGCCAGAATGGGCCATCATTCAGTACCTACCTGTGGTTCCACCGGAATTGCGTCCTTTGGTACCACTTGATGGTGGGCGTTTTGCCAGTTCCGACCTCAACGATTTGTATCGTCGGGTGATCATCCGGAACAACCGCCTGAAGCGTCTACTTGAGATCAAAGCACCGGAAGTTATCCTCCGGAACGAAAAGCGGATGCTGCAAGAAGCTGTAGATTCACTCTTCGATAACTCTCGTAAATCCAATGCTGTAAAAGCAGAAGGAGGACGTGCATTAAAGTCTTTGAGTGACATCCTCAAAGGAAAGCAAGGTCGTTTCCGTCAGAACCTGCTCGGTAAGCGTGTTGATTACTCTGGCCGTTCTGTAATCGTGGTAGGTCCAGAGCTCAAATTGCATGAGTGTGGTTTACCAAAGGGAATGGCAGCAGAATTGTTTAAGCCATTCATTATCCGCAAGCTGATTGAGCGGGGTATTGTCAAGACGGTTAAGTCTGCCAAGAAACTGGTTGATCGCAAGGATCCTGTCATCTGGGAAATCCTGGAAAACATCCTCAAAGGGCATCCCGTGATGCTCAACCGGGCTCCAACGCTCCACCGTCTTTCCATTCAGGCTTTCCAGCCAACTTTGATTGAAGGAAAAGCCATCCAGTTGCACCCATTGGTCTGTGGTGCTTTCAACGCGGATTTCGACGGTGACCAAATGGCCGTTCACGTTCCATTGAGCCATGCAGCCATTCTGGAAGCTCAAATCCTGATGTTGTCTGCACACAACATGCTCAACCCACAGGATGGATCGCCGATTACCCTACCTTCTCAGGATATGGTACTTGGATTGTACTACCTGACAAAGGAGCGTAAAACAGATGGCGACATCGTCGTGAAGGGCGAAGGACGTAGATTCTACGGTACAGAGGAGGTATTGATTGCCTACAACGAGAAGCAAATCGATCTGCACGCACAAATCGATGTTCGTGTAAAAGTTGAGGACGATGAGGGTAACTTGGCTCCAAAGCGAATTCAAACGACTGTTGGTCGGGTTATTTTCAACCAGTCTGTACCAGAAAAAGTGCCTTTTGTTAACCAGTTGTTGACAAAGAAAAACCTCAAAAAGGTTATCTCTGACATCATTGAGCGGACGGATTTCTATGTAACTGCTGGCTTCCTGGATTCCATTAAGCAGCTTGGATTCCTCTGGTCCTTCAAAGGAGGGTTGTCCTTTAACCTTGGTGATCTGATTACACCAACAGTGAAGATTTCTACCCTAGAGGAAGCTCAAACGGAAGTGGATGAAGTGTGGGATAACTACAACATGGGTTTGATCACCAATAACGAACGTTACAACCAGATTATTGATAAGTGGACTTTTGCTGATAACCGCATCACTGACAACCTGCTGAAAGAATTGGCAGAGCACAAGCAAGGGTTCAACTCCGTATACATGATGCTCGACTCGGGCGCTCGTGGATCAAAACAACAGATTAAGCAGCTTTGTGGATTACGGGGCCTGATGGCTAAGCCAAGAAAATCCGGGGATACTGGTGGGGCGATCATCGAAAACCCAATCCTCTCGAACTTCCTCGACGGATTGTCTGTATTGGAGTACTTCATCTCTACACACGGTGCGCGGAAGGGTCTGGCCGATACCGCCTTGAAGACGGCGGATGCCGGATACCTCACAAGACGTTTGGTTGACGTTTCTCAAGATGTCGTGATCCTGGAAGAGGATTGCAATACCCTTAGAGGAATCGACACTACGGCTCTGAAAGATAATGAGAAAATTATCCAGAACTTGGCAAGGCGAATTGAAGGCCGTTATACATTGCACGACATCATCCACCCAGTAACAGATGACGTGATCCTAGAATCTGGAGAGTACATCAGTCCAAAGCTGGCTGATCTCATCGAAGGAGAAGGTATTGAGATGGTAACGATTCGTTCTGTACTGACTTGTGAGACGCGTAAGGGTGTTTGTACGAAGTGCTACGGTAAGAACCTCGCTACGGGTCGAATTGCTGAAATTGGCGATGCCGTAGGTATCATCGCGGCTCAGTCGATTGGTGAGCCGGGTACCCAGTTGACGCTACGTACTTTCCACGTAGGGGGTATTGCCTCTGTAACGAAGGCGGAATCTGAGATGGTTTCTAAGTTCGACGGTGTACTTGAATTTGATGGTATTCGTTCGACAGAGTCTAAAGATGACGATGGAAACGCTATCCAGATTGTCTTGTCTCGGGCTGGTGAAATTCGTATCCTCGATCCGAAGACCAAAAAGATATACTCGTCTAACCACATTCCTTATGGTGCGACCATTTTTGTCAAGGATAAGCAGGAGATCAAAAAGGGAGAAACCATCTGTGAATGGGATCCATTTAACGCCGTTATCGTTTCTGAACACGCAGGTATTGCACAATTCGAATCTGTAGAGGAAGGTGTGACATACCGGATTGAGCGGGACGATCAAACGGGATATGCTGAGAAGGTTATCGTGGAAAGCAAGAATAAGCGTAAGATTCCAACGATCCGCATCACTACGCCGGATGGAGAGGAATTGAGAAACTACAACTTGCCAGTGGGCTCGTACATCTCTATTGAGGATGGTGCGGCCGTGAAGAGTGGACAGAAGATCGTTAAGATTCCACGTAAGCTCGGTAAGATTCAGGATATTACGGGTGGTCTGCCAAGGGTAACAGAACTCTTTGAAGCGCGTAATCCAAGTAATCCAGCTGCTGTATCTGAAATAGATGGTGTAGTCGGATTTGGTAAGATCAAGCGTGGTAACCGCGAGGTATTTGTAACGGATGAGAAGAGTGGGCAAATGCGTAAGTACCTCATCGGATTGTCAAAGCACATTCTGGTACAAGAAGGCGATTTCGTGAGAGCGGGTATGCAATTGTCGGATGGAGCGATTTCTCCAAAAGACATCCTGAATATCAAAGGGCCATTCGCTGTTCAATACTACCTGGTAAATGGTGTCCAAGAGGTTTACCGTTCCCAGGGTATCAACATCAACGATAAGCACATTGAGGTGATCGTTCGCCAAATGATGCGTCGCGTTCAGATTGAGGACCCAGGTGATACAAAATTCCTCGAAGGAGAAGCCGTCGAGAAATACGAATTTTTGGAAGAAAACGATTGGATTTTTGACAAGAAGTTCGTCACCGATGGAGGAGACTCCACCAAACTAAGACCTGGACAGCTTGTTACGCTACGTCAATTGCGCGAGGAAAATTCATTTCTAAAGCGCAACGATAAGATTGGCGTTCAGTACCGCGATGCTGTTCCTGCGACTTCTAGTCCTTTGCTACAGGGTATCACAAAGTCTTCCCTCGGAACTGGAAGCTGGATTTCAGCTGCCTCTTTCCAAGAAACGACCAAGGTACTCAGCCAAGCTTCCATCGCTGCTAAGCGCGACTTCTTGGAGGGCTTGAAGGAGAATGTTATCGTAGGAAAGAAAATCCCTGCAGGTACTGGTGTTCGCGAATACAACCGTTTGTTTGTTTCCACAAAAGAAGCCTACGATTCTATCCAGGCACGGAAAGAGCAAATGGAAGAAGTAGAAGAAGTGAAATAGAACTGTGTTAAACAAATTCCAGGCTTTGGCCTGCTGAAACGATAAAAGGGGAGTCATCATTCGATGGCTCCCCTTCTTATTTTAGGAAAAGATTTGGCTTTAAGAGGCTGCTTCCATCTTGAAAGCATTCGCATAGATGGAAAAGTGGCGAGCGATGTACTTACCGATGATGTCAAATTCCAGATTGGCCGTATCACCTGCCTGAATACCTTTGAAAGTCGTATGTTCATAGGTATAAGGAATAATGGCAACAGAAAAGAGATCATCTACAGGATTCACAACTGTCAAACTGACGCCATTGACGCAGATAGAGCCTTTGTCAACCAATAAATGCTCTGGACTGGGCTTGTAGCGAAAGGTATAAATCCAGCTGCCTTCCTTCGTCTCCACATTTACACACTCACAGGTGGCATCCACATGGCCCTGAACAATATGACCATCCAGACGGGCATTGCCGAGCATGGCACGTTCCAGATTAACCGTTGAGCCGATTTCTAAGTCTCCTAAATTGGAACGTATCAAGGTTTCTTCGATGGCTGTAACCGTATGTGTACCAGGCGATTGAGCAACCACTGTCAGACATACGCCATTGTGGGAGATGCTCTGATCTATTTTCAACTCATCAGAGATGCTGGAAGCAATCGTAAAGTGTTTATTAGACCCTTCTTCCCGAATGGCTTTGACTTGACCGAGTGTTTCGATGATTCCTGTAAACATAAATAGATGTTATTTTAACCGATGTAATAGTTTGATTACAGTCATAACAACTAAAAACATCTTCCGTTCAACGAAGCAGTTCGATATAGCCACTCAGGATTTGTTGGCTGGGAACAACACCGCCCACTCGTTCCTCAAAATATTTACAGACGTAATAGTAGACGCCCTCCGCCAACTCCGTTCCTGACTGGTTGCGGCCATCCCACTGAAGCGAAGGATCGTTGGTCTGAAAAACGACCTGCCCCCAACGATTGAACACCTTGAACTCTACTCGGTCGACAAAGCATTGTGACAACGGAATGAAACGCTCGTTGGCTCCATCGTTATTGGGTGTAAAAACATTTGGTAGAACGTACACGGGGCAGTTGTCCACACAAACGATGTTGCTCAGTTCACTTTCATTACCCACAGAATCTATTGCGGTAACAGCATAACAACCGGCAAATCCGTCCATTCTGTTGTGCTCAAAAATCAATGAATCTGGCGATAAGGTCTGACCAATCTGTCCAAACTCAGCGCCCTCTATGGGGGCGAAATAGACATTGTAGGATACGACATCATCCGAAGTAGGGCAAGCGTCTATCGGGTGGGTCCAATTCAATGTATTGGTCAGCACATCCTGGACACAATTGACTTCATTGTCATCGCAAATATTGGTGACCATCAACTCTGGCGGACAGGGGGCAATGCTGTCGAGGGGAACGCCACAGGCTTCTTGCGACAAATTCCGCAATGGCGAGGGAATACCATCGATACCGTAGGTGCCAATGGTCTCGACATAGTAGCAATATTCCTGGCCATTTCTCAAGCCTATGTCTTCATAAGAAGATTCGACGGTCGTACCAATAGAGTCCCAATCCATGCTGGCATTTTGCCGATA
Source organism: Bacteroidota bacterium (assembly GCA_039199225.1). Classification (GTDB taxonomy): domain Bacteria; phylum Bacteroidota; class Bacteroidia; order Chitinophagales; family Saprospiraceae; genus JBCCSZ01. Next base: position 6,230 of record JBCCSZ010000214.1, read on the forward strand.
AATGACATGCCGGAAATTATTCCATGGAACACTGGCTTCCCAACTCAGTGTGTTTTGCTCATCGGTGGAAGCAACTGTCAGGAATACAGAGGAGGCTTCTGCTGAAAAACCCAGAGGGTCTGTTTCATTATTTACATAGAAGGCCAGCTGATAGGTATAAGGTTGCCCAACGGTATTGAGCTGTACATCCGTAAAGCTGATGTCATTGAAGCCCGCAAAAGTAGGGCTGCTGAAATCTGCTCCTGGAACGGGCTGAAAGCCGCTGTTATTGAAGCCGTCCGTTCGCAGCAATTCTATGCGATAGGGGCCGGGATTGAGTATCGTATCGAGTGCATCGGCTTGCGGAAGTACCCATTCCAATTGCATTTCCCCCTGCGTCATATCAGTTTGATCGACACTGACCTTGGTCAACAGCGGAATATCCCTCTTCAGCTGCACGCAACTCTCTTCAGAAGGAAGGCTTTCTACGATGTTGAATGGAAAGCCCCCGGCAGAGGTTTTGGCAAATTCTGCTAAAATTCGGTAACAATAAGTGCGGCCCTTATCAATATCTGTATCTAAGTAAAAATAGCGTCCATCTACGATTTCCCGGGTCAGTGCGGTATTCAGCCGAATGTATCCCCGGCCGGCCAGCCCCGGCATACAAGTATCTATGGGGAAATTGTTACTCCCTTCTCTCCGCCAAACGGAAAAACCTCTAAAGTATTCATCGGCAGCATCTTCGCAAACGTAGGGATTTTCCCAACTGACCTCGATCTCGCCGTCCACTTCCACCGTTTGAACATCTTCTGGCGGTGGCCCGACTACTTTGATGCGCAATAGGTGAAGCGACGAAAGATTGAGCGTATCCTTGATCCTAAAATCGTCGATGGCTCGGAAGGTGACGGTGTAAAACTGGTCAGAAATGTGTTCGCAGGCCGTTTGCCATCGGAAAACACCCCTGAGCGGTTGGTCTTGAAAGCCAGGGAGAACATCCAACCTGGCAGGGCTGATGTCTAGGTTGAGGGGACCACCATAGGCTTCCAGCGCCACCCGTTGGTCGGATTCTTCCAAGGGAGCCGTAACCCGAATATCGATCGAAACACTTTCTCCGGCAATGACACAAATTTCCTCTATGGTTTCGATTTCCGGTGGCATATTCTCGCAATCTTCTACCAAGATTTGCATATCGCGGATCATTGTATCGATGGGATTGCCATTTCGGTACTCGATGATGTACATGGCAATGTTGTATTCTCCAAGCCTCTGTGGGCTGTCCCATCGGAACTCACCAGTCAATTCACTGAAGAAAATCTGATTTTCCACTGGATCGGGCGATACCTGATCTGGAAAACTGTAGCCAACAATGGGGGTATTGATGGCTTGCATGGGAACGATCAGGCGGTAGGCCAGGCTGTCCCCATCAGGGTCGAAGGCGGTCGGATTGTGGACAAAGGGCTGGTTGAGGCAGGCAATGTCTGTTGGCGGTAAAAAGAGCCTGGGCGAACTGTTGAATCCTTCAAATTGGGGATTGAAGAGAGTGACGGTTGTTTCCAAATGGAAAGGCACATTGACCGAATTATCGATATTGAGAATACCCTCGTTCCGGTTGGGATCGTTCATCGAAATGACATAATGCCCTTGGGCCGGATAGGTGTGAATCGCTACATAGGTGTTGCGCTTGATGTCGTTGAGCAGGATTTCCCCATTGTTGTTGGGGCCGTTGCTTCGGCCAACCATCTCACAATTGCCATCTCCCCAGCAAATGCGCAGCGAATCCCGGTCTACATTGGTGCTACTGGCCTTTGTGTAGGTCAGGATGGTGGCCTCGATGGTCAGAGGGCCGGTTTGCACGTAGGTGATCTCACCTGCGCGATTGTGTGTACCAAAAAGTGGATTTTGACAAGCGAATACCAGGAGAAAGACCAATAAGTAAAGAAAGCGATTGAGTGTCTGTTTTACCATTGTCAGCTATTTCTGCGTCATTGGATGAATAGGCGGCTAAGCAAAATTACCTGCAGGTATTCAGTATCTCGTTGATTTCAGCCGAACAGTTTCTTATGCAAGCAATTTTGTCTAAGCAATTCGTACATATTAGTCAATTTAATTCTACGAACTGCTTGAGCTATAAATATAATACGAATCAACGGGAAGGATGTTGTCCCCGTAGAGTACTTCCTGTATCTATTAAATTTAGCCTGAAAACTGTCTGGAATCAGCGCAACAATTCAATGTAACCACTCAAAACTTCTCGACTTGGCACTACCCCGGCTACTCGTTGCTCGAAATACTTACAGACATAGTAGTAAACGCCTTCCGAGACCTCTCTACCGGACATATTGCGGCCATCCCAATTGAGCAATGGGTCGTTGGTTTGATAAATCAATTGCCCCCATCGATTGAAGACATTGAACTCTACCCGCTCTACAAAACACTGGGCCAGCGGAATAAAGCGATCGTTGGCGCCATCCTCATTGGGTGTGAAGACATTGGGTAGCTCATAAATTGGACAATTGTCCACACAAACGATGTTACTCAAGGCACTTTCATTGTTGAAGGAGTCGATGGCTGTGACGGCATAACAACCTGCAAATCCGCCGTCGGGGAAGTGCCGATAAAGCAAGGAATCGAGAGAATTAAAGGTTTCGATGGTGACAAAATCACCCCCTTCAATGGGCGAAAAGTAGACATTGTAGCCAATGACATCATCGGTATCTTCGCAAGTTTCATTTGGATTGGTCCAGGACAAGTCATTCCACAGCAAATCTCGCTGACAATTACCGTCCAACTCACCACAGATATTGTCTACCATCAAGATCGGCGGACAAGGTGGCATGGTATCCAAAGGACTGCCGCAAGCCTCCTGCGAGAGATTGGGAAGTGGCTCTGGAACACCCTCTATGCCGTAAGAACCAACGGTCTCAACGCGGTAACAATATTCCCGAAGGTTGACCAGGCCCGTATCTTCATAAAAAGGATCGTCTACAATGGCCAGGGTATCGAACAGCCCCGTATTGTCGTTTTGTCGAAAAACAACGTGTCGAAAGTTATCCCAAGGCACATCTGCCCGCCAACTCAATGTATTGGTTTCATCGGAAGAGGCGATGCTCAAATACACGGAAGAAGCCGGAGGCGTATCTCCCAGCAAATCGTCCCCACCATTTACAAAAAACGAAACCTGATAATTGTATGCATTATCAACCGTATTAAGCCCTTCGTCTAGGAAGAAGGTATCAACATCACTGCTAAAGGTGGGGGATAGAAAGGAAGCACCCGGAATTTCGACAAAATCGGTATTGTCAAAGCCTGTAGATCGCAGCAATTGATAGCGGTAGGGACCTGGATTGAGCAATGTATCCAAATCTTCTGGATTGGGCTTTGTCCATTCTACCTGTATTTGACCGCTCGTAGTACTCGTATTTTCCACACTCACCTTCGTCAAAAGGGGAATGTCTCTACTGAGTTGTACACACACTTCTTCAGAAGGCAGGCTTTCAACCGTATTGAAAGGAAAACCACCAGCAGACAAGCGGGCGAATTCAGCAAGTACCCGATAACAGTAGGTGCGGCCTCGGTCTACCTCCTGATCGATGTAGACGTAGCGATCATTGACGATGTCGCGGGTCAGAATGATGTTTAGTCGAGTGTAACCTTGTCCGGCTAAGCCTGGCACGCAATCATCCAGCGGAAATTGGTTGCTGGTCTGCCTACGCCAAACAGAAAAGCCCCTGAAATATTCATCCTGGGCATCTTCGCAACTGTAAGGATTGGCCCAACTGATTTCTACCTCATTATTACCTGGCGTGACTTGTACATCTTCCGGTGGTGGACCGACGACCTTGATGCGCAGGGTGTGGAGGGTCGACAGGTAAAGCGTATCCCTTCCCCTTCGAATGGGAAAATCATCCACGGCGCGGAATACCACCGTATAGAATTGATCGGAAATGTGCTCACAAGTGGTTTGCCAAATAAAGCGACCGGAAAGCGGTTGGGCTCGGTAGCCAGGGGCCACCTCAAAGCGAGCCGGGCTGATGTCCAAACTAAATGGACCACCCAGGGCTGTCATAGCAACCCGCTGATCAAAGTCACTGGTAGGTGCCGTCGCAATGACGGGCAAGTCGATGATCTCACCCGCTACAACACAGATTTGATCCTCCGTTTGAATTTCAGGAGGCGCATTTTCACAGTCGACAACCAGAATTTGCATATCCCGAATCATGGTATCCAAGGGTACGCCATCTCGAAATTGAATGATGTGCATGGCGATATTGTATTCACCTGCACGTTGGGGCGTCAGCCAAAAAAACTCTCCTGTGACCCGGTTGAGATCAATTAGGTTATTGGAACTGGGCGGAAATTCACTGGGGAAGCTGTAAAACGGCACCGGCAGATTCACTCCCTGCAATGGAACAATCAGCTCGTAAGCCAAGCTGTCGCCATCTGGGTCGTAAGCATTGGGATTGTGGATAAAGGGTTGGCCGACACAGGCAATATCGATGGGTGGTTGCAGTAGAACCGGCGAGTTATTGAAGCCATCAAACTGAATGTTGAATAAGGTAACAGTTGCTTCCAAGTGAAAAGGAATGTTCTGCGAACTCGGAGGGTTGACATTGAGGATGCCTTCGTTCCGATTGGGATCAGTCATTGAAATGATGTAACGGGCTTGCGAAGCATAAGTGTGTTCAATAACATAGATATTGAACTTCGTATCATTGGGGAGTTCCTGTCCATTGCCATTGGAGCGTTGAACCCATTCGTCTTTACCGTCTCCCCAAAAGATTTCGAGGCTGTCGCGATCCGCCTGTACACTGCTGGTACGAGTGTAAGTTGTGATGGTGGCAACGATGGTAAGCGGTCCAGTCTGTACGTAGGTGATTTCACCCGCTCGGTTGTGGGTCGCAAAGCTTTCCAAAGCGAGCAATTGGATAAAAAGTAGGCAAGCAATTCTTGTACAGAGAGGTAACAGTCGCATCATTCGGTCCGGTTTAGGTTCTAAGGTAAAAAAGTCATCGGGCAACCGCAATTATAAAACGCAGTATGTTGGCCTTTAGTTTGTTGAGGATGACAGGCTTTTGACGTATCAAGGCCAAATGATCGGCAAATTGCTTTTGAATATGCTGGGAATTGCAGCGAAAGCTTTGTTTCTTTAGCTGGTAAATTCCTCCTAGAGCTTTTTATGTATGACAAATTGGAGCGTGTACACTTCTCTTTGTCCCGTTTCTAAACCACAACCCATGCGCTTTACGGCTGTTCTTGACAATTTCAATTCTGATTTGTGGGGCCACCACATTCGGGTTCCTAAACCCATTGCAGAAGCTTTCATCGAAGGGAAAAACCGACGGGTACTTTGCATCCTGAATGACCAATTCGAAATCCATTGTGCGCTTATGCCTGATGGTAAGCAGGGCTACTTCATCAACATCAACAAAGAGATACGGACAAAACTCAAGCTCAAAGTAGGGAGCGAAATACATGCAGAATTGAAAAAGGATGAAAGTGAATACGGCCTTCCAATGCCAGAGGAGTTGGCCGAGCTGTTTCGGCAAGACGAAGAGGGGAGTACCTTATTTCATGCCTTGTCCCCAGGTAAGCAGCGAAGCTTATTGTACATCATCGGTAAGCCCAAGAGCTCAAATACGCGCCTACGCAAGGCCCTGGTCGTTGTCGACTACTTAAAATCGACCGGAGGAAAGCTGGACTTCAAGGCGCTCAACCAAGCTTTCAAAGACAGCAATTATTAACTCAGGTGATTCCTCACTCTGCCACAACTTGCAATGCTTTCAAACATCTCTGCAGGCCATCCCGCCAGTGCGGGATACCAATCCCAAAGGTGGATTTGATCTTGGCCTTATTGAGCAAGCTGTAGGAAGGACGGCTGGCTGGGGTCGGATAATCTTTTGTTTCAATCGCCTCGATCTGACAATCGATCTGACAAAGTTCAAAAATAGCCTGCGCAAAATCAAACCAACTGGTGACGCCTTCATTGCTGTAGTGGTAGATGCCCCTGATCTGGGCTATATCTTTCTGTCCGCCAGCGACTTGCTCTGCAACCTGCAGCATTGCCTGGGCCAGGTCGCGTGCATAAGTGGGTGTCCCAACCTGGTCGAAGATGATCCGAAGAGCATCGCGTTCGGCTCCCAGCCGTATCATGGTCTTGACAAAGTTGTGGCCGAAAGAAGAATAAACCCAAGATGTCCGAATGACTATGGCATCGGCACCAGATTCCAGCACCGCCAAATCACCTCCCAACTTAGTAGCTGCATAGACACCTTGTGGCGTGGTAGGGTCTGTCTCAACCAGCGGTCGATTGCAATCATTGTGGTAAACATAGTCGGTTGACAATTGAACCAGAAAGGTCCCGTTGGCTTGGCAAGCCTCTGCCAAGTAAGCGGCGCCTTCCTTGTTGATGCGGTTGGCCAGTTCCTGCTCACTTTCGGCTTTGTCTACGGCAGTGTAGGCTGCACAATTGAAGCAAAAGTCGGGCTGATGCTTCCCAAAGAATTCAGCAACCATTTCCCTATTGGTAATGTCCAATTTTTCAACATCTGTGAATAGAAAGGTCCAATCGGTCAGGGCTTGCGCCAAAACCTGTAGTTCTTGGCCAACTTGTCCACTGGCTCCGGTGACAAGAATCTTTTTCATAAACTCATGGCTTTGTGTTGCCCCAAGAGCGGCTGCGCCCGGTCCTTATCAGACAAAACGACCTCTGCCAAGTCAATTTCCCAATCGATACCCAGCTGTGGATCGTCGAATCGAATACCTGCATCATGCTCTTTGGAGTAAAAGTTATCACATTTATAAGCAAAAACGGCCGTCGGGCTCAAGACCACAAAGCCATGTGCAAAGCCTCGTGGGATGAAGAGCTGCCTATTGTTTTCGGCACTCAATCGAATGCTGAAATGCTGTCCATAGGTAGGCGAGGCTTCCCGAATGTCGACTGCCACGTCGAGGACTTCCCCCTCCAATACCCGCACGAGTTTGGCCTGCGCAAAAGGTGGCAGTTGGTAGTGCAAGCCCCTGAGCACCCCATAGCTGGATTTGGACTGATTGTCCTGCACAAATTCGTTGTGGATTCCGGCCTCCTGAAAGGTCCGAGCGTTGTAACTTTCGTAGAAGTACCCTCGATCATCGCCCCAAACTTTTGGTTCGAAGATTTGCAGATCGGGGATGGGGGTGGGGTGGAAGGGCATTTTGATTTTGTGATTTTGTGATCTGTGATTTTGTGATCTGTGATTTTGTGATCTGTGATTTTGTGATCTGGAAGATGTCTGTTAATTTATGTTCCTTTGAGATTTAGAGCTTTTTATTTGCTTGAGTTTACGACGAAATGCAGCCATTGTTTTGAGAATCGACTCTGATTCTTTTAAAATCTCTTCTGAAACATATTTTTTGTCAGGATAGAGATCTTGAATCAGTTCCAACCAGAAAAGGGTTTCATCTGCTTCTTCTACTACAATACATAACTTTGCAAATCTTTCGGCCTCTGATCTAGCTCTGCATACTGCTCGGAAGTTTGCTGCAACAGAAGTCGCTGAGCGAATAACTTGTCGAGAGATGATATTTGTTTCGTTTGATTTAGGAAGTGGTTGAATGGCATGAATGATCGATAGTGCCATCTTTTTCGTTCGTTTCCGAAATAACTCGTTAAAGGTTTGTTGCTTCATTTTTTGAGATTTTTATGCCTATAATAGGACACGGCACCCCCCTAAATTCCATAAAAAAAGAAGCATTATTTTTACATTGATATAATACTTTATGCGTTAAGAA
>JBCCSZ010000215.1:0-13926 GCA_039199225.1 Bacteroidota bacterium
ATATGGGCGTATAAGTCAGCCCTTGTACATAGGAACACAAACCAAAACGCCCTTGGAAAATTTTAACTTCCCAAGGGCGTTTCTAGTTTTTATAATTCATAAATGTTACGATACTTTTCCTCGATATAATCCATAAAATAGTCGAAGTTGAGCGCTTCGCCGGTGATGCGCTCGCAAAGCTCTTGGGCAGAATAGTTTCGACCATGTTGAAAAACCTTTTCACCGAGCCACTCCAGCAAAGGGGCGTTGTTTCCAGCTTCAATATGTGTCAGTAAAGACGGAATATCCTTCTTGGCCTGCTGGAAAAATTGTGCGGCATAAAAACTACCCAATGAGTAAGTCGGAAAGTAGCCGATGCTGCCATGCGCCCAGTGAATATCCTGCAAGATACCTCTGCGATCATCTGGTACATCAACACCCAGATACTCCTTGTACTTGGCATTCCAGTATTCATCCAATGAATCCAGTGGGGCTTTGCCTTCTAACATGGCTTTCTCAATTTCATAGCGGATGAGTACATGCAGATGGTAATGAATCTCGTCTGCCTCTGTGCGAATCAACGACGGCTCGACCCGATTGATGCCTTTGTAAAAATCATTTATGCTAATATCGCCAAGGCTTTCTGGAAAGACCTTTTGCAAATCTTTGTAGTGAGCGCGCCAGTAGGGAAGGCTGCGACCGACATTGTTTTCCCAAAGCCTCGATTGCGATTCATGGATTCCCAGAGAGATGTACTTACCGGAAGGCAATCCATATTCTGTTGCTGGTAAGCCCTGCTCGTACAAGGCATGTCCTCCTTCGTGGATACAACTCCAAGTCATGTTACCAAAATCTTGCTCATCGATCCGGGTGGTCACCCGAACATCCCTCGATCCAAACGAAGTTGTGAATGGATGGGCGGAAATATCCTGACGGCCTGCTTCAAAGTCGTAGCCCATATTTTTCAGCAGGTGGATGCCAAAATCCCATTGCTTGCTTTTGGGAAAATGACGCTTCAAAAAAGCGTTGTCGACTTGCGTTGCTTCCTTCAGTTGAGCGGCAAAAGCTACCAATCGCTGCCGCACATCTGTAAACAGTTTGTCTATATCGGCCACCTTGGCACCCGGCTCAAACTCTTCGATCAGGGCGTTGTAGGGGTGACCATCGTACCCCAGAACCTCCGTTTCTTCGATCTTCAGTTCCACCATCTGCTTGAGGGCCTCCTTGTAAAGTTTGTAATCATTGGCCTCCCGGGCTTTCAGCCAGGCATCATAGGTGTTGGACACTACCCGAGAGCGGCGCATGACAAAATCGGTAGAATACTTCTTCTCGCGTTGATATTCCTTTAAGCTACCCTTGATGTTTTTAGCTTGTGCAAATGCCAACTGATCGCTCTTTTCGTCCAATTGTTGCAGTAAATCGCCAAAGGCATTGTCGGTCATCAGCTCGTGGGCCATACCACTCAAGGTAGCCAGTTGTCGGGCGCGCATATCACTGCCCTTGGTGGGCGCATTGACCTCCTTGTCCCACTGGAGAATGGCAATGGAGTGCTCAATGTCCGCATGCTTTTGAAGAGTGGTTTTGTATTGATCGTAAAGGGTTGACATATTGGAATAGATTTGTTAGTAAGACTTATAAGAATTTGAATGTGGTAAGCAAAAATTAGAAGGGGGGTATGGTTTGGCTATTGAGGGTGGGACCCGCCCCCTGTAGCGACCCCAAAAGCCGCTCCCTTTGGGCTATGCCATAGGCACAGCACCGAAACCCAACCTACAGACGCGCTGGTCGTCGATTGAAACAGTGTCGTTTTTTGCCCATTTTCTGGTACCTAGATTGGGAAAACGCCAGTAATAGGACACGGCACCCCCCGATTTTCCACACGAAAAAATGTTAAATTTTTGAAATGGGCTCATATTAATTTTTTATGTTTCGTTTATAGATTATAATCAGTAAACTACGCATTAATTTTTTCTTTTACTTGTTCGGGCTTTGAAATCGTAATTTTTCTAATATCTAGCGTCCAACCGGCCATAGCCATAAAGATCCAACCAATCATAAACAACAGACCACCAATGGGTGTGATAGGGCCGAGCCATCGGTAATTGGTCAAGCCAATGAGTTCTCTGGTCGATAGCAGGTAGAGGGAACCACTGAAAAGTAAAATACCGATGATGAAACTCCAAGCTGCCCAATGGATAAATTTATTCGAATGGAACAGACTTAAAACAGCGGCTAATCCCAATCCAAAGGTGTGGTAGAAATGATAGGATACGGCTGTTTGGTAGACTTCCAGTTGATTGCTTGGCAGGCTGGCTTTCAAACCGTGTGCTCCAAAGGCTCCTAGGGCTACTACCAATGCGCCCATGATGCCTGTCCAAATTAAAAATTGCTTTGTCATGAGGTTTTTTCCGAAAATAAGACCTTCTGACATTACCTGCAAATAGTGCTAGGCGTAGCGCCTCAAAATTTGACGAACGGATGGTAAATAGCTGCTTCCAAAGAGGTTGAGATGGACCATCAGGTAGTAAAGTTGGTAAAAAGAACATCTTTGCTCAAAACCTGGTTGGAGTGGAAAGTGTTCTTCGTAGTATTTGTAAAAATGATCGGGAAAGCCACCAAATAAGCGACTCATGGCAAGGTCCATTTCCCGATGAGCAAAACTGACGGCGGGGTCGATGAGAACGACCTCTCTTTGTTGATTGCAAAGAAAATTACCAGACCATAGATCGCCATGTATCAGTGCGGGTGGTTCTTCGGGGCAGATGTCCGATACTTTTCGGCATAGGCTTTCAAAGGCGGCTGTGTCATCCTGGGAGAAGATACTGCGCTCAACAGCCATTTTCAGCTGTGGGATCAACCGCTCCCAAGCGTAAAAGGCAGACCAGCTTTCTTTAGGTGTATTACTTTGAGGGAGCTGGCCGATGAAATTGCTGTGGTCTAGGCCAAATTTATCCCAGCTTTGGCGGTGCATCTTGGCGAGATCGGCAGCAAATTCTTGCCAAAAATATCGGTTTTTATCTGGCTCATCATCGATGAATTCCAACAGCAGGAAGTCGGTACCATAGCCTATGATCTTGGGTGTTTTGACACAACCCACCATCGAAATCAACTTTAGGCCCATCACCTCCTTTTGGTACATGCCATGCAGTGTAGGGCTGGTCAAATATTTTAGAAATAAGTTACGGCGCCCACTGACCAGCTTGAGCGCGGAGCTTGTATCGCCTCCCCGCACGTCTTCCCAGTGGTCAATGGATTGACCAATGATACCTTCCGATTGTTTGATGAACTTTTGGTACACGCCGTTTACAGACGGTTTTTATTGATGATATTTAACAACTCTTCCCGGTAATTTTTACCAATGGGCAGATGCTTGGCCTGGCCCTTTTCGATAATTTCAATCATGTTTCCTTCGACAGCTTGGATTTTGTCGATGCCGACGATGAAGGAGCGGTGAATTCGCTTGAAAATATTTACCGGAAGCTTGGATTCCAAACTCTTCATCGTTTGGAGGGTAATCACTCGGCCATTTTCGGTACGGATGATCACATAGTCTTTTAAGCCTTCAATGTAGATGATGTCGGAATACTTGATCTTTACCAGCTTTTTGTCGGCCTTGACGAAGATGAAATCTGCCGTGTTTTCTTCTTCAACAGCAATAGGACTGGGGGCATCTTTCCGCTGTAAATCCAGCTGCTCTTCTGCCTTGTTAACTGCTTTCATAAAGCGCTCCAAAGAGATGGGCTTTAGCAAGTAGTCGATGGCATTTAATTCAAAACCTTCAATGGCATAATTGGCATAAGCGGTTGTAAAGACAACCATCGGTGGGCGAGACAGTGTTTTGAGGAAGTCGATACCGGTCAGCTGGGGCATCTGGATGTCTAAAAACATGAGGTCGATCTCATTATTTTTTAGGGCATCATTGGCTTCAAGGGCATTGTTGCAACGCTGAACTAGATTGAGTTGCGGGATTTTTTCAATGTAGGTCTCGAGTACGTCTAAGGCAAGTGGTTCATCGTCTACAATGATTACGTTTATCATATATTTTAGAGTGTTTTGATGACTAAATGTGCTAAACCAGATCAACTTTGAGTTCGACTGCGTAAGTATTCGGGTTTTCCTTGATGTTCAGTTCGTGGTGATTAGGGTACAGTAGATTCAGCCTTCTCTTTACATTTACCAGTCCGATGCCGCCACTCCGTCGGTGGTTTTGCAAGGGCATTACTGCCGGCTTGCTGTTCTCGATCAGTAAGTAGACATGCTTTTGCTCCACCCTAAGATAAATTTCTACAAAGCCTTCTGAGATTTGATTGTTCAGCCCGTGTTTAAAGCTGTTTTCTAGGAATGGAATAAATAGCAAGGGCGCAATTTTCTGCTCCGCAATGCCTCCTTCCACCTTAAAATCGATTCGAAAGTTCTTGTTTTGCCGAAGGCGCTCCAAATCGAGGTAGTTGCGTAGGTAGTTGACCTCTTTGCTCAACAACACCCTTTTTTCGTTGCACTCGTATAACATGTAGCGCATCATCTCCGATAGCTTGATAACAATCTCGGGTGCCTTATCTGACTTTTTCAGAGTTAAGGCATACAGGTTGTTCAACGTGTTGAAGAGAAAATGTGGGTTTATCTGCGATTTGAGGAACTTCAGCTCCGATTGCATGGTTTGCGTTTGGAGGTCTTTGCGATCGCGCTGGTATCGGAGCCAATCGGATATGATTTTAAAGACGGTGGAAGAACCAGCGATCAAAAAGGAAGACAGAAAATACCAATACTGATCCGAGATCAATTGCGATTGAGCGCTGGGCTGTTCGTAAAACCAAAGATAGAACACAATGACTTTGATGGGGGTGACAACCAACACGGACACGATGAGCAACATACAATAGAGTAAAAACTTTTTTTCCGATAAGTAGTTGGGTATCAGATAGAAAAGGTTGAAATAGACCACAATGCTGTAAAACATCACGTTGATCAACTCAATGGAGAAGGTGAAGACATAGCTTTGTGTTCCGTTGTTGCTGCTGTCTATGAGGATGAGGAGCAACAAAACGATCAACCAAAACAGCGTATGGTAGACGATTCTCGTGGTGAGGAAATCGTAAATCTTAGCTCTAATCGTGCGTTTTACTGCTGTATCCATAAATTGTCGTCAGTCCGGTTGCCGGATTTCACAAAGAAGGCATAAAGTATGAATATTAGCAACAAATTAGATAAAATTCCGGTATTTGTAGATGAAATTCGGTTGCAAGGCCAATGATTGAGGTTTTGCACTTTTTTACTGTATGCCGGATGCTTTTTAAGAACCTTTTTATTATTACTTTTGCGCCATGGTTTATTTGACAAGAAGAGAACGATTCAACGCTGCCCATAAACTTTGGGTAGACGAATGGTCCGAGGAAAAGAATTTCGAGGTCTTTGGCAAATGTGCCAACAAGAATTGGCATGGTCACAATTACGAGTTATTCGTGACGGTGAAAGGACGACCCGATCCACAAACAGGCTTCATCATGGATGTCAAGAAGTTGGGATCGCTGATAAAGAAGACCATTGTCCATAAGGTGGATCACAGCAACCTCAACTTGGATGTGGATTTCATCCCCAAAGGAACTCAGCCGACGACCGAAAATCTATTGATCCTTTTTTGGGAGCAGCTAAAGCCGCACATCTCTGGTTGTGAATTGCATTGTATGCGTTTGCACGAAACCGAGAATATCTACGCGGAGTACTATGGCGAAATCTGAGTATGGGTCGGTTGATGCCTGACCAACAAAAGGAGTGTATGTCATTTAAGAAGAGGGAGGAACACCATCCGGAAGCGACTGATAGTCTTATTGAGCTGTACAAAAAGTGGAGACTCGCAACCAATGCTTGAATTCGATCAGCATGAGTCTGCATAAATCCGAAAACTAAATGAAATACTAGATCGGATAAATATTCAGAACTACTTAATCACACCTATAGATTTAACTTGAACGTTGATTATGAATGCATACGTTTTTCCAGGGCAGGGAGCCCAATTCGAAGGAATGGGAAAAGATTTGTACGAATCTTCTCCACTTGCTCGCCAACTAATGGAACAAGCCAATGACATCCTGGGATTTAAAATCACAGATGTTATGTTTGAAGGGAGTGCAGAAGAATTAAAGGAAACAAAGGTAACCCAACCGGCGATCTTTCTTCATTCCATCGTAAAAGCCCGTATGGCAGGAGAGGCATTTCGTCCTGATGTGGTGGCTGGTCATTCTTTGGGAGAGTTTTCTGCCCTCGTTGCCAGCAATAGCATGTCTTTCGAAGATGGTCTGAAATTAGTGCAGCAACGTGCTGATGCCATGCAAAAAGCCTGTGAACTAACACAGGGAACGATGGCTGCTGTGATCGGTTTGGATGATGAGGTGATCGAAAAAATTTGTGAGGATGTAGAGGGTACCGTCGTTCCAGCCAATTACAATTGCCCAGGCCAACTGGTAATCTCTGGTGAGCAGTCTGCTGTAGAAGCTGCCATCGAAAAGCTGAAAGAAGCTGGAGCTCGCCGAGCGCTGTTGCTCAAAGTCGGTGGCGCCTTTCATTCGCCCTTGATGGAGCCTGCTAAGGTAGAATTGGAAAGAGCCATCCAGGCAACACCCCTCAAGATGGCCGATTGTCCGGTTTACCAAAACGTAACAGCCATGCCTGTTACAGACCCTGAAATCATCAAAAAGCAATTGATCGAACAGTTGACAGCTCCTGTCCGCTGGACACAGACCATGCAAAATATGATTGACGATGGTGTCAACAATGTCGTGGAAGTGGGTGGCAATGGAAAAGTACTAACGGGCTTCTTCCGGCGTATCGACCGCAAACTACCGGCAGTAGCCATCTGATTGACCTGAGTGGTCATTCCTTTGATCAAACGCAACGAATGGAACTAAGTACGGGTAAAATATTATTGGCCGAGCCTTTTTCTGTCGATCCCAATTTTCGACGTTCTGTCGTACTACTGTGCGATCACGAATCAGACGGAAGTGTCGGATTTATCCTCAATAAGAAATTGGAGGTAGAGGTCAATGAGCTGATTGGAGACTTTCCAAGTATCAATGCCAAGGTGTTTTTTGGCGGTCCCGTACAAACGGATACCATTCACTACATCCACAACGTAGGGGATATGCTCGAAGGTAGTGTCAAGGTGGTGCCAGGGGTCTACTGGGGCGGTAATTTTGATAAGCTGAAATTTCTCATCAGCACCCACATGATCAAACCGGAGAATATTCGCTTCTTCATTGGATATTCTGGCTGGTCGCCTGGTCAGTTGGCCGAGGAAATGATGTATGGCTCTTGGGTGCTGGCCAATATGCACACCAATTATGTGTTTAAGTCTAAGCCCAAGGAATTATGGAGTAAAATTATGAACCACAAGGGGAATACATTTTCTGTGATTGCTCAGATGGGAGAAGACAATAGCTTGAATTGATGGATCGATGATAAATGCGGCTAACATTTTCGTAAAGTATGGCGATCGGGTTTTGCTGGATCGGGTCAATCTCGTGATCAAACCCGGAGAGAAAGTCGGCTTGGTGGGGCGTAATGGTGCCGGTAAGTCAACGATGCTGAAAATCATTGCGACTTATCAAAATCCGGATGGCGGCGATGTCGTCCGCCCCAAGGAAAGTACCCTGGGCTTTCTACACCAGGAAATGATGCTGCCCAAGGGTAAAACGGTGATTGAAGAGACCCTCACTGCCTTGGATCGGGTCAAAGCCATCGAGGAACGTATAGAGGAACTGAACAAAGAGATTGCAGAACGGACAGATTATGAAAGTGAGGCTTACGGCAATATTTTGAATGAATTTTCAGCTCTCAACGAACAGTTTAGTTTGTTGGGAGGACAAACGGCTTTGGCCGATGCTGAGAAGATTCTCAAAGGGCTTGGGTTTTCCCAAAAGGACATGGGGCGCCTCACAGATGAGTTCAGCGGAGGGTGGCAAATGCGGGTGGAATTGGCAAAGATGCTGCTGGCACACCCGGATTATCTACTGCTGGATGAGCCGACCAACCACCTGGACATTGAATCCATCATTTGGCTGGAAGCATTCCTGAAAACCTATAGCGGCGCCATCATCGTCATTTCGCACGATAAAGAGTTTTTGGATAACATCACCGACAGAACGGTCGAAGTGGAATTGGCAAAGTTGTACGATTACAAAGCTGCCTACACCAAGGCGATGACCCTGCGGGCCGAACGTCGGGAATTGCAATTGTCTGCCTTCAAAAACCAGCAAAAGGTCATTGCTCAGCGAGAGCGCACCATCAATCGATTCATGGCCAAAGCCACCAAGACGAAGATGGCCCAATCCATGAAAAAGCAACTGGATAAGATGGAGCGCGTCAACATTGATGCAGAGGATGTGGCGACCATGAACATCCGCTTTCCTTCGGCACCTCGTTCTGGAGAAGTGATTGTCGAAGGCAAAAAGATCAGTAAGTCCTATGGTAAGCTGCGCGTCTTGGATGCGGTCGATTTGAAAATTGATCGGGGAGATCGCATTGCCTTCGTTGGTCAAAACGGACAAGGAAAAACCACGCTGGCCAAAATATTGGTCAACGAGCTTTCGGCGACTGGTGGAGACATCAAACTGGGACACAATGTCCAATTGGGTTACTATGCCCAAAATCAGTCTGAGCGTTTGTTTTCAGATCAAACTTTGTTGCAGGCCATGGAGCAAAACGCACCTCCTGAAATGCGCACCAAGTTGCGCAGCATCCTGGGGGCCTTTATGTTTAGTGGTGAAGATGTAGATAAGAAGGTCTCCGTTTTGTCGGGAGGCGAAAAAGCCCGATTGGCGCTGGCTTGTCTGTTGCTCAATCCATTCAATTTACTGGTGCTGGATGAGCCGACCAACCACTTGGACATGCTCTCCAAGGAGGTGCTTAAGCAGGCTCTGATAGACTATGATGGCACCTTGATTGTGGTTTCACACGACCGGGACTTTTTAAAGGATTTGACGAATCGGACCATTGAATTTAGAGATAAAAAATTGCACAATTACCTGGGAGATGTCAACTATTTCCTCGACAAAAGGGAAATGGACAATATGCGTGAAGTGGAGAAGCGCAGCAACCAGGCATCCAAACCTGCCGAAAAGAGAAAATTGACAGAGGCTGAGCGTCAAGAGCGGAAAAAGATGCAGCGTTCTGTTCAATATGCCGAGCGAAATATTGAAAAGCTAGAGGCTAAAATTGAGAAACTGGAACTGAAAATGTCCGATCCGGCCTTTTATGGCTCTGCCGATTCAGAAAAAGTCCTGGCAGATTACAAAAAAGCGCAAAAAGACCTGGATGTGGCAATGGAGGAGTGGGAAGTGGCGCAAGAACGCTTGGATGAACTCAGTTGAGCTCTTTTCTCTTTTGATTGTCGGTTAAACTTCCTTTCTTCTGAAAAGAACTGCCTATCTTATTCCGAATCCATGATTTGAAGTCTTCCTATGCTGTACAAGTACCCAATTGTGGCGTATCTCTTCCTTGTTTTCATGCCGACTGCATGGGCCAATGGAGACTGCCAGGCGGATTTTACCTTCGAGGCCAATGGATTGGATATACAATTTCAGCTTACCTCAACTTCTAGTGCGCCCTTCGTTGCTTCGAGATGGACCTTCGGGGATGGCCAGTCCTCCAGTCGTCGTAGCCCTTCCCATCGGTATCGGCAAGTGGGTACGTACAAAGTATGCCATACCATTTGGGATGACAATGGCTGCAGTGATTCGCGTTGTTCGGAACTGACAATCGATCTAAACTGCCAGGCGGATTTTAGCTTCCAGTCAGATACCAGCCAGGAGGCAGCTGCGGAAAGGAGGCTTTTCTTTTCGGATCAGTCCACAGCGATTGGGGATTCCATCATCGCTTGGGATTGGCAATTTGAATCGAATCTGGCAGCTGGATCGAAGGAGCCTTCGCCCACTTGGACTTATAGCCGTTGGGGGCAGCATTTTACTTGTCTGAACATCAAAACCGCCTTGGGCTGTGAAAGTGAAAGTTGTCAAACCATCAATTTGGAAGAAGCTACTTCAAGCAACGTGTTGAAGGTCCTACAATTGAAAATCTATCCGAATCCAGCCGATGATTTCGCATCGCTCAGCATCATTTTTAATCAGTCAACAGACCTGACAATAGAGCTATTAGACCTGCTCGGCCACCGCCTGTTTCTCACCCAACTGAACGATCAGCAAGCGCTACTCCAACCGCTGGATTTGAAGCAATATTCGGAAGGGCTTTACCTTGTCCGAGTTCGGGCCAAGAACTGGACAGAAAGCCTCCGACTCACCAAGGCAAGGAAGGATTGATATGGGTGCCAAGAGCTATTTTTTCCGATCTACTTCTTCTTTTCTCTTGAAAAAAACGAAGCCATTTTTACGGCTGATTTCCTCCAGATTTTCGCGTTGTTCCAGGTTTTCGCAAAGATGAATTTTGCTGATGAAGTAAACGGGCTTATCGACCGCACCGTTGAGCAACCACTCCACATCATAGGATTTTTCATGCTCGGGGACTCGCTTCTGGGCATAGAGCAAGTGGCCATAGGTTTTGTAACCCCAAGGTTGGATGTAGCAGTCTTCTGATGCCTTGGACTTCAAAAACTCGATCGCAGCATTTTGTGAATAGGACTCAAAAGTTCGCATGCTGCTCCACAGTGTAAAGGTGATGAACAGGGCATTGCCCAGAAAAAGTAGGAGGATGGCAGGTCTCGTTTTACTGGTTCGAAACCAAGCTATGCTAAAAATGAGTATCCCAACCAACCAAATGGCTGGCAAGCAGGAAGCATACGACCAATGGGCGTTGCTGTAAAGACTTTCCAGCGCAAAGGGGTCCTGGAAAAAGGGCGCAATTAATGCTGGTCGGGCCGCCAAGTATGGAAATACCAGTAAGCTGCCGACGAATAAACTGCCAATAGCCAGCAGTCCCCATTTCAGCCACCGACCGAACAACAGGCGTTTGTTCCAAATTTCGTACAAACACAAACTGGCCAAAAAGCTCAGTGGAAAGTAACAGATGGAGGAGTAGTGAACGATCTTCGACTGTACGATGGAAAATAGAATCAAAACAACCCAAAACAAGATGAGCATCCAACGGCGAAAGTCCTTCTGGTATTCATATTGGGCGGCTGGTAGGGAGAACATGGCCCGGATAGCAAAAATGGAGGCCGGAAAGCAGCCGATCAACAAAACGGCAAAGTGGTAACCAGGGAAGCCTTTGTGGCCAGCATCGGGCGTGCTGAATAGGCGGTATTGATAGGTATTGAATTCGCTGATGAACCACGGTCCATGTCGCATGGTTTCCAAGCCATACCAAGTAAGCGTTACCAAAGTAGTGGCAAAGCTGAAAAATAAGAACTGCGGAACACTGATGTACAGCCGCAGCCTTTGGCCGATCCAATAAACAAAAAAGCAAAGCGCCACGACAAGGTAGGCAACCGGTCCTTTGGTCAATATCCCCATACCGACCGTCAGGCCAGCCAAAAACAAATAGGTCCATCCATTGTACGGCAATGCAATGCCATCGAGCTTTTCTTTTTTCCAATAGAAGAGCAAGAAGAGATATAATCCAGCAAAAATGAAGAGGTTGAACCAAGGGTCGATGATGCCAGAGCGAAAGTATAAGTGAGGCAGTAAGCTACCGAGGTAGACGAGGCTCCACAGCAGACCAAACGAGCGGTTGTACAATTGCTTGCCCATTAGGTAGAGGATGCTCAGCGTCAGCATACCACAAATGGCATTGGGTAGGCGAGCGGCAAATTCTCCCACGCCAAATGCCTTCATCGCCAGGACCTGAAGCCAGAAAAAGAAAGGAGGTTTTTCCCAAAATGGTAGGAAGTTGACGTGTATGCGTAGGTAATCGTCCAACTCGATCATTTCGCGGCTGATCTCGGCAAAATTGATCTCATCCCAGTCAAATAGATGTACAGCACCCAGGAAAGGAACGAAGAAAAGTCCTGCCAGGAGGGTGATTTTTCCAATGTCTTTGAGCGTCTCAGAGGACATTAAGGGCGCTTTTTGCGATTGAAAAACCGAAGGATTTTACTGGCAAATTGGTCGTCGATGCCCAATGTTCCTTTTAGGCTGTTGTATAGGCTGATGAGCTGTTTGTCGGCATAAATCAGGATACTTTTCAAGCCGTCGCCAGGCCGCGCACGGTAGTTGGTTGCTCTTTTGCGAGGCAGCGTTTTTTCCTCTGTAAAGTAATACAGTGCAATCGATTTGCGGGTCATGGCTTCCGGACATTCGATGGGGTCGGGGAGGCCGTGGTAGGAGTCTTCGTCTGTGTTAAAAAGGACACATCGATTGAACAGAGGAGCAATTTTGGTTTCGCATTGCTTCATGTCCCGCGACCAAAGTTCCAAATCGCCTTTGTAACTTTCTTCCCAATTTTTGTTGAAGTACAATAGTAAATTGACCCTCCGACGCCAGTGCCTCTTGTGGGGATGGACGGTAAAGTCTGCATGGATATTTAGAAAGCCACCTTTTTGGGTCTGGTGCAGTCCACCTCCTTCGAGCGCTGGGTCTGCCATCAAGCCCGGAATGCCTGTTAACTCGCTGATAAAGCGAACGAATTGTGGTTTTTGTAATTCTTCGATGATCTGTTTGAGAGAGCTGGGAAGCAGTTCTAATTTGTTGAGGCCGTGCTTTTTCTCGTTGACGTGTACGTAGTGAATCCACCCATCGTCCCTGACACCCGGAAAGTCGATTCGGCCTTTCTCCGCCGCCTGCTCAGAGAGGAAATCATCCAATACGATATATGGAAAGGGCAGATTTTTAGCGTACTGCTTTGTCAGTTGTGGGAGCTTTTGTTCCCAAGCCGGAAGGTCGACGATGGCCTTTTGAGTTTGTTTATTGGAGTCGATGCGCTGCATATGATTTCACCACTTTAATGAATCTGATTGCCATCTTACAAAGGTAGTTTTTCAGCATGTAAGACTACAGTTTTTTAGAGAAAAACTGTAATTTGCGATAACTGCCCGTCTTTTTATACACCCAATCAGACTCGTATGCCATACCGTATGCTCTTCGTCTTTGTTCTGTCCTTTTTTGCTCTACAATTGACTGCCCAAAATGATACACTCCTTTTTCGAGATTTTCAAGAGCCCATCGCCAATGAACTCCTGTTTCCGGATGTAGATAGTATCGGCACCAATAACTGGATCAACTGGGATCGGGATGGAAAGGCCCAGGCAAATGACAGTGTCCCCAAAAGATTTTTTGGCGGATTCGATCTGCGTTATCAAGAAACGGATCTCATGCTGCTACAAGACACCAACTTTGTATACCTTAGCAATTCAAATCTCAGGAATTCTCTGCCTGGTAGCCATAATTGGTTGATCACCCCGCCCGTCATCATTCCGCCAGGCGGTAGGAATTACGTTCTGGAATGGAAATCGGGTGCCAGTCAAGGGCCGCGGTACATGGACGGCTACAAAGTGATGATCGCTCGCAATACCTTTGAACGGAGGCTTTTTACAGATACCATCTTTGTACATGCAGAGATGCTTGAACCCATCCCTGTCAGCGGTTTTACCATGCGTTGTCCCGACATTGAGCTGGACTCTTTCAACTTTTCTCCAGGTTACATTCATGCCGATGGCTACACCAATGATAGCTTTTACATTTGTAATGAACAACCAGACCCCAGCATTTACCGTCCGATTCTCGAGCCTCATACCTATAATCTGCAGGATTACATCGGCGATACAATTTACATTGCCTTCTTGCACGACTCCAACAACGATAATTTCCTAGAGTTAGACGATATCATGGTCTACGGTGAGCGACCCACTTCGACCCAAGATTTGGCGGACCGCATCGGATTTAAGCTATTCCCGAATCCGGTGGCCGATGTCTTACAGTTTTCTGTCGAAACCCCTGGCTCTCTTTCAGATGTCGTCCTCCAGGTAATAAACAGTGTCGGTAAGATATTGATAAACAAAAAAATAGA
>JBCCSZ010000216.1:0-13910 GCA_039199225.1 Bacteroidota bacterium
ACTTTCAGATAGTGTTTGAGGTAAGGTAGGGAAAAGCGCGCTTTTATGCTGAGTGCTTTGATGTCTTTTACAAATTGCAGTTGCTCGGCTGCCATTAAATCGATGTATTTGGATGGACTTTGATAGGCTTTGTGCTTTATCAAATAGCGCAGTTCGCTGGCCTTTAGATTGCCCAAAAGCAAGCGACGCTTGAGGATCGGACAAGCCCTTTGGATCAATTGATCGGCATGTAACAGGGAGGGGTTGCCCTTTTCTTGTGGTCCATGATTCAAGGAATTGTAAGGAATATATGCTGCAAGCTCCAATCCCTGATTTTTCAGGAAAGCCGAGAGGCCGATTTCAAATCTGTGTACGGTTTCTGAGTAGTCATCTGAAAAAAGAGCATTGCGCTGCATAAAAATTTCCAAGGCGGGAAAAGCTGCTTTTTTGATGGCTAAAAAATAAGATTGAAGGTGCCAGCCGATTTCCTCAGAGTCTGTCAAGCCTGCGACGACCGCCGAATGCGCCTGAAACCATTGCTGAAAATCTGTCAATCCATGAACCACTAAGCCAGAGTCGTTCATCAGTACCAGGCTGCCAAATGCCGACAAATCGATGGATTGCAGGCTGCGAAACCAGAGACCAAAGTCCCAGCCTCGGTTTTCTTGTGGCTGACAAAGGATGTGGTTGGCCTCCAAAAAGCGAAGGGCATCGACTTTCAACACAATAGCGTTTGGCAGGAGGAGGGCGACCTTGCTGTATTGCCTTTTCAGACAAAGGAGGTTGTGCCGGATGTAGGCAGGCAAATTTCCATCCTGAAAATAGGCGGCAAAAAGGCAAAGACTAGGCTCCATGCTGCAAATTTTGTGGGTGTTGCCGGAAGTATTCGAGCAATTGCTCTGCTTGCCTGCTTAAATCTTGGGGCCATGGGTGGTTGTAGAGCTTAGCGATGGGAACAATCGGCTTTCTCAGTCGAACGTCTGCAAGAGGGTAGGAGTGTAGCGGAAATCCCCAGTCCTTTCGTACTTTTTGGAGTAATCGGCCTTGCTGGTCTGCCAGCTGTTCATAAGCTACGATGGCAGAAGCATTTGGATCGTGGTGATTTTCCAGAAATTTTTTCAACTCTTGTTGGTGCCAAATCCAATTTTGGAGGTAAAGTCGGATGTGGTGGTCGATCTGACGCATATAGTGCTTTCGGAAAAAGTGCAATCGAATCTTGATCAAGGGACGGGCAATCGACAGCAGGCTACCGAATAGTTGCTCCAATTTATCAAAATCTTTCCCCAAAAGCTGAAGGTCGCGGCGGATCAAAGATTGAACGACGGCCTTGTAATCTCGAAAAATGATGAGGGCCTTGGCATCTGGAAGCACCTCCTTCCAAAGGTTGTTGAGGAATAGGCAGCTGCGGGGGTCCTTCCAGGCCCAATGGGTGTTTAGTTGAGTTTTGAAGGTGGCTAAAGCGCTTGCGCGTTGACGATGGTAAGGCTCGATGGCGAAGCTGTTAGGGGGCTTTTCACCCAGAGGCACTGTCTGATTGAAAGCCAGTAGGTCGTTGTGAAATTCTAGAAAGTCCAAATCTTCGAAATGTCCACCAGGATTGCTTTTGTTTGCACCAAGAAGCCGACGTCCTACGAACAGCCCACAATGATGGAGCCATTTCCCCAGCAAGGAAGTGCCGGACCGATGCATGCCCAACAGAAGAAGAACATTGTTTGCGTCTTCATTCATGCCTACTCGAGCTATTTATTTCAAAACCGAATTGTTTGACAAGCCGAATCGCCTCCTCCTCAAAACCACTTAGGTCTTGCGCCCTGTAACGCGCCATGCTTGCCGGCCGCTGAATGTATGATGTCATTTGCTGTAATTGCTGTTCCGATAAATCAGATCCACAAAATTGTTGAATGCTTTGCAAACCTACTACAGGTCGATGGATCAATTGATCAAAATTAAGCAGCAGCAGCCGGTCTTCGTATTTTTTGGCCAACTCCTTTGCCTTTTGCACCGCTTGCAACCAAAACTCCAATTGTGCTGATGGCAGATTTTTCCTGATTTGTTCAGTTGTAATACCAAACAGATGGCCCCAATTGTAGAGTTGCTGAGTATTTCCGGAAAATGCCATGTCCAACCCGTGACGCATCACATGGATGTAGCCTAAATCGGGATCGACAGCCAAGAAGTCTTCACAATAGATGTGGGTATTGGGCTCTTTCAATAACCATTGCGTAGGCGCTTTTCCAAAAAGGTAGGAAAACAGCTCAGGAGTATTTTGCCACGGAAAGCTTTGGTGTTCGCCCCTTTGGAGGATAGACCAAAGATGAGGAAGGCCGCCAATGGACAAGCGTCGGTCTTTCAGGTCCAGCAACAGTTGCACCCGCTGCCGAATGGCTTCTGGCGAACTTTGGCGATGCCATCTGGGATTTTTCAGCAGGACAGTTGTCGTCAAATCATCCCGACTATCATTTTGCCAGGGATCAGACTGGTAACCCAACTGTTCGACCAATCGTGCAACGAGTCGCGTCCCGCTCCCTCCCAATCCGCCAATGACCACTTTTTTCATTCGATCCGCCATTGATGGTCCACCAACAGACCGCGGTTGGCGATCGGTAGTAAGCCGGTTTGGTAAAAATAGCCATCTGTCACTTGCAGCGAATAGGCATTGCTGACCACATCACTGTCTTCTCCATCCACTCTTAAGATCAGATCGATGTAGTAAAGGCCCTTGTTTAGTGGGAGCTTGGGCAGGGTGCAAGATAGGGTGCCTTTTGTGGGAATATTTTTAAAAATGCCTTGGCTCAAGCGGTTGTTACAAACAAAAGCATACTGGCCGTATTGATCCCTGAACTCTAGGCGGACGATCACATTTCGGACCGTTGGCTGTTGGCTCTGGTATTGCAGCCGGATGGTCACCGAGGCACCGGCCTCCACAATTTGACAAGCCTGGTCCGCACGATTGTAGACTGAAATATCTGTACATCTGATTTGTTGATTACCAGATCGGTCCGTCCGATCGGCCAGCTTAGAGCCGCTGATGTTCAATTGAGTATCGAGATAGTGGGCGATGGACTCCTGAACACCCCCCTGGAACACCTTCTGGCCCTTGTCGATGACCACACATTGGGTGCAAAGGTGCCGGATGGCGCTGATGTTGTGGCTGACAAAAAGGATGGTTCGCCCACTTTTGCCCACCTCCTCAATTCGACCCAAACACTTTTTCTGAAATTCTAAGTCTCCAACTGCTAGAATTTCATCGATGATGAGTATTTCGCCTCTCAAATGGGCCGCAACGGCAAAGGCCAGCCGGACGTACATACCCGAGGAATAGTACTTGACGGGTGTGTTGATGAAGTCTTCAACTCCCGAGAAGTCGACAATCTGGTCAAAGGAGCTTTTGATTTCTGCCTTGCGCATACCCAGCAGGGCGCCGTTGAGATAGATGTTGTCTTTGCCAGTCAAATCTGGGTGAAAGCCCGTACCGACCTCTAGCAAACTGAGCAAGCGGCCCTGGTATTCGATGCGCCCGGCGGTGGGGTAGGTGATGCCAGAGATCAATTTTAGCAAAGTACTTTTACCGGCGCCATTTGGTCCGATCACTCCAAGGACTTCTCCCTTCCGAATGTCGAGAGATACATCATTCAGGGCATAAAAGGCCCGATGGTTTGATTGCTTTTTTCGGCGAAAAAGGTTGGCCAAAGTATAGTATAGGCTGTCCGACTTTTCTGTTCCCAGAAGGTATCGCTTGGAGAGGTTTGATATGCGGATGGCGTACGGGTCCATAAGCTCAGGAATAATCGGCCATTTCAGATTCTACCTTGTTGAAGTAACGCAGCCCACTCCAAAACAGTAGAATCAGTATAGCAAAAGATAGAAAAGCGTGATTGCCCGGCCATTCACTTCCAAAAACGGCCCATCTGAAAGCTTCCGTAATGCCTGCCATCGGATTGAGAAAATAGAAAGGCAAAAAGGCTTGGGGTATTTTGGCTGCCGGGTAGGCGATCGGCGTCAAGAAAATGCCTATCCGAAGAATGATGGGGGATATATGGATGAAATCCCGAAAACGCACACTCAAAGCACTCACCCACAGCCCTGTTGCCAAGCCACATGCCAAGGCACAAAATATGAATAGGGGTGCGAGTAGTAAGGCATAGGAAATCGGAACTTGATGAAAAAGCAATAGGCAGAGGAGGAAGAAAAAGACAATGGCCGCATCCACCAAGGAGAGCAAAATTTTTGACAAGGGAATCAGTATCCTTGGAAAGTAGATTTTCGATATGATGACCTTGGCGGCGACAATGGCTTTGCCGGATTCATTGGTCAGGGTAGCAAAAGGTACCCAGCAACACATGCCTGCAATGGTAAATACGACATGCGGAATCTCTGCCGTATCCACCTTGGAGACTACTCCGAAAACAAAGGTCAGTACCAACAGGGTGAAGAGTGGGTTGATGATGGCCCAGGCCAGCCCCAGGTAAGTTTGCGCATACCGAACCTGAATATCGCGCCAGGCCAGCATCCGGAATAGGTCTTTGTACTGATAGATCGACCGAAGGGTCTCTACCAGTGTCCTCTTTTCTGCTGTAATGACGGTTTTATTCATAGATTTTATTCACCAGACCCCTGATGGAGGGCTTTTTGGATTCTTGCTCGGGTGTACCGCAAAAGGTACAAGCCCTTTTTTTTCAGTCCTTGATGCCACTTGCCGTGCTGCAGGGATTTCTTGAAAAGCTGAACGGATAGGGGTAAGTTTTGTACTCGTAAGTTCCCCATGGCGTAGCCCAAGTACTTTTCGCTCAGCATATAATCCAACATCCCGGATGGCATCAATTGCTGCATGCGCTTGCCACCTTGCTCGAACAAATCCCGGATGGCCGCTAAATTGTTTTCCATTCTGGCTTGAGCATCTTTTCCCAAGAAAGCATGTGCCGAACCCATGGCTGCATGCCTGACATAAACGCAAGTATAGGCATTGATTTGATAAAATGGAAAGTCTAGTAAGACCCGAATCAACAAATGGGTGTCCTGAAAATGCCACCACCGCTCGTCAAATTGCTGTTTTTGGAGGCATTGCTGATGAAAGCAAAGTGTATGCATCCCTACCATATTTTTTAGAAAGAAAGGAATTGGATGCGAATGTTCCTGCTCATTGAAATGCTTGGAATAGCGCCTTTCCCGGCCGGAATCGATCCGCATACCCGTACGGAAAACGGCGATGGGGAAGTTGTGCTGTGCTATGTGTTGTTGTAAGATAGACAAATGTTTTGGCAGAAAATAGTCGTCGTCGTCCAGAAAGCAGAGGTATTGCCCCTTGGCCATCTGGATGCCTCGGTTTCGGGCGCTGCTCCGCTCTGCATGCACCTGATAACAATACTGTATGCGATCATCCGTGTAGGCATTGACAACTGCTTTGGTGTTGTCCTCTGATCCATCGTCTACCACGATCAACTCCCAATCTGCCCATTCTTGTTCTAAAGCACTATCCAACGCTTTTTTCAAAAGCTGTGCGCGATTGTGGGTCGGAATGATGATGGAAAATAAGGGCATGCTGCAATTTTCAGGTGAAGCTACTGAGGAGAAGGAGGCATCCAGCAACAAATATCCATATATCTTAGAGGAGTACGCTCAACCAATTTTTCCATCTGTGCAGCATTCATTGGCGTATTGGAAAGCAGGTCTTTACCATCGGTATAATTGAAAGTGGCCGTCGGACTGATGGATGCCAGCCGTCGAATACAGCCAGTTGTCATTTCTGCAAACTGTGGCAGATTGGCTTCGAAGCACACCAAGGGGATGGGCTGGTCCAGTGTTTCCAGTACTTCCAACTCATTGCCCTCCACATCTATTTTTAGGAAATCTGGCCTGCCAAAGCGGTTGATGAGTTGCCTGAGCGTGTTGGTTTGTACGAGTTGTTGACTGGAAAAGGAAATGGGGTCTGCCCAGCGATCGTTGGCGTTGCTGCTCAAAAAAGACTTCCAGTCTTCCTGAATGGTATGCAGCGCTGTGCCGGTATCTTGGACAAAAAGCACCCTTTCTCCCGCCTGGTTACCAATGGCCTCCTCTACGATTTGGACCGACTTGTTTCCGCCGAATCGACGGTGCAGTATTTCCAGGTTCTTTTTTTCAGGCTCTACACAAATCACCTTGGCCCCCAAATTCAAAAACATCTGGCAGGAGTGGCCAACATTGGCACCTAGGTCGAACACCAGAAAAGGAGGGTCAAAGGAAGAAAGTAAGCTTTGATACAAAGCTTGTTCTGCCCGGACAGCTCTTCGAATGGAAGGAATCATTCTGGTTAGGAAGTAATAGTAGAGCTTTGTATGTTTGAAGCGTTGAAACATCGACACAAAGATATGCAAAAAATCGCCCTGCTGGAACCTTACCACCACAGTGAAGTCGTCCGTACCTTCGGCAAATTACTGCTGGCCAGTGGTTGTGATGTCGATGTTTTCGCGAGTGCCAGCGTTCGAGAAGATTGCAGCGATTTGGTGGGCGAAAGCCTGTGTTGGCATTTGTTGGAACGAGCAGAAGATTGGAAAGGGCTAGATGCCTCTTTGGCGGGATTTGATCTTCTCATTTTTGTGACGCTCCAGCCCAAAGATACTTATATTCTTTCCTGGCGAACATCGGCTCGAAAGCTTCTTTTGATGCACAATGGCCATCGTTTCCTTGGGGCTTGGGGCCGCTTGGCTGTCTTTCAGGAGAGGAAGCAGCTACTGCCCAACCTGCTCAGAGCCATCCGGTGGTGGATGGTTGGAACAGCTCGCAAGGCCAATCAGCTGCTACATTTTGTGGATGCCATTTGCTTTCCCAACGAATCGGTCCGAGCGTTTATGCTTCAGCAATATCCGAGCTTAGCGCAGTTTGTTCAAGTGTTGCCCAGTTTGCCATTCGCATTCTATGAAGGGGAAAAGAAGAGGATTGCCGACGAAAAGATCAAGGTGGTCATCCCCGGAAGCGTGCGGAATTACGCACGGAATTACGAAATGGCTTTGGAGGCTTTTGAGCAGTTGGATGTATCTCTGCAGGCTAAGGTTCAACTGGTTTTCCTAGGTCAGGCGATCGGAGATTATGCAGAGGCGTTGATTGCTCAAGCCAGAAAAATGAGTTTAGAGCTTGTGTCCTTTGGTTCGAAAGTTCCGCAAACCACCTACGATGCCCACCTGGCCTCGGCAGATTTCTTGCTGCTGCCCATCCAAAAAAGCTATCGACTGGGGGCCGTCGTAGAAGAATTTGGCCGATCGAATATCACTGGAGCAGAAAATGATCTATTGCGCTTTGGCTTGCCGGCTCTGGTCAGTCAGCACTATCCACTGCCGAAAGAATTGGAACCTCTGGTTCGGCGATTTGACTCGACCAAGGCACTGAGCCAACTTTTGCAGGCATGGGTTCGACAGCGGTCCTTTGAGCGGATTCGGCAGGACATGAAAGCGCACATGAATGCCTTTGGCTTGGCGGCAGCCCAAAGAAAAATGATGGACAGTTTATCTGCTTTAGCTCCTAAAGTGTCCTGACCCACCGACCAAAGCTCATCAACCGCCAGAGGAAAGGGTAGTGCTGTCTTTGCTTTTTTTGCAGCACATGACGCACCCATTTCACAAGGGTGGGTTCCAACCACTCGGGGTTCCTATCAATACAGACTGTAATTCGTTGGAGGACCACCTCTGGTGACTGTTCGATCCAAAGGTCTTGAGGCGTGACAAATCCCATTTTATCGTACCGTTGGAGGATTGGCTGGGGTAATTGGTGGGCGAGCGCTTTTCGAAGGATGGCTTTGCGCACGCCCTTTCGAATTTTGTAAGTGGCAGGCAGCCCCAGACAGAATTGTACCAGCTCGGGGTCCAGGAAGGGAATGCGTGCTTCGATCCCATGGGCCATGCTGTTGCGATCCTCATAATGCAGCAGGGCCGGCAGGGGACGATGTTGAAGGTTGTGCAAGCTGTGTTGCTTGAATGGGGCTGCCTCAGTAGTATCTTGAGTAACTTGTTTTGGGAGGATTTCTTTGTATTTAAAAAACTGGTGGTAGTTTGTTTTGGGCAAAAGGCGTTGTGCCAAGCCGGATATGCCCTTGGGATAGCGATACATTAGATAAAGGCTTTCCTTGGCAGCGGCTAGGGGATTTCGTTTGGCCAACTCTTTCAGAAAGGGCATGTAAAAGGTGCCGTATCCGCCCAGTAGCTCATCGGCGCCCTGTCCACAGAGCATTACCTTGAGGTTTTTTCTTTTGGCCTCCTGATAAATCATGTAATTGGCAATACAGTTGGCAGCAGCCAGTGGACCGTCCTGTACCTGGATGAGCCGATCGTGCCAGCGGTCAAGCTCTGTAAGTCCCGTCCGTATCTTATGACTATGGAGCTGGTATCTTTCGATCAAGAGATCGATGTAGGTGCTTTCATCATAGCCTTCAATACCGGGGCAGTAAGAAAACGCCTCTGGACTGAATGTCCCATCTTGTTCCTGCTGCGCCAAAGCCATAATGGCCGAACTGTCCAAGCCACCAGACAAGCTTGTCCCAATCGATACATCCGACCGCAGGTGCAAACGAACCGATTGTCGGAGGGCTGCCTCCAAACCTTTGGCCGCTTGTTCAAAAGATGGAATGTTCAAAGTTTGATTGGTGCGCAGTTGCAAATAGTTGGAGCAGTTGAAGGTACCTTTTTCCAAATCGTAGCAGAGCCACTGCCCGGGCATCAGTTGCCAAACACCTTTGTAGAGGCTCTCTGCCCGATGGTGCTGCGTTGCGCTGTTCAAAAAATCAACTGCCACATGGAAGTTGACCTTGGCCTCCCAAGCCGGAATCGCTCGAAAAGCTTTGATCTCAGAAGCAAAGTAAAAATGGTCTTCAACAATGGTATAATAAAAGGGCTTGATGCCAAATGGATCGCGTGCGCAAAACAACTGTCGCCGCTCCGGTTCATAAATGGCAAAGGCCCACATCCCCCGAAATCGATCCAGGCAAGCTGCGCCCCACTGTGCATAGGCCCCAAGGATGACTTCTGTATCGGATTGACTGTGAAAGCTTTGTCCGGCTGCCTCCAAGCTTGCTCGGATTTCCCGATAGTTGTAAAGTTCGCCATTGTAGGTGATGGTGCGTCCAAATGCCTGCATGGGTTGGCGTCCCTTTTCAGACAGGTCGATGATGGCCAGCCGTCTGTGACCCAATGCGACCTGTCCGTCTTGAAAAAAGCCTTCTCCGTCTGGTCCGCGGTGACTCAGCAGGCGGGTTCCTTTCTGCAAGGTATGGGTATCGCTAAGATGCCCGGGAGCTGCAATGATGCCGAAGATGCCACACATAGCTCAATGGGAATTTAAATCTTTACCAGCCCTTACTGCCACGATCTTCCCATAATTGCTGGCCTTTGTGCCGTAAGTGGGACTAAAGCTGTACTGCCGTATGTCAAAGCCGGTAGATTCCAAATGCCGAATCAGCTGCTGTGGTTGGTAGCCTTCCTTTTGCAGATCGTGAAACTCCATGGAGATGACCTTGATGCGGGTCAGTACTTCCACCGGAGATTCCAGCAAAATTGGATACTCGGCTCCTTCACAGTCCAACTTTAAAAAGTCGATTGTTTGAAGTGTTTGTTGTGCCAGTAAATCTGCCAGACTCAAAGTAGGGACAGTCGTTTGTTGATTTGTAGCGCCTGCATGGTCAAAAAGACTGTGGTTGAAAGACGGGCCACCATACAGCGATCGTTCTGCACTCGAACCAGCTAGGCCGAGGGCATGTACTTCAATATTTTTGAAAGGATGTTTTGATAAATTCTTTTGTAAGCGCTCAAAGTTGCCCGGAGAGGGTTCCAGTGCAAGAATCCTACTATCCGAGGAGGTGTTGAGTGCAGCAAAGAGCGAAAAATATCCAAAATGAGCGCCCACATCAATAATGGTTGCTTTCTCATAAAAAGGGAAGTAGGGGGCATAGACACGCTGTACGAATATTTCATCCAGCACATTGATGCCTTCTTTATTGTAGTGGTAATCGAGTTGAAGGCCATTGCTGCGGCAGATTTTCCCGAAGGCATAGCGATCGACGGGTAAAACCTTCCGAAAGAAATTTTCAATGACTTTGGCCATCATAGGATTACTCATTTATTCCATTTTTTAGCCTTTCCTCCTAAGTCGTATCTTTGCCCTCCTATGGGGTCGCAAAATAAAGAGCTTTATCGGAATTTTTGTCAGCACCATCCGGAAATGCCGATTTTTTTGCAGGACTGGTGGCTGGATACGGTCTGTACAAATGGCGGATGGGATGTCTGTTTACATCAGGCAAAAGATGGAAAAATTCTGGCCGTACTGCCCTATGTTGTACTGCATCGTCTTGGTCAAAAGCAGATTGGCAAGCCCTTGCTGACTCCCTTTTTGGGTGTTTGGGCGCCCGACTGGATACACTCGGATCGCTTGCATAAGCGATATGCTTTTCAAGATAAATGTGTGGCGGGTCTGATTGAACAGCTCCCAAAGGCAACAGCTACTAGTGTCTATTGTGGCCCGCATTTTCAAAATTGGATGGCCTTTCATCAAAAGGGCTTTCGGCAGACGGAGGCTTACACTTATATTTTGGATCAACTGGATGATGTAGCGGCTCTTTTTCAGCAACTCAAGGGTAGTGTGCGCAACAAGATTCGGAAAGCCGAGAAGAGCCTATCAGTAGAGCTGCCTCATTCGATCGAAACTTTCTATGCAGTCAATCGAAAGACCTTTCAACGTCAGGGCTTGAAAACGCCTTATTCACTCGCTTTCCTGAATCGACTTGATAAGGTTTTGGCAGAGCGACAACAACGCATGATTTTCCTGGCCAAGGATGCAGAAGGCCGTGTACATGCCGGACTGTATCTGATTTGGGATCATACGACTGCCTACAACCTCTTGCTCGGTGCCGATCCAGCGCTACGTAACAGTGGTGCGGTTCAGTTGCTGCTGTGGGAGGCGATTCGCTGCAGTGCTCACCTGGGGAAAGTATTTAATTTTGAGGGAAGTATGTTGCCACAGGTCGAGTCCATTTTCCGGGACTTTGGCGCTCGCCGCCAGCCTTATTACCGCCTTTACAAAGAGCGTAGTCGCTTTTGGCAAGCCATCCGAATTGCTTTGAACAAATGAGTCCCTTCTTGCGATGTTGTTTTTCTTTTCTATCTTCATTTTTGAATGCAAACGTTGATCAGCCAGGCACATTATCGGACCTTCTGCCGCACAGAAATGGCGCTGCCTCTGTTTTTACAGGATTGGTGGCTGGATGCCGTTTGTATGGATGGTGTATGGCAGGCGGTACTTTGCATGGACGAGCAAGAGCAGGTTTTGGCTGCTATGCCGTATTTCATTGGCCAAAAGTTCAAACAAGGGGCCATTGTCAAGCCACCCTTGACGCCTTACCTTGGACCCTGGTTCCGAGCTGCCGACCCTTCGATGAAGCGTAGTAAGTTTTACGGTAGGCGCGACATTTGGATCCAAAGCATGCTGCAGTCACTGCCGCGTTTTCCATTTGTGGAAATGCCGATCCATCCCCAATCTGGTGACTGGATGGCCTTTTACCAAGCAGGCTTTGAGCAAACGACTGCCTATACCTATGTTTTGGAGGACCTGTCCGATCTGGATGCTGTTTTTGCCCAAATGGCTGGCAATACGCGGACAGACATTCGGCGCGCCCAAAAACAGCTGACCGTAGAATACAGCGAAGACATTGAACTGCTCCATCAATTGTTGCTTATGACTTTTGAGCGTCAGGGATTGGTCTTGCCCGTGGGCTTATCTTTGTTGCAGTGCGCCGATGAGGCTCTGAGGCAGCATCAGCAAAGGGCCTTCTTGATTGCGCGAGATGCACAGGGGCGAATCCATGCAGGCGTCTACATGGTTTGGGATGGGCAGAAAGCGTACAATCTGATGTCAGGCGCAGATACAAAACTGCGATCCAGCGGGGCAGTTCAGTTGTTGCTGTGGGAGGCAATTCGTTTGGCCTCCGCCAAGGGGCTGTCTTTCGATTTTGAGGGGAGCATGCTGGCGACCATCGAGCCGATCTTTCGCCGCTTTGGGGGCGTTCGGCAGCCCTATCATCGCTTGTATAAATACCAAAATCGATTTTGGAAACTAGTGCAATTGTTGCGAAGCAGATAACTTTTAGATGAAGAAAATTCCACTGATTCCCGGATTGAAAGTTCAGATGTCGCGCCTCGGCTACGTCCTGGATTTCCTGAATGAGCATCCTAGCTTTCAGGCGGCAGGTCTGTGCATCGTATTGGCAGAAGAGGCTGCCTCGGAAGGTGCGATTTTCTATGGCGGAATCCCCAAGGTGGCAAAAGTCGAGAGATACATCCCGGCAGATGCTTTGTTTTTTGCTTCTGATTGTGTGAGTACAAGCAATTTCATTGCTGTTCCTTATCAGTTGGATGATCTACAGCTTTGGGCGGTGGCGCAGACAGGAAATGGCGGCCCCTTTTACAAGGATGGTCGTTTTGGTTTTGATGTATTGGAAACGATTTTTTTCCACATCAGCCGCTATGAAGAGTGGCTGGCTGGTGCTGCGCAAAAGGATTTGCACGGGCGAATCAAAGAGGATTACCAATTTTTGGTGCGGCACCAACTGCAGCAACAGGCAGTCGTTGATCAATTGGTGTGGGCGCTGGTCAAGGTGCTACTTGGTGAAGTGCCACAACTACCAACCCGCTATCGAATGACCCACGACATCGACGACATCATCAAGTTTGAGGCTTGGTGGCGGATTTACCGCTCTACCTTTGGTGTCATTTGGCGGAGAGAAGACCTCCGTAAAGTTGGTAAACTGTGGCGCAGCTATCTGGGCATCGTACTGGCCGGTGCCAACGATCCATACGATACTTACGACTGGATGTTGAAGACCGAAGCGCGATTTGAAAAGGTTTTGTATCTACTCATAGGAGGGCAGACA
Source organism: Bacteroidota bacterium (assembly GCA_039199225.1). Taxonomy (GTDB): domain Bacteria; phylum Bacteroidota; class Bacteroidia; order Chitinophagales; family Saprospiraceae; genus JBCCSZ01. The sequence continues at coordinate 12,863 of JBCCSZ010000216.1, forward strand.
GCCTTCGACACTCCCTATCCGTTGGCACATGAGCAAGTGGATAAAATCCGTAGGTTTTGTGTGGAGCGCGGCTATGCGATTGGCTTGCATCCTAGTTATGAAGCGGCGCAGGATGCCCATCAACTGGCAACGGAGCAATCCGAGTTGGAGAATTGGTTGGGCCAGCCCATTCACTACAGTCGGCAGCACTACCTTCGCTTCCACTGGCCCCAAACGGCTGTTTTGCTGGAATCGGCAGGAATTTCAGATGACTCCTCTCTTGGCTACAGCGAGCGCATCGGCTTTCGTTGTGGCACGGGCTTTCCATATCATCTCTATAATTTCGATGAAGAACGCGCTTATCGCTTTACAGAAACCCCAATGGTATTTATGGACGTATCCCTGCTTCGGGAAGGGAACTACCAAGAGGATCAGGTGAGCGATTTATGGCATTCGTTTATGGCAAAGAACCAATATGGAACGATGATTACTTTTAATTTTCACAATTCTCGTTTCGATGATGCCTGGATTCATCGAGTTGACCTTCGAAAATTGTACGACCAACTCTAAACCGATACGAGATTGAAAGGACTGGCCTACTACCGAATCAACAAGGAGGACAAAGCCAATGCTGGCGTTGTTCAAAAGATGTTGGCACAGATGACTGCTCTTCGGGCAAGTGGGCTGGAAATGGATTTAGTCTGTCTGGGCTGGGCTGGCGTCTACCAAAATGAGCGCCTGATCCATCGCTTCCGCTGGCCGGTTTTACAGCGCCGCTGGTTGACATTTTTGTTTTACTTCCTTCAATGGCCTGCCATTAGCTGGCGGAAAACGAAGCTGGCGGACTATGATTTTCTATACATTCGCTACCCAATGATGCACCCCTTGTTGATGCGCCTGCTTCAAAAGGCCAAAAGGGACGGCTTAAAAGTTGTCCTGGAAATACCGACCTGGCCCTACGATAAGGAGCCGCAATCCATACCGCATCGGATGAGCTTGTGGATGGACCGTTGGTGTCGCAGTCGCTTATCTTCCTATGTCGATTTGATTTTGCATTATGGTCAAGAAC
>JBCCSZ010000217.1:0-13813 GCA_039199225.1 Bacteroidota bacterium
ACAAATTCGGCCCCTGTGCCGTAGCTACGCGACCTGTCGAGAGCAAGACGCCGGTCTCGATATCAATGACATCTGTCCCGCTGCTGAAAGTTCCTCTCGCATTGTTTTCACCTGTAAAGGTGATGCTGTTATCATCTACATCAAAACAGTCCCCTCCGATAAAAACGTCTTGTATGAGGGTATTTGCAGGTGTTCCTTCCGCCGTTTCAATGCGAGCAGCCCGGCTCGAAATGGGGGCTTGAACAGATGCTTTGGGGTCTGCGCAATCATCACAGCCCAGGGACAATACGAGGTCGTAAGGAGCTGAAAAGTTACTGTTGTACAGTAGAATTTCCTCACAATCGGAACGGGCTACAAAACGGAGGTGCTTGGCATCTGCACCACTTAGTTGCCGACCGGGGCTGGCCATACGCATTTGGGTGGTATGAATAGCCTCCAACCCTGGGTCATTGAGGAATAAGGTATACCGATGCCCAGGTTGGAGTTGGCAAAGCGGCAGCAGTTGTTCCGGAGCAGTCAATGCTGTAAAGTGCCTTGTTGCAAAGGCAGACATTTGGACGGTGTCCAGTTTATTTGTAATGGGATCATAATTTGTATCTGGTGTAAAAGCGATGGATAGATTTCCTGCCCACAACAAAAAGAGCAGTACCCTCAAACCACAGGATACAAACATAGTACAAGCTGTTTTCTGGTGGCATAAAAAGCTTTGTCCCACAAGGATGCAAGTCCAGGGAGATTAGGCTTTCGCGCCTATAAAATAATGGGATTCACAGTCGGCGGGCTACCACCGAGGTCATCCTAATAATACCGGTCAGCATTACGCTGTTGTTCAACAATGCACCAGCATTGTCAAGCGATACGACTGTTCTCAAAAAATAAATGTGGAAACCAGATGAGTGCTTTTCAAAAAATCCTTTAGTCTCTAAAACTGAAAGGCACTCTGTGTGTGATGGTGTTCTAAAATCGGTTTTGGTTTCTACATCTTTAATCCGAGGAATGTCATCATTCCAGGATCGATGTTTTACATAATTCCAAATACTAAACTATACACACTACTTGTAGAAGTACAATGGACCATTTGGCCCGAGTGGGTGTTCGTATGCTGTGCATACTGCGATAAAAGTATTCAAATTTTTATAAACGGAGAAATTCTGTGGGCAAAAAGTAAATGGGTTGGGCCAACTAGAGCTGTTTCAACAATTCTTGAGCCTGCTTTTTGTTGGGCGCATAGGAATCGACAGCCATCGGCTCGATGATGCTTTTGGCGGCAGCTACGTCGCCCAGTCGCAACAAGGCCAGGGCTTTGTACCATTGGGCCAAGCTTTTGTTGGCTCCGTAGCCTTTAGCAATGGCTTGGTCGAGTTGGGTGACGGCTTGAGCGGTTTGGCCCATTTGTAGTAGGCAGCAAGCTGCCGCAATTCCGAGGCGATCGGTCGCATTGGGTTGGGTCCGAATAAAGGATTGGAGGATGGCGAGCGCATCTTCGTATTTTCCGTTGTGGTAAGCTTGTTCAGCTTGGTAGATACGATTGTTGGGGTTGGCGGCTTCTTTGCTGAGCTGCAGGTCGTACAGTTGAAAATGTTGGCTGTACAAGGCTGGGCCGTCAGCCGAGCGATTCAATACTTTCATCCCCACGGTAACGAGTACGAGTACGGCGATGAGGCCAATGAGGATTTTCTGGATGTTGTTGGAAGAGGTTGTTGGTTGCTTTGCCATAATTTGATTCAGTTCAATGCAGATTAGCGCCGAGCGCTTTTGGCTGCAAATTCGTCAAAGTACGACACAGATACAACAAATGTCTTTCCAAAATGTAAGTGCGTAATTCTTGCTGTCTATTTTAACAAACCCAGTAGCGCAACAGCCTCTTCGTGGTGATCAGCTCGGGGGTCGGAGGCCAGCCGTTGGAGTTGGGTAATGGCTTGCGCCTTGTCGTCTTGCATGAGGAAGGCCAGTCCTTTGTACCAAATGGCTTGCTGTTGGTAGAAGGGCTCTCGGTTGTCGATGATGCGATCGAAAAATGCGATGGCTTCCGAGGGGCGGTCGAGCTTGAGTAAGCAATTGCCGGCTCCCAGCAGCCAAATGCTGTTGTTGGGGTCCGTGGTCAATGCCGCTTTTATTTTATCGAGTGCAAATTGGTAGTTTTCTTCACTATAAGTTTTTAAGATTTCGGCCTTCTGCGCATTTAGGCCCTCTCCCCGCTGGCCAATTTTCATTTGGTAGGGAACGAAGTAATCATCGGCCAATTGGTTGGCCGGCGGCGTAGCTGTACTGTTCCACAACCAAGCCAGGGACAATACCAGGGCCACAAAGGCAGCAGCCATGGCCAGTAGCACCCGGCGATTGGGGCGTATCCGAGGGGCAGGCTGGCTCATTTGGCGGTGGATGGCTTGCAACTCAGCCTTGACCTCCTGTTGACGATAAGCTTCAATACCTTTGAAAATATCTCTGCGATCCTCCAATGCTTGTTGCAGCGCCACATCGTCTTGTAGCTCTGCTTCAAAGGCTGCTTTCTGCGCTGTGGAAAGGCGATTCAACAGGTACTGATCCAGTTTGTCTTCATGTTCATTTAAATTTTTCATTTTTGCCTATTCGTTAGGTGATCTAAGATTTTTCTCTAAGCCAGGGCGTTGTTTGATTAGTTTGCGCAGTTTTCGCAGGCAGTCCGCCTTTTTGTTGCGGGCAACCTGCTCGTTGGCCAGATTCATCAGCTGGGCGATTTTTTTCATCCGGAAGCGTTCGAAATAATAGAAGCTCAAAATTTTCTTACATCCATCTCCCATCTGGCCAAGTGCTTTGGCAATCAGCATTTGTTTTTCGGTTTTTAGGAGTGTTTTGATGAAATCCTCTTCCGGCATCTCCGGCAACTCTTCCATGTTGATCACTTTGTTCCGGCGTCTCAACACATTGAACCAAAGGTTTCGACAGATGGAGTACAAGTAAGTTTTGATTGAACAGTTGAGCGCAAAATCGGGCTGTTGAGCGTTGGTTTAAAAAACGACGAGGGCATCCTGAAACAAATCTGCCGCCTCTACTTCCGAACCGCTGTTGCGCAGAACGAATTCTGTCATATGACCATAGTACCGATGGTATACCAGTTTTAGGGCCTTGTTGCGATCCAAGCTATTGGAAGATTTGATATTGGAAAGTATCCAATCATCAGATTGCTCATTCATTCATACAATCTTTGATTTATAACATAAGGGAGCAAAAAGTAACAATGTTTAGCAAGATTTAAAGAAAATCTTTCAACAAAAAGAAAAAATAGTTTTTTCACATTACGTTTTCTAATCTCGTGTTATTAACAAGCAGAAAGAGTGAAATGGTACCTAATCAACGCATGCTTTTGATCAGCTTTATTACGACTGTATGATTACTACCATAACTATATTTTAGATTGTTAAATTTCACTCTTTCTGTGTCACCTTCTCTGTGTCTTTCAGAGAGGGTGACTGTTTCCGGCCTCGCCAAATAGCAACATGCAGAAAAGAGTCAAATCCAATACAATCACCATTAAGCTAACCAAAATGAACACTTTTACTCTACCTTTTCAAATTGTGCTGTTATGCAGTAGTATCATCGGCTATCACCAAATACAAGAAGATAAAGTTTTACCTCAGCTAACAACCATCATATACGAAGATCAATCGGATTTTTCACCTGGCCAACCACTGGGTCCCGACTGCTTGTTCGAGACCGACTTTCGCATCAATGTAGCCCACCTGGCCCCCGTCGGTTCAGATACCAGCGGCCTTTTTCCACTGCCCCAGGGCGCCCCTCCTATGTTTTTGGCCTACTCCATTGGCACATTACGCGACACCATACAGTTGACCCTCTTCGACTACAGCGAAACCCTGGATGGCCTACAGGGACCGGTCAATATTTACCAAGCAACCGTACCCGTCAGCTATGAGGTTTCTGAAGAATGCAAAAGACAGGACCCCGATGAAGCTAAAAACCCCATTGACTTACCCTGGGCCGTTAGCTTGTTGACGCTCAACAGCAGAGGTGGCTATCTCCCCTACCCCGTTTGTAGCTACACAGATTCCGGACAAATTTTTACTTGTAACGCTTTCCATGAGACCGTCCCATTCTGTAAAGAGTCTACACCAACTTGTGACAATGCAGAACATACCTATGCAGATGGTGTCTACGAAATCTATTGTGGAGAATGTATCAATGCAGGACTGGAAAAGGACAACCCAACCAATGTTCCGCCAGTCAAAAAACGCATGGCTGCCAGCTTGCAGTCCAGTGATGCTACCTTGTCCGTGTCGGTCAGCCCAAATCCATTCGATAAATACCTTCTCCTAAATGCCACAGCTACGGAGAAGCCAGAAAAAATAACATTCCGTCTTTACAATGTTTCCGGCCAGTTGATTCATTCCGAAATCCGCTATTCGGCCAGTCACACATCCGATTGGTCACTTCCTACGGCCAACCTTTCCAAGGGTGTCTACTTCTTACAGTTGGAAGCCAAAGATGCGAATCAAACGATTAAATTATTTAAATACTAGCAGGCTCTTTATGACCGGTATCTTCCCTTGTGGAAGTACCGGTCCTTTTTAACAACTCCCCCATTCTCAACCTTCCATTGCCGTATTTGGGCCGCAATCCATAGGATAAAACCATGGATTTCTCGCAAAATCACTGCGATTTACCTTCGTTTACCACAACTTAGTTTATATTAGCTCTATGCTCAGACTGTGATCTCGCCCTACGAACAGGCAAGTATGCAGCTTGAGTTAGCTCAAAACAAGTGATGCAACGGAAGTAACTGACTAGCCCAGACCTTCAAAATCCCTTTCTAACAGCACTGACTGCTTGTCGGTGAACAATGGTCACTGGCTTATCTTTAGTGTTCAATAGTTTTAATACTTAACCTAAGCTGCGATGCATAAAGGGTTTTAAAGAGGATGTCTGCCTTTCGGCGAGCAGGCCGCCCCCAATTCCATTTTTATCCAGCATTAAATCACGCTAAGACAAGACCATTGCGGGGGGCATCACGAGCCTTTTCATTCGGTTTTCGACATAGAAGCAAATACATCTGTTCTGAATGCTATTTCAGTAACACCCTATCCGCAATACTATGAATCGGATTTTAAACTACATGCTGCTACTCCTGTTTTGGAGCTTCTCGTTACTGCCCCAGGGCCTCTTGGCCCAGTATACCCCTTCGACAGACAGCGTGTCGACAGATGCGCTGCAATGGTTCCATCAAGCAGATTCGCTTTTTACCATCGACATGGATCGTGCAGCACAGTCCATGAAGCGAGCATTGCCTCTTTTCGAAACAGCATCCAATTGGGAATGGTCCGTCCGTACGCTCAATGCTTTGAGTACCATTCACTACTACCGCAACGATTACGAGTTGTATAAAACTTATGCTCAACGCGCTTTTGAAGAGGCCCGTATTCATCTGGGAAAAAAACATCCATATTATGGCGAAAGCCTAAACAACCTCGGAGGTTATTACTACCTGATTGGCAATTTTGATAAAACCATTGAACTGCTGAAGCAAGATGCCAGTGTCAAAGAATTGAACAATGCCTCCAAAGTCGAGCAAGCCTTTACCTTTCACAACCTCGGCAAAAATTATCGCCGAAGGGGCGATTACACACAAGCCATTAAATACCTCCGCAAAAGTCTGGAATATCGACTCGACATTCCTGATATGGACGACTACTTGATCGCCTACACCTACCACGACTTGGCCCGCATCTACAAAGACCAAGGCCAGAACGATACCTCCCTGTATTATTTCAACTTCTGCCTCGATATACTGAATATGTTGCCGGCGGCAGATAAGCGCGTCGTTAAACGCAAGATTTCTACTCATCAAGGAATGTCCGATATTTGGGTGAAGAAAGGAAAACCCGACAGGGCCAAACAGGAGATATATAAAGCAATTGCGCTCCAACAAAAAAGTGCCTGGCGCAATTGGATCAATCACCATTTACTCGCCAAAATTGCCTTGAAAGACCAGCGCCCCCATCAAGCACTGGAACACCTGCAGCTAGCCTTAAAGCTCAACGCACAAGGCATTTCAAAGGCTGCCAATCCGACCAACGCTAGAATCCTGCTGACTACTGGGGAGACCTATGCTCTTTTAAAAGATTATACAGCCGCGCTCGAAAATTACCATGCAGCCTTATTGCAACTCAGTCCGGCACAAGTGCGAAATAAGCCCGTTTCTTTTGACCCGACAGCCGACCAGCTGCTCGACAAATCGATCGCCTTGAAGATACTAAAAGGCAAGGCAGAAGCCTGGCAGCAGTTGTATCGGCAAGAAGGTCACTTGTCTCACCTGAAAGCATCTTATAAAAGCTATTTGGTCATGGCAGATTTGATCAAGGCCATTCGGCAAGGGTTTCAAACAGTAGAGGCCAAAAATACCCTGGCCAGTGAATCGGTTGGCATTTACGAAGGTGCTTTGCTGGTAGCTTCTGAGCTGTATCAACAAACAAATGATCCCACCTACTTAAAAACGGCCTTCTATCTAGCCGAGAGCAACAAAGCACTTTTGTTGTTGGAGGCGCTCAACGAGCAGGCGGCACGTGGTTTTGCAGGTATTCCGGACAGTTTGCTGGAAAGGGAAAAAGACTTGCGCATCAATTTAGCATTTTATCAAAAAATGTTGCTGGAGAAACAACTGGAAGAAAGTCCAGCCGAAGAGGTCATCCGCAATCTCCAATCCAGTATATTCGATCTAAATGAACAGCTCGAATTATTGATTGGTCAATTTGAATTGCATTACCCTCGTTATCACACCCTCAAATCCAACACGCGCGTCCCTCCTTTAGAAGAACTGCAAGAAAAGCTGGCACAAAAAAATGCAACCTTACTGGAATATTTTTTGGGAGATTCCCTGCTGTTTGTTTTCAAGGTAGATGCCCGCTCCATCGATTTGTACAAGCTGTCTAATGAATCTTTGGCCCATAAAATCGATGTCTTTCGCACCACCCTGACCGCACCTGCCAAGCGGCAATTGGTAGCCGAAGATTTCCATACCTACACAACATCTGCCAACGAGCTGTACCAACTCTTGTTTCCCTTTGCTTTGCCGGAGATGGACGGCGACTTGCGGCATCTCATCATCATTCCAGATCACCAGCTGAACTATGTGCCATTTGAATTGCTCTTATCACAAAACGTTCCAACCACTGCCGCAGCCGATTTTCACACTTCCAATCTGAGCTATCTCATCGAGCAATTTGCGGTGAGCTATGATTACTCAGCCACCTTGTTCTGTAAAAATCAAGAGCGAAAGTATCCACGAGACTATGCCAGCTTCATCGGCTTTGCACCCGATTTCGAATTGTATGCCGAGCAAGAAAACCGAGGCTGCACAGAAGACCAGCTCTTTCAATTGCATTGCAATCGCCGCGAAGTCAGCAATATTTCCACTTTGATGGGCGGTAAGGCACTCCTTGGAGAAATGGCCAATACGACCAACTTTGAGCTGGAAGCCGTCAACCATCTCATCATCCATTTGGCCACACACGCTTGCGCCAACGAGCACACGCCCATGCTCAACAAAATTTATTTGTCTGACAACCACCTCTCGGGCATCGACCTAAACAATCTGCGGCTCAATGCCGAACTGGCTGTCCTTAGTGCCTGCAACACGGGCTCGGGAAAACTCATCAAGGGAGAAGGCGTCATGAGCCTTGCCAGGAGTTTTATGACAGCGGGTTGCAACAGTACTTTGATGAGCATGTGGGCGGTCAACGACTGTGCCACATCAGACATTATGCTGTATTTTTATCAGGAGTTGAAAGCGGGCCGCTCAAAGGACGAGGCGCTCCGGCAAGCCAAGCTCAAATATTTATCACAAGCCTCCAAGGCACTGGCGCATCCTTACTACTGGGGTCCGTTTCTACAGTTTGGGGACGCTCGCCCCATCCGACTAAAGTCTGAAGCTCCCCCAGCCCTGTGGGCCTTATCGATACTAGTGGTGGCTATTGGAGGCTGGTGGATGTTTCGCTTTCGCATGAGGAAGACCAAGGCATATCAGCGCAGCTCCTGAAGCAAGGTTTGAGCATCGCGATGGTGGTCAGCATCGGGGTCTTGAGCCAATTGTTCGAGTAGCGACTTGGCTTGCTCCGCTTGATTGCTGCGGATTAGGGTCAGGGCCAGATACCAGCGACCTTGGTCTTTGAATTGAGGATTGTTTTGATCAATGATGGCTTGAAAGGTGGTGGTGGCCGGCTCCAACTGTCCTTCTTCGAGTTGGCAGATACCCAGTCCGAGTTGCAGCATGCCGTTGGAGGGGTCTGCAGCTAGGAGGCTTTCAAAAAGGGACTTTGCAGCCTGGTACTGGCCGCTTTGGTACAAACTTTCTACCTGAGCTATTTGTGGCGAATCGCTGTTCAAATCTCTGCTGCCGAGGGTTACCTGATAGGGTTGGTAGTAGGTCGCATAGAGTTTGGCTGGCTCCGGAGGGGCCGGACGCAGTAGGAATAGGGCCAGCAAAATGGCGGCTATCAGTCCAACTGCTATTAAGATGTAAAGGAATCCACGGGATTTTGGTTTGGAGGAAGACTGATGCGTTTGGTGGATGCGCTGCAATCGTTGTTTGAGCTGATCGCGACTTTGCGTACGGATGCCTCTTACGAGAATGCGACGCAATTCGACAGCCTCTGCCAGGTCGGAATCTGCCGCCAGTTGCTGCTCGAATTTGTGCCTTGATTCGTCGTCGAGTTGGTGCATCAGATATTGGTCTATAATGTTATCTTTCGGGTCTTCCATGTCCCAAATTTAATAAATGTACTTTTGCTATTAAGATCGATCCTTGTCGATCTGCTGGTCTTTGACCATTTTTCGTAGACGACTAAGGCAGATAGACTTTTTATTTTTGGCTACTTGTTCATTGGCGAACCCCATTTTGGCTGCGATCTCCTTCATTCGAAGGCGATCGAAGTAAAAGAAGGTCAGGATGCGCTGACAATCCGCACCTAATTGACTGAATAGCTTACCAATCTTTCTGTCCTCGTCTGTGTCTGCTAAAATATCGGTTTCCTCGGCGGCCAGTTGGATTTCACTGATGTCTTCCGAAAAGATGATTTGTTTTTTGCGGCTCCGCAATTTTTTGAGCCACAGATTTTTGCAAACGGAGTATAGGTAGGTCCGAGTCGTACAATTGAGTACTAGGCGGCCTTCTCTGATCCGATTGTAGAATACGATAAGCGCATCCTGAAACAGGTCGGCCGCATCGTCAGCCGTTCCACTGTTTCGACTAATAAAAGACTCAATCAGGCTGTAGTGCTGTTGGTACAGGGCGGTAAACGCTTTGTCGACCTCTCGCACATCGGCAGACAACAAGCCTTCAATTATTTGCTCATCAGTACTTTTGTCCATGTAGTTGTTCAGGAGTTAATACGCTCTACAGATAAAAGGTAACTGTTTCGGCTTAAAATATTTTACTTTACTATTCAGGGAATTACTCAAGCGGCTACTCAATACGAAGATTACCAAACAACTGAACATGTGGAAGTTGTGTAGCAAACCATCGCCTTTTTCAATCACAGCGCCACAAGTTAATCTATATTCTTCTAAAAGGGAATGTTACGTTTTAAGAATTTCCGGTATAAACATATGAAAAGCAATCCCCATGCTTGCCCATGCATGGTGTAACATTTTCGGAACTTCCATCTACATCGAGAGCAAACAAGGCATAGGCATGCCTTATTATTAGTGATTCACTCTTTCCAATTTTGTACCTTTTGGCATTGCCGAAAGGTACTTTTGCATTAGGACGGTTTTAGAATACGCCTATCGACTAACACTTTTACGGTATTTTTTAACGTAAAAACATTGTGCGACTTACAAAGCGGAAAAATATTCTTTATCTTTGAAGTCTTCGGCTATATACTGTAGAAAATTCAGACAAAAAATAAGAATCCATCGTCTGAGGAAAACAAAGTGATACAAAGAACCCTTCGCGTTCATCATCCATTACAATTTTTATATTTTTTTTGGCCCCTTTCTAGAGCGCTCGTGTTACCTTTTAAAAAAAATGGTATTAAGGTCCAGAAAGAGTGAAATCATGTGGCATTGCTATACCTACCCTACAACGGGGTCTGGCCTGTTGTATGTATTCCTCCACTCGATTTGCTTTTTCTGCAAAATTCCACCTTGTTCCCGGAAGGGAATAATTAATCACTTAATCAAACCAAACAATTATGAAAAAGCAATTACTGATTTTCGTAATGCTGCTGACTTGCTCTGGCTTCTTTGTAAATAATCTATTTGCTCAAACCGTGCCTACGGATGGTGGAGGCGGAGGAGATTGGCTTCCACTACTCACTTCTATTAGAACAGATGCCGGTTCTGGACATGAACTTCCCGACAATGGCATTATTCATTGTAACGAAACAGACATCACCTTTGGCATTCTGGTAGCCAATCTCGAACAGTTCACCGCAGATCAAGAGCCACGGGCAGTCCTTCCATTCCCAGCGCAGGTAGACGACTCAATGGCTGTAGAAATCATCCTGAATGGAGAGGCACACTATTACGATTTGACAGAGTTTGAGTACTACGGTCAGACGCTCGCTGGTGAGTATGTTTATTCCTGGGAGGTAACGCTGAGCCCTGGCTGGTGCAAAGGGGAAGGTACAACTGTTCCTGCCAATTGGAGCATGAGAATCATAACTTCCGGAGATATTGATTATCCCATTTGTAAGTATACGGGTCCAGGCGAAATTTTTGACTGCAGAGTTTTCATCGAAACACAACCTTACTGCCCCAATACACCTAATGCAGATTGCGAAGCCGCAGACCTAGCGCATTTTTCTGATAATTGGACATTCGTCTGTCAAGAATGTGCTACGCCACATCACGAGCCTGGTAGCGAGTTGCCCAATGATCTACCCAAAGGTCCAGCAGGCAATGTACCGCTTTCCAGAACGACCAATACCAATATCAATACTTCTTTTGTTAGTTCTGAGTTAGGTATTACACCGAATCCATTTACCAGCAACTTGCAAATTCGTTTTGGCGACAACAAATCAATGCCAAAATCCGTATCACTTTTTAACTTGAACGGACAGATCGTGAAACAATGGCAATCCGGAAGTGCCAATGATGATCTACAAATAAATTGGGATACTTCGGATATTCCGAGCGGTATGTACTTTATCCAAGCGACTTTCAACAACGACGAGCAACGCTCTTACAAAGTCGTTAAGCCATAAGCTTCGTCCGAAGATAGAAGAAGTCGAGCATCGACTTCTTCTATTTCCAGGTTTTACTGAAGTTATTCAAAGATGATACAAACACAAAAAATATTTCTTCTACTTTTCCTAGCCTTAGCGATTGCAAGACCAATCGCGGCGCAGCAAGCTTCTGCTACAACTGCCGACACAATGGCCATTAAGAAAGGAGATGCACTATTTGGAAAGGCTGTCGCTATTTTCGATCAAAACCAAGACAGCGCCATCATCTACATTCAACAGGCGAAGGAAGTATATCAACAAGGAAAGGCTTGGGAAGGTGTTGTAAATTGTACCAATGCATTGGCCTCGACTTACTACTTCAATGATGATTTTGAGCCTTATCAGAAATATTCTTTCAGCGCCTACAAATTAGCGAAGCAACACCTGTCGCCTTCTCACCCCTACACCATCAATTCGGTCAACAACATCAATGCCTATTATTACAGTCTTGGCAATCTTGAAAAATCCACAGAAATACTAAATGATGCTTTAAAAGTTATTCAAAGGCAAAAATTCGATTTACCCAATATCGCTTTGCTCTACAACAATTTGGCAAACTCCCACGGCATGATGGGAGATTTCCCCAAGAGTATAGAGGTCTTGCAAAAGGTAAGAGACATTCAATTGACGGATTCATCATTTAGCATTTTTAGTAGAGCACAAACTTTGAGCAATATTGCACATTGGCAATTCAAAAAAGGTGCGATCGATGAAGCCATCCGCTATTATGAAGCTAGCCTGGAAATCATCCGCAAACATTCGCCTGAAGAAAATGCACAATACCGTCGTCGGTACATCTACAACTATCAAGGGTTGACACAGTGTTGGCTGGCAAAAGACAATCCTTCCAAAGCAATTTACTTTATTGACAAGGCCCATGTATTGCAACCCAATGATAAAATATATCGAAAGGCAAGAACCCTTTACTTGTACGGGAAAGTATATCAAGCACAAAAAAATTATCGCGAAGCACTTGCCTACTACCAACGTTCATTGGATGTTACTTTACGGACAAAAAACTCTCCTACTACAATTGCAAAGAGGTACAACCTAATAGCAGAAGTACACAACTTACTAAACGAAAAAGAACAGGCACTCCAATCTTATCAAAGTGGTCTGAGAGTCTTCGCATCTTCTTGGAGCGACCAATCGCTTTTGCAAATACCTGACTCTGCGGCCCTATTCATCCGGGAGGATATGCTACTGCTGTTGGCAGGAAAAGCCCAGGTCCTATATTCATTGTATGAGGATCAAAAAGACATCATACACCTAAAAAGCGCTCAGGCGCATTACAAGCTTGCAACTCAACTGGTTCGAAACTTACGGCAAAAGGTCATCACCATCGAGGCTAAAAATATACTTTCTGAAAAATCCATAGCTGTTCACGAGGGCGCTATTCGAACAGCGCTTGACCTATACGATCTCACAGAGGAAAAGAGCTACCTCGACAATGCCTTTTATTATGCCGAAAGCAACAAAGCACTCTTACTACTCGAAGCAATCAACGAGCAGGCTGCCAAAGGTTGGAAAGGTCTGCCAGATAGCCTCCTGAGCAACGAAAAAGAAATTCGCCTGGAAATCGCATTCTACGAAAAAAAAATACGGGAAGAACAGCGACAAAAAGGCAACGCTCAAAGTAAGCGCATCAAAAAATGGCAAGAAAGCCTCTTTCAATTAGAAGGCAAACTGGATCGGCTCACCAGCTATATTGAAAAAACCTATCCCCGCTTTTTCGAGCTGAAATACAAATACGACCCCATAGACCTTCCAACTTTACAAAGGCAACTCAACGAAAATAATCAGGTCCTACTAGAATATTTCAAAGGCAATGATCTCCTCTATGCATTTACCATCACACCCGATGAGATCCATGTACAAATCATTGAACAAGAGCAAGAGGTCATGGATCAAATCGACCGTTTGCGCCCTAGTTTGATTCGCCCACCCGTCGGAAATGAGCTGATGGCCAACTACCAACAATTTACCCAATCGGCTCATCGGCTTTTTCAACTTCTTTTGGAAGAACCCCTTCGCAGTATCAACGCAGCATCTCAGTCACTCACCATTATTCCAGATGATCGCTTGAACTACATTCCATTCGATCTTTTATTGACGAAAGCTGCCCCGGAAGACGAGCGACTATATGGCCTTCGCCACTTGGAGTATGTATTGGAAAAATATACCTTAAGTTACGACTACTCCGCCACCTTGTGGCACCGCAACCAACAAGCTAGAAAGCAGGAATTCCAAGGAGACTATATTGGCTTTGCACCCTCCTTTGGCGAGCGACAAGTGGCAGGCGTCCGCAGTTGTACTTCTGACAAATTGTATAGCCTTCAGTGTAGTCAACAGGAGGTGATGGACATTGGCGCGCTCTTCAACGGCGCTCAATTCCTTGCAAAGGAAGCCAACAAAAACAACTTTGAGCAGAATGCCCGTTCTTATCGCATCATTCACATGGCTACACATGCCTGCGTCGACGAAGACGATCCGCTGTTCAATAAAATATACTTATCCGACGATTATTTATCCAACAGTGATTTATACAACTTACAGCTGGATGCCGAATTGGCGGTCTTGAGTGCGTGTAATACTGG
>JBCCSZ010000218.1:0-13804 GCA_039199225.1 Bacteroidota bacterium
GGTATCAACAATTTTTCTTACATCCAATCGCCTTTTTCTTTCAAAAAAGACCTTGACATTCTCTATCGCATTTATCCATTTAAGAATGTCGGAATCATCGTTCCACCAGAATTCAATCAGATCTTCCCCAATTTTAATGAAATCTTCACCCAAGCTCTGGACAGCCTCAATACCCGCTTTACAGTCATAAAGGCACAAAATAACGCAAGCGCAACTACATCGGCCATTCCTTCGGAGGTGGATGCAGCTTACGTAATGCCACTTTTTGATGAACTTGGAGAGGCAGAAATGAAACAGTTTCTCGACCAGTTGGCAGATAAGAAATTGCCTTCTGTTGCCCTACTCGGCGGTTCTATGGTTGAAATTGGCGCCCTGGCTGGCTACGAGTCAGAAGCCAACCTGGCCAAAATACCACGCCGCCTCGCCATAGATATTCTCAAGATTGTCGATGGTCAAAACGCAGCCGATCTGCCCGTAAAGATCAACACCTTTGGAGAATCGATCATCATCAATATGAATACTGTCCGCAAAGTAGGCACCTACCCCAATTGGGACATTGTATCGGAAGCCATCCTACTCAATGCCAGCGAAGTAGAAACCGATCGGGTGTTGAGTCTACAGACGGTCATCATGGAGGCGCTGGATCGCAACTTAAGCCTCAAGGTCAGCCAAATCAATCCTCTGCTGGCTCAAAAAGAGGTCAATCTAGCCCAGTCGGAGCTGCTCCCACAGCTGGATGCCAACTCGGTGATTTCGCTGCTCGACCCCAACTCGGCCAAAAACTCCTTTGGTACCAGAGGACGGCTCAATTGGTCGGCTGGTGGTTCCCTTTCCCAATTGGTCTATGCCGAACCGGCCCTGGCCAATGTAGCCATTCAAAAGCTGTTGCAACAAGGAGAGACTTATGGCTTGCAAACCGACCAACTGGACGTCGTCGCTGACGCAGCTGAGGCATTTTTAAATGTCTTGCAGGCTCAGAGGTTCATGGAGATTCAAGCATCCAATGTCAGTGTCACCAAAAACAACCTAGACATCGCCCGAGCCAAGGACGCCGTAGGCTACTCGGGGGCAACCGACCTAAACCGCTGGAAGTCTGAGCTGGCCTTGGCTAAAATCGACCTCAACGACGCACAGGCTCGATTTGAGCAAGCCAAATATGCCCTCAACCAGTTTTTAAACCATCCCGTCAACGAAGATTTTCGCACAGAAAACATCGGTGCAGAAAACCAATTGCTCATAGTAACCGACCAACGACTGATAGACAACATCAACAATGAAAGGGAGCTAGAAAAACTCGCTGATTTCCTAGTGAAGGAAGCTTTCGATCAATTGCCTGAGCTCAAACAAATCGATGCCTCGCTCGCAGCACAGCAACGGCTCCTCAAATCCCGCAAGCGAGCCTTTTATCTACCTTCCTTTGCGCTATCCGGAAGCTGGGACTACACTTTCCAACGTTGGGATGTCACCGAAACGCCTGGCCTTCCTACCCAAGAGGTAGAACCCTCCTGGAACCTTGGTCTGGCCGTTCAGTATCCCATCTTTCAAGGAGGCAAAAGGCGTTTCGACCAGGAGGTTGTAGAGCTAAACATCTCACAGATCGAATACCAACAAACCGATTTACGCAACCAATTGGAGCTGCGCGTACGATCTACCTTGCAAACGGCCAGCGCCTCTTTCTTCAGAGTCGACCAATACAAGGAAGCTTTATCTGCAGCCAATGAAAACTTTGACATCGTACAGGATTCCTACTCGCAGGGATTGGTCAGCGTTACCAACCTCATCGATGCACAAAATGCCAGGGTTCAGACTGAATTGGGGGCGGCCAATGCTGGCTATCAATTCATCCTCGATTTCCTCGATTTGGAGCGATCGATCGGTTTTTACTACCAATTGTCAAGTGCAGCCCAGCAAGCTGCTTTTTTCGATCGCCTTACCACTTTCATGCTCGAAAACGAATAAGCCTCATTTATCCTTTTTGAAAATTAGCCATTATGAAATATCGTTGCTTTACGCTTTTGCTTTGCACGCTTTTGCTCCTTTCCTGCGGTGGGAAACAAGCACCTCCTGCAGAAAAGATCATCCGCCCCATTCGCCACGCCAAGGTCATCAAGACGGGTTCTTCTGCTTCCAACACTTTTTCAGGCGTCTCCCAATCCAGCGAAGAAGTCAAGCTCAGCTTCAAGGTATCCGGAACCATCAACCGCCTCAAAGTAAAAGTAGGGGATAAAGTCCGGCGCGGCCAGATCATTGCCTCCCTCGATGCGATCGATTATACCATTGAATACGACCAGGCTGTCGCTCAATTGAAGAATGCCGAGACGCAAATCAAGTCCGCCCAAACGCAAAGGGTCACCACAAAATCGACCTATGAGCGGGTCGA
The DNA here is from genome assembly GCA_039199225.1 of Bacteroidota bacterium. Taxonomy (GTDB): domain Bacteria; phylum Bacteroidota; class Bacteroidia; order Chitinophagales; family Saprospiraceae; genus JBCCSZ01. Next base: position 2,381 of record JBCCSZ010000218.1, read on the forward strand.
AAAATTGTATGAAAACAACAGCGTTCCACTCAGCGAATACGAACAAGCCAAGGCATCCTACGAGGCAGCCGAGTCCCAATACGAAGCAGCATTGGCCCAGGTTACGGCATCGCGTAAGCAGGTACAGGGCGCTAAAAATCAAGTGAGCTACGCTCGCCTCACCGCCCCGTTCAATGGCATCGTAACGGCCATCAATGTGGAAGAAAACGAGCTAGTGGGCTCCGGTACACCAGTGGCTGTTTTGAATGCAGCCGGCAAGCCAGAAGTTCGGGTCGGCATACCTGAATCATTCATCTCGAAAATTCGCAAGGGCCAGCAAGTAGACATTCGCTTCTCCATTCTCTCCGGACAGGTATTCAAAGGGACCGTCAGCGAGGTGGCTTTCAGCGCTAGTGAAGCCTCTACCTATCCGGTCATCGTCAAAATCGATAAGCCCAGCCCGGATATTCGGCCCGGTATGGCTACCAACGTAACCTTTTCTTTGGAAAGGCAAAAGCAAACACCCAAGGTGATCGCCCCTGCCAAGGCCATCGGAGAAGGCCCAAATGGACGCTTTGCTTTTTTGCTACAGAAAAATGGTGATCAGTTTACCGTCAAAAAAACGAATGTAGAAATTGGCAGCTTGCTACCTGAAGGATTTGAAATCAAAAAAGGACTCAGTGAAGGAGACCTCGTAGCGACCGCTGGATTAAAATCACTACTGGACGGGATGACTGTCAAATTGATGGAAGAGTGAATCTAATATTTTCGGGTTGCCAGACAATCCGACTCAAAACAAACGAAAATGAATCTCACCAAAATAGCCATCGACAACAATCGGGTAACCATTATGATCTTGATCGTTATCCTAGGGCTTGGACTGGCAGCCTACAGTGATCTTTCCAGGGATGCTATGCCGCCTTTCACCATTCGCGTCTGTAGCGTCGTGACGAACTTTCCGGGGGCTTCTCCCGAGCGGGTTGAAGAACTCATCACCGATAAAATCGAAAAGCTCGCTCAGGAATTACCCGAATTGAAAACCGTGACCAGCGAGTCTAGAACGGGCCTGTCCATCGTAAATGTCGAACTGACGCCGGACATCAAGGAGGAAGACCTTCAACCTATTTGGGATAAACTCCGCCGAAAGATCGATGGCATCCGCGAGGATCTGCCAGAGGGTATCAAGGGTCCTAACGTGGAAGACGATGGCCTGGGGGTTGTTTATGGCGTTATGCTGGGGCTACGCGGCGATGGTTTTTCCTATTACGAAATGAAGCAGTACGCTGAGGACATTCGCGACGATCTCGTCAAACTAGAAGATGCTTCCGAGGTGGCAATTGGTGGTATTCAAGAAGAACAGATTTATGTGGAGTTCGACAATGCCCAACTGGCGGGCATCGGTCTGACGGCCGGGCAGTTGCAAAACATCATCGGATCAACCAATATCGTATTTTCGGGCGGCCAGGTCAGCATGGAAGATGAACGAATCGTCCTAGAACCTACGGGTAATTTCGAGCAACTATCTGATTTGGAAAAAACGCTGATCCCCGTTGGACAGTCAGGCACCACCATAGAACTAGGAGACATCACCAAAGTGGTTCGGGCTTACAAGACACCCAATGACCGGATTGTAAAGATCAATGGAGAGCGTGGCTTGGTCATCTCAGTAGCCTTGAAAGATGGTGCCAACCTCATCCGGCTGGGCGAAAAGGTCGACGAGCGAATCGCCTATTACAATGCAAGGCTTCCGGTGGGGCTGAGCCTTCAACGAACCGCTGCACAAGACGAGTATGTGGACCTGAAAGTCCAGGATTTTGTGATGAACGTTTTACAGTCAGTCGGAATCGTATTGGCAGTCATGCTGTTATTTTTGGGCTTACGCACCGGGCTTGTGGTGTCAAGTCTCATCCCAATGGCGATGGTTATGACCTTGTTGCTGATGAGCTTTTTTGAAATTAGCCTCAACCAAGTATCGCTGGCAGCACTCATCATGGCATTGGGTATGCTGGTCGATAATGCCATTGTTGTATCTGAATCCATCATGGTAAAAATGGAGCAGGGCATGTCCTCCCGAAAGGCAGCCATTGATTCTTGTAGTGAGTTGGTCATTCCGCTTTTGGTATCGTCTTTGACGACTTCTGCCGCCTTTTTGGCCTTCTTCCTAGCGGAGGATGTTATGGGAGAAATCATGGGTGACCTGTTCAGTGTCATCACCATCGCCCTACTATCTTCTTGGTTGCTGGCAATGACGATGGTAACCATGTTTGGGGTAGCCTTTATCCGTGTCAAGGTCAAGCAATCTGCTAAAATGGAAGGAGATGGAGAACAAGAAGTCAAAGAGCGCCGATCCATCTTTGATATACTGATGGTTTATTACGAGCGCATCTTGAAGGTTTGTATGCGTTTCCCATTTTTATTTATCGTCTCTATTATCATACTCTTTGTGGGTTCTCTTTCGCTTTTCCCACGTTTGCCATTTATCTTCTTCCCGGATAGTGATCGCAACCTCATCACCCTCGACCTCAACATGCCACTTGGCACAAAGATCGAACGTACAGCTGAGGTAGTTGGAAGGATAGAAGCCTTTATTGAGGAGGAGCTAAAAACCAATGACAGTCGCCCGAATGGCATTGCCGATTGGACCGCTTTTATTGCCGAGGGGCCACAATCTTACGATTTGGGGTACAGTCAAGGAGAGGCCAATTCGGGCTATGCTCATATGCTACTCAATACCAGCGATTATTCTTACAACGAGGAAGTCATTCGAAAACTGGATAAATTTTGCTTCGAAAGTTTTCCGGATGCCGACATCAATGTTGGATTATTGGCCGGCGGTGGCGGTGGCGGCAGCGATGTAGAAATCCGGGTTTCGGGCAACTCTCCGGAAGAACTATACCTCATCTCGGAGCGCATCAAGAAAAAGCTCAACGGCATCGCCGGAACCAAGAACATCAAAGACAATTGGGGTCCCAAGATTAAAAAATTCATCATCGACATCGATCCCGACAAGGCCAACCGAGCAGGCGTTACCAATCAAGACATTGCCATTTCATTGCAGACAGCTTTGACAGGTTTCAACTCCGGTGCCTTCCGAGATGGGGAAGACAATATTCCTATTATGATGCGTAGTTTGGGCAGCCAGGAATTGGATGTTCAACAGCTCAATGGCTTAAATATCTTTTCGCAAAATACTGGAAAGAGTGTTCCACTGGTGCAAGTGGCAAATATCTTACCCGACTGGCAATTTGCCAAAATCATTCGCCGCGACCTCTACCGTACCCTGTCCATCTCGTGCGACGCTCAAATTGGATATACGGCAACCGACATCACGAGTGAGTTGTCTCCTTTTTTGGCAGAAGACGAACAACAGTGGCCCTATGGGTATACCTACGAGCTAGGGGGCGAATCCGAAAGCAGCAGTGACGCTATGGGAGCCGTCGGTGCCAAATTACCATTGGCCGGATTCATCATTCTGCTTTTGTTGATCGGGCAATTCAATTCTTTCCGTAAGACTTTCATTGTACTCTCTACCATTCCTCTGGGATTAATCGGTGTGATTTTAGGCTTGCTGGCATTCCAATCTTTCTTTGGATTCATGGCCTTTTTGGGCGTCATTTCCCTGGCGGGAATTGTCATCAACAACGCCATTGTACTCATTGATCGCATCAAGATTGAGGAGGAAGATTACAAACGTCCACCCTACGAGGCCATCATTGCAGCCGCCATTCAACGGTTCCGACCAATTTTGCTGACCACCTTTACAACGACACTTGGATTGATTCCTCTTTATCTGGGTGGCGGCTTGATGTGGGAGCCGATGGCCATTGCCATTATGATCGGATTACTGTTTGCCACCGTTATTACACTTTTATTCGTTCCGGTGATGTACAAACTTTTGTTTAGGGTACGACAAGCATAACTGTTGGTTATCTCATCCGATCCAATTGCTCATCTATGTCCTTGTTTTGATAGGATGACTTGGAGATTTTGCCAAATGCATAGCGCAAAGAAACAGCGATGTTGCGGTTGTCCGGCGTGAAGTTACTTTGGGTATCCACCTGATTGAAGCGATACGTTTCCACAACCTGTAGTTGTCGGAATAAATCGTTGACCGCAATTGCAGCCGTCCACTTATTGCCAAATGTCTTGGACAAAGTGGTGTTTAAAACGATGTAACCTTTTCGTTTTAGAACGCCAATTTCCTGATCGCTCAAGCCCCAGCAGCTAATGCCCCAATTGATTTTTTGAGGAAGTCGAAAGCGATGATCTGTGTAGAAGTAAATAAAAGGTTTTGCACCGATGGCCTCAGCGCGAGGGTCTTTGATTTCCGAAAAAGAGAGCATGACAAAATTGGTGATGGTCCAAAACTTATAGTTCAAAGGGCTGGTCAGGGAGATGTTGAAACCTGTCTCGCGATCAAAGTTTTCCGGAGACATAACCACCTGCCTATTTTCTGAATCAAAAACAATGCTTTGATTAACGGGTCTTTGGCGCTCAAAGTAGCTGAAGCGAATCGATTGGTTTTTATATTGAAAATTCAAACTGGCTTCGTTGGTGATCGTCGGCTGAAGATTGGCGTTTCGACTATACTCTAAGGAAGGAGCCAAGAAAGTTGTGATGGAGCTGGCATTGAGATAATTGGGACGCCGAATGGCATTGGCATAATTTAGCGAAAGCGTCTTTGTACTGTCAATCGTGTAATTCAAGCTGAGTCGAGGAAATAAATTGGTTCGACGACGGTCGATCAAAGGTTCGTCTTCGCCTTCAAAACGCCCATCCACTTCATTGGTCTCTGTCCGCAAACCCAAGGTATAATTCATTCGCTTTGTCTCAGCGGAAATCTGGGCGTAGAAGGCATAGTTGTTTTCCTGATACCGATAGTCAGAACGCAGCTTACGGTCTTGGTCAAGAAATTGGAAATCCAAAAAAGCATCAGCCGTAGCTCGGTAGATATTTGTGCCAACCTCTGCTTTCAGGCCATTGCCAAAACGCTTTTCCAAATCGATGCGGCCCGCCATGGCGTCGATCTGAAAATTTTGATCTCTGACTTGTAGCAGCTCAAAATCCTGTGCATCCTCACGGATAAAAATATCACTCTCCAAGCCTCGGATGTAGCGCGAATACTGTAAGCCTCCAAAAAGGTTGACGCCAATGCTTTCCAGTTTTTTGTTGTAATTAAAATTAGAACTGAAGAAAGAGCGATTTTCAAATTCGTCCGTATCGGTTTCAATGCGACTGAGTTGTCCGCCCTCTTGTGTATTGGCAGTCGACCGGATGGGGGCTTGGGTTGTGTGGGTTCGATAATTGGCATTTATGGAAATGTAGTCGTTTGAATTCAACTGATAATAGATACCACCGCCAAGGACAAATTGTGGTCTTGGGCCTACGGTAGTCCCCAATTGATCTAGAGAAAAGTCTTCGTCTTCGACCTTCAAAGTCGACCCAAATCGCTCCCATATTTGTAATTGGTTGTAGGCAAAATTGGTTTTTAGTTCCAACTTATTTTTCTTGAGAGAAGCATTCAATGTTGTGTAGTTGTTGTAGCGGCGTTTGAAGGAAGCTGTCTCCGAAAGTTCTAGTCGGATGCCATCTGAAAAGTTGAGTTTGCGGTTGATGAGAAGGACCACCTGTCCATCGGCTTCGTAGCGAGCAGAAGGATTGTTGATGATTTCAATGTCTTTGATACTTTCCACTGGCAAGGCATTCAGTTCGTCGATTGAGATGCGTTGGTTGCCCAAATAAATCAATGGTGCTCCTTTGCCAATGACATTCAGTGAAGTCCGGTCCGCGCTCACCAAGACAGTCGGGATCATCGAAAGAACATCCATCGTAGTTGGTTGAGCGGCAAATACCGAGTTATCAACCGTCACCTTTAGATTGCCATTTTTATTCACCACGGCATCACGTGCTGCCGTTACAGTCACTTCATCGAGCAGTTGGGCATTTTCTCTCAATCGAATCTCTAACCTGCTATCTCCATTCAGTTCTACTGCCTCCACAAAGCGTTCATATCCCAAAGAAGATATTTGCAATAGATAATTCCCAGGCTCCACTTCTTCCAGACTGAAATGTCCATCGTTGGCAGCAGTGTATTTCACCATGGCTGAATCCTGCGCTTGCAAGAGCACAACATCTGCATAAGCGATGGCCGCCTCTGACTCATCTGTGAGCACACCAGACAATCGGTACAACTGCTGTCCTGAAGCACTTAACATGCTCAAGAAAAAACCTGTAATGAGTAAAAGTGTGCGGATGTATCGCTGCATGACCTCCCAGACTTTAAATGGTATAATCATTTGCTACACCACACCTCTCAGAAGGTTCATCCGTTTCAGAAAAAGGTAAATTTGATTTATCCTTAAAGATATTTGTACCTTTAAATACAACTGTTCCTTAGCAAACACTGCAATACCTACCGGTGGGCAGAGCGTATTAAAATACCATTTCATTGAACGCTGATCAAAATCAATCGATATGAAACCATCACTTGCCTTATTCGTTTTGTGCCTCCTCGGTCATCTACCCATTTACAGCCAGATACCCGCCGACCCGAGCACCGAGCAGCAGGTCAACAAACAGCTGTGGAAGCCTTTCAAAAAAGCCTACGAGAGCAGAGATTGGGAAGCCTTCAATGCCTTGCATACAGATGACGTATTGCGAATCAACCGATGGAGTGGTATCCGCCAAGGTGCTGCCTACAAGGAATCCAACCGGAAGCATTTTCAACAAAAAACAGACAGTCAAAAAACCATTGATTTCCGCTTGGAACACCGTCTCTATTCTGACGACATGGGTTATGAGGTCGGCTATTACCGCATACGTACTCAAAAAGAAGGGGAGGAAACAAAGGAGCATTATGCTCGCTTTCACGTGCGCTTGCAAAAGGTCGATGGTCAGTGGCAAATCGCCCAAGATTGGGATGTCGACAACATCAATGGGCGCCCAATCACCGCAGAAGATTTCAATAAAGGGACCCCACTCGACCTAGACTAATGCATGAAAAAGCCGCTGACAGTAGATGAATCAAAAGTCCATCACTGCCAACGGCTTTAAGAAACTCTATCCTCAAAAAAGACTAAACCTTGCTTTATTCCATGACTACCAAAGATTGGACATCTATGGTTTTGCCATCGCGTATCAGCGCTATGAAGTAGACTCCCTTAGAATATTCTGACAAGTCGATGCGGCTGCGTCGGCCATTGACATCCAGTACCTGGCGCGCCGTAAAGCTGCCTACAGCATTCCAGATTTTCAGCTCGGCCGTTTTTGCCTCTCCCAATTGGTAGTCCACCATCGCGAATTGGCGAGCAGGGTTGGGGAACAAGGTCAATTGCGGCTCATCTCCCAGCCCAGCGTTGATTCCCTCGACCAGTTGTTGGCCACCTGGAACCACTGTTCTGCGCATTCCTTCCTCTCTTCGTATCTGGAAATGCTCTCCACCCAATAAAGTACTCTCAGCTGACTCGTATTGACTCAGGTGGTATTCAAATTCTGTTTTTTCTGGGTGAGGTTCTCCCCTTGCTTCGAAACCAACATAGATGGGTATTCTCGTTTCCGCGGGGAAACGAACACCTCTAATCCGTACGTTGGGTTCCATTATTTGAATAACCCGATCTTCTACCACTCGGATGCCCCTGGTCCGATCTACGTAACCCTCAAAAATTGACCAGCCGTCCTCATCAAAGTAAATTCTCACATTCGCCTCTTCCGTTATGGGATGACCAATGATATTGGTAGGAACAGCAAATTCAAAGTCAAAATCATTGTCTACTTCTGCCACATTGCCAATGTACACATATCTACCATCTGGGTATCTCAGTACATCGTTTATCGGCACAAGGCGCCCCAGCAACATATCGACAATGGTAAGGTTTTTCATCGCGATGTTGTTATTGAAGTAAACATCATCGTCTATCCGACCCGGATAAACCGTAATGGGGTCAACAATAGAATTTTCAATGCGGGCCAGCAGGCAGGTCGCCCAATTTTGGTGAATGTTTGGATCGAGAATGGTCCAGGTAAATTCATAGATGGAATCTTTTCCTGGCTTCAAGCTTCCGATGTCGATGGTTCCGATCAGGTCACCCACTGTTGGCTGGCTACCGTCCCAGTTTTGAGGCCAGGAAGACCAGGACGATGCTTTGGTCCAATACAATCTGAGCTTTTCGTTGCCTGTTGGCCAGGAGCAGCTCTTGTTGCGAACTTTTACGTAAACGTAAACCGGCGTGGAGTTTTGGTACTCCGGGTCTTGATGCACTTGATTGTCAAAGCCATCTTGTTGGTTTCTAACCCAGATATTGGGGCTGTTGTCGCGGGCTGCTTGCCAGTGGTAACCACCGGATACGCCAAAGTCTTCCGGACGATCTTTGATGAAGAGATCGAGCTTTCCAGAGTAGGCATCTTGGGCTGCTTTGACAGCTTTGTAGGCATTCACACGGCCCGTTCCGACACCGTCGGGATAATTAGCCGCATCTATCACAGGGTCCGTCGTATTTTTCAGAATGTCTTGCGACCAGGATGGCGTCATGCAAGAGTTCACACAATACATCAGAGAAGCTACGCCTGCAACAATCGGCGTGGCAAAAGATGTTCCTGAAGAAGAACCGTAATAAGGAAAGGTATTACTGCCACAATTCTCAGGTGTAGCCGCCATTGTCAGATAACCTGGCGAACAGAGGTCGACATCCGGGTAATGGGAATGGGTATGGTTAATTCCATTTCCATTGACATAATTGTGCCGATCCATACTATCAGTACTCGTCACCAAAATGATGCGCTCGTCGTAGTAAGGCGAAAGTGGAAAGAAAGCCGAATGGCGATTTGGATCAATGGAAGAACAGAAATTGTGTGTACCATTCACACCATTTCCAGCTGGCATAATGATCGTCGTACCATTGTTTAGAATTTCTTTGACCACCAGTTCATCCGTCCCCGTTTGGTCTGGACAATAGGTCCATCCACCAGCAGAAGAAGTGAGAATGTCGGCATCCATTACCGTAGAAGCATGCAAGGCTCTTTGCAGATAATTGCCAGCCCAAGCTTTGTATCCCATCATCATGGTATTGAAACCGACAGAAGCTAGGATGCCATTGGGTGTATTGCCGACCTCTGTTGTTTCACCTGCCACATAACTTGCAACAGAAGTACCATGGCCATTGAATGGGTTACAACCATATGCTTGGTTATCGTATGGATCAAAATGAGGGCTGATCTTGGTGGCTAAGTCCGGATGCCCGATGTCAAAATCCGTATCGATGATGGCTACTTTTACGCTGGGGCATCCTTTGGTAATGTCCCAGGCTTTGTCCGCTTCGATTTTTTTGAGGTGCCACAACCAATCGTTCGAATGGGCAAACCACATCCAATCTGCAGGATCGTATAGTTCGATGTTTTCATACTCGATTCGGCGGAAGCTGGAAAAGTCCTCTGGAAATTGTTCTCCCATATCGGTAATCAGACTCTCAATGTCGCAGTTACATTGGATTTCATAGACTTGCTGCAATCTAGGTGTCTTAGCAAAGCTCATCGTTTGATCGTACTTCAATACGCCATATTGCTCAAACAGCTTATTGATGGCTTTACTATTCGTGTATTCAGAGCGACCTTTTTGAGCGCTCTCACTCTCGGCAATGACCCAAAACATGTCTTCTACAACAACGGTTTGGGCCTGACTGGTAAAGGGTAAAAAAAACAATAATGCAATTAAGTAAGTGGATTTGATTTTGGATAGCATTTTTAGAAATTTGATTTAGTGGGAAATAGAGTGTGGTCATAAGTCGCAAAATGGCGTGTAAAAGCCAACGGAAATGGGGCTGTAATCAGCCATAAATAATCAGACAGGAAAGCTTTCATATTAAATGGGTTTTTAAATTTCACTCACAAAAACACATACCTATAGAGGTCCTAAGAAGAGCATCTTAGGATGTGCGATATAAAGCCAGCATTGGCCTGGCCAGAAAAGCGTTTTTTTGAAAACCAAATAGCAGGGCATGTAGCGTGCAAAAGCATTCACTTTCGGCACACACCCAATGGCAACAAAGCCATTACATTGCAAAGCTAATTTCTTTAAGAGGCAGCTATCTCCTATTGAAGGCTACTTTAAAGAAGGTGTTGTAAAATCGTCTGTAAGCAAAATCTAAAAGATGGGAACAGTCATTTTAAAATGACGCATTCTCTTGAAGTCATCCAGCTATAAATGAAGATGATAGCTGTTTTTTTATAAGGCTACTTTATTCTAATACTGAATGCTAATGTAAGTGATTTTTTGAGTACCTGCAACTAAGTGCTAAGATAAAATTACTTGCATATAGCTTCATCCAGGAAGTTACTATACCAATTTTTCGGACTTACTGCTGACTGATACGGTAAAAAATAAAGTAAGTGTAAATAACACAAAAGAGCTGCTGACAGGAGTAGTCAACAGCTCTAGTTTAATAACAATCTAAAAAATCATTGAATCCTACTCAGTGACCACCAAAGATTGGACATCTATAGTTTTGCCATCGCACATCAGCGCTACAAAGTAGACTCCCTTGGGGTATTCTGACAAGTCGATGCGGCTGCGTCGACCATTGACATCCAGTACCTGGCGCGCCGTAAAGCTGCCTACAGCATTCCAGATTTTCAGCTCGGCCATTTTCACCTCTCCCAATTGGTAGTCCACCATCGCAAACTGGCGAGCAGGGTTGGGGAACAAAGTCAATTGTGGCTCCTCTCCCAGCCCAGCGTTAATTCCCTCGACCAGTTGTTGGCTGCCCGGAACCACTGTTCTGCGCATTCCTTCCTCTCTTCGTATCTGGAAATGCTCTCCACCTAATAGTGTATTTTCACCTGACTCGTATTGACTCAGGTGGTATTCAAATTCTGTTTTTTCTGGGTGGGGTTCTCCCCTTGCTTCGAAACCAACATAGATGGGTATTCTCGTTTCCGCTGGGAAGCGAACACCTCTAATCTGTACGTTGGGTTCCATTATTTGAATAACCCGATCTTCTACCACTCGGATGCCCCTGGTTCGATTTACGTAACCCTCAAAAATCGACCAGCCGTCCTCATCAAAGTAAATTCTCACATTTGCCTCTTCCGTTATGGGATGACCAATGATATTGGTAGGAACAGCAAATTCAAAGTCAAAATCATCCTCTACATCTGCAACATTGCCAATGTACACATATCTACCGTCTGGTCTCAGCACGTCGTTTACCGGCACAAGGCGCCCCAGCAACATATCGACAATGGTAAGGTTTTTCATCGCGATGTTGTTATTGAAATAAACATCATTGTTTATCCGATTTTTATAAACCGTGATGGGGTCAACAACAGAATTTTCAATGCGGGCCAGCAGGCAGGTCGCCCAATTTTGGTGAATGTTTGGATCGAGAATGGTCCAGGTAAATTCATAGATGGAATCTTTTCCTGGCTTCAAGCTTCCGATGTCGATGGTTCCGA